>NZ_JBIGHW010000009.1:0-199206 GCF_043555875.1 Pelomonas margarita | reverse complement strand
CGGGCGCTGAGGCGGGGTCAGTGGCCGTCGCCTCGGGCGCAAGCGCCACAGGAATGAACTGCAGCGCCGCAGCTGTCGGCGGCGTCACGGCTGCAGGCATGGGAGCCACGGTCCTCGGTGCAGACAGCCCGGCACGCTTGATGCCACGGCCGACCAGCCACTTGCGCACGAGGTTGACGTTGAGGCCGTGCGCCAGCGCGATGGCCGCCACCGAAGCGCCAGGCGCTTGGCACTCGGCCAGAACTTGCGCCTTGAACTCGGCGCTGTGTACGCGCCTCTGGGATCTGGGATGCATAGGTGCCCACCTATTGGAATTGGTGGGCACCATCGTCACGGATGCTTCGGCGCCGTTCAAGATGGAGCGGCTGGACGCTCACACTGAGCCACTCAGAATTCGGTCGGCGCCAACAAGCAGGAGCTTTCGGGGCTGCGATACGCCTGAGACCAGCTTCACTAGTGTTCATGCGAGTCTCAGGCGTTTTGCAGTCCCGACGTGCAGGCGTGCCGGCTGGGGCCGCTTCTGACGTTGGAATCTCGAACGTTGGCAATGGCCGCATGCCGCGCGCCACGAGAGAATGAGTGCATGGATGCCAAACCTGTGCCCGCCCAGCCCGCCGCCAAGCCGGTCCGCCGGCCTGCTCTGGTGGTGGCCGCACAGTCGGCCAGTACGAGCTATCGGACCAACCTCCCACCCGAGGTGCTGGGCGATGCCCTGCGCACCGGCACCATGCCGACCGACTTCATGGCGCACATCGGCACGCTGCTCGATGAGGCGCCCACATGTCGATGCTGGCCAAGGTCGTCGAGCAGATCCACTCCGACGACGGCATGCATCATGAGCTGGTGTGGTCCAACATGCGCAGCCTGGCCAGGTCGTTGAAGCTCACACGGGATATCGGCGTGCAGGCGCTGCTCAAGGACCAGCAGGCTATCGACGCGGCAGACGTGACAGCTGGTCGCCAAGCAGCATCACCATCGTGGCAGCGTCGATGACGTCGGCCTGCGCATAGCGCGATCACCGAGCGCTCAGTCGCATCAGGCGTCGCGTCGTCGCGGGCCATCTGAGCCCCTCGATTTGTCCAAGTGCTTGATCTGGCAGTGGGTTGAGTTCAGAACTCAATGAACTTCGACAGCAACTGTCGAAAACCATTCCGCTCGACTGGGCGGCTTGGGCTAGGGGTAGACCGCGACGCGCCTCCTGCGGCTCCTAGAGCATTTGGCTGGCCAGGGAAGGGCAGGGGAGGGCGGTGCCTGCCAGGCCTGTCGGTGCTGAGGTGGCGCCCAAAAGACCTTTCAAGTGCCCGGCAGAGATTTGGCTTGTGCAACCAAAGTTGCACAAAAATGCGTGTGTGTGTATTCTTGGTTTGTGCCAAAAGCCGCTGTTTCCGTAGCGAACCTGCCCAGTCCTGTACAGATTTCCTTGGAAGTCCTTGGAGGCCATCTGCGGCTCGGCCGAAAGCGACGGAAGGAGTCGCTCCGGTCTTGGGCCTTGCGGATGGATGTGTCCGTTCCGACCTTGGCTGCCATGGAGAAAGGCGATCCGCGCGTCAGCATGGGTGTGTATGCCACCGCTTTGTGGCTGCTCGGCCGAGATGGCGCGTTGCGGGATCTGGCGGCGCCAGAGCACGACGCCCAGGCTTTGGCGCAGGAGATCCTGGCCATTGAGAAGAGGGGGAGCCGCCGCCGTGAATAGCGCCTACAAGCCGCAAGACACCATGAGCCTGTGGTGGCTTGGTGACGGGCCGTCGTCGCCGCGAAGCGTCGGCCAGGTCTTCCTGGCCGAGGGCAACCGCAAAGTTGGACTGGAGTACTCGGCCGACTGGCTGCGGCACGGCTTCCCTCTCAGCGAAGACCTGCCCTTGGGCCGAGGCGTCTACGTGCCCAAGGAGCGAGACATGGCTGTCGGCGCCGTTGACGATGCGCGCCCGGATCGCTGGGGCGAGCGCGTGATTCGCAACCTCTACAAGCCCTCACGGCTGTCGGTGCTGGAGTACCTCTACTTTGCGGGCGATGACCGCTTCGGCGCGCTGGGTGTCTCGACGGATGCTGGCGGCTACCGGCCCAGCAGCGGTGGTGCCATGGCGAGCTTGGCGAACCTCGACGACATGCAGCGTGCGGTTGCTGCGGTCCTGGCCGACGAGAAGCTGGACGAGCGGCTGGTGCGCTTGGTCAAGCCCGGCCCGTCGTTCGGCGGTGCTCGGCCCAAGTCCTTGATCGAAATGGATGGCGCGCAGTGGGTCGTGAAGTTCTCCGAAGGAGAGGACTTCAACACGGAGCTGGTCGAGCACGCCACCATGCGTCTTGCCAGCCAATGCGGGATCGACGTGGCGCAGACGCGCGCGCTGCCTTTGGTCCACGGGCACGCCGTCGCCGTGAAGCGGTTTGATCGAAGCGGCGATCAGCGCTCGCATGTGATCTCTGCCAACACCGTGTTGCGCGCCAACGGCCTGCCTATGGGCTATCCGGAACTCGCGCAGAGCCTGCGCCGGCTCGGACGAGCGCAAGCCATTCGCGGGCAACAGAAGGAGTTGTTCACACGCATGGTCTTCAACATCCTGATGGACAACACGGATGACCATGAGAAGAACCATGCCTTCGTGCGCGCGGCCGACGGGTTCTACGACCTGTCACCGGCCTACGACGTCGTGCCGTCGGTTCAGGGGCTGGGCCAACAGCAGCTCAGGGTTGGCAAGCAGCAGGCCGATGCCTCGCTGGAGAACGCGCTGTCGGAAGTGCAGGCCTTCGGGCTCACGAAAGACACGGCCGTTGAGGCAGTCAAGCGCGTGGCTTCGGCCGTGGATGGGTGGAAGGAGTTCTTTCAGGGGCACGGCGTGAGCAATCGCGACTTGGACCAGTTGGCCCAGTACATCGATGGACCTAATCTGAAGGATCAGCGCGACGAGTTCATCGACAGGAAAACCAAGGGCCTCTCCAGGTAGCACGCGTGCGTTTGGATCCTGGCATGAGGTCTCATGGGATGCCCAGTGACGTCAGTAGAGCCAGAGTGACCTTTCTTATGCGCGTGAATGAACAGAATCCCTGAAAGTTCAGACTTGAATGAGCAGGGAGTTCAGAGCTCTCCGAGCGACCTCTTTGCAAGTGCTTGATCTCTCAGTGGGTAGAGTTCAGAACTCATTAAATTTCGACAAGTTGGTAGAGTTCAGAATCCACTGAACATCCACAGCTACCCAAGCCACTGCCATGCGCCGCCTGCTGCTTGCCGCCCTCCTGTCCACCACTGCTGTCGCCCAGGCGCAGGTGAAGGTCGACGATCCCTGGGTGCGCGCCACCGTGGCGCCGCAGAAGGCCACCGGTGCCTTCATGCAGCTGACCGCCGACAAGCCGATGAAGCTGATGGCCGTCAGCTCGCCGCTGACCGGCATGGTCGAGATCCACGAGATGAAGATGGACGCTGGCGTCATGAAGATGCGCCAGGTCGAAGCCCTCGCACTGCCGGCCGGTCAGGCCGTGGCGCTGAAGCCGGGGGGCTATCACGTCATGCTGATGGGCCTGACGGCGCCGGTGAAAGCCGGCGACACCGTGCCGCTGACGCTGACGGTGGAGGGGGCCGACGGCAAGCGCACGGCTGTGGACGTCCAAGCCAAGGCGCGCTGAGGCGGCCTCGCCAGAAAACGCTCAAGTTTGCGGCGCGCAGGTCGATCTGCACTGATCCCGTCGTCGGAAACTGCCGTGCTGCCTCCCGTCAACGCCACCGCCAGCGCCGCCCCAGCCGGGGTGGCTGCGTCGCCCGCGCCGGCACGCCGGGCCGAGCCGGACGCAGCGTCCACCGTGGTGACCGTGTCGGCTGCCGGCACGCAGGCTGCGGCGTCGCAGGACGCGGCCAAGGTCGCCACCGGCACTGTCCATGTCAGCGCCGACGTGAACCGCGATGGCACGGTGTCGGACCAGGAGCACCAAACCGAGACCGCCCAGCTGGCGCTCAAGCGGGCCCAGATGGAAGGCGCCCCCAACCTGGACCGGGCTCTGGAGGCCTACCAGGCGGTCGCGTCGCTGGCCGACGTGCAGCGCTGAGCCACGCTCAGGCGCGCGTCGCGTTGGCGGCGATGCCGGCCGCCAGCGGCAGCCACAGCGGCTCCGGCAGGTCGTGGCCCCAGCCGGCAATGATGTCCAGTTGCGCACCGGCGATGCGCCGTGCCAGGTCGTGCGCGGCGGCCACAGGGATCAGCGGGTCATGCTCGCCGTGCTGGATGAGCGTGGGCGTGGTGATGCGGCCCAGCCGGGCGGCGCGGTGACGGTCGGCCGCGATGGCCACCAACTGGCGCGCCACCGCCTGCGGTCGGAACGAGCGCCGCACGCTGTGCGCGATGCGCTCGCGCAGCGCCTGCGGCTCGGTCGGGTAGCCGGGGCTGCCGATCAGCCGGTACAGCGCCACGAAGTGATCCAGCACATGCGCCAAGCGCTGCTCCGGCGTGGCCGCCGGGCGCGGGCGTGACAGCAGCGCCCGGCGCACGCGCAGGCTCTCGGTGGGCAAGGCGCGGTCGCCGCTGGTGGTCATCATCAGCGTCAGGCTCTTGAGCCGCTCGCCATGCGAGAAGCCCAGGTGCTGGGCCACCATGCCGCCCATGGAGGCGCCGCACACATGGGCGCGGTCGATGCCCAGCGCGTCCAGCACCCCGACGGCGTCACGCGCCAGATCGGCCAGCTGGTAGGGCGCCTTGACCGGCAGGTGCAGCGTGTGCAGCAGCGCGGTCAGCGGCAGGTTGGGCGTACCCAGCGCGTCGAAGGGCTGGGACAGGCCCACGTCGCGGTTGTCGAAGCGGATGACGCGAAAGCCGTGGCTCACCAGCGCGTCCACGAAGCCCTCGGGCCAGGCCACGAGTTGCATGCCCAGCCCTATGACGAGCAGCAGCGGCTCGCCGTCTGCCGGGCCGTGGATGTCGACTTCGAGGCGGACGCCGTTGGCGCTGACCTGCATCAGTCTGGCGTCATCAGCCCAGGTCGGCCTGGCGTTCGATGATGCGCGACACCAGGCCGTAGGCGATGGCCTCGTCAGTGCCCATCCAGAAGTCGCGCTCGATGTCCACGCGCACGCGCTCCAGCGGCTGGCCGGTCTCGCGGGCGATGACGGCGGCGATGCGCTCGCGGGTGCGGATGATTTCCTTGGCCTGGATGGCGATGTCGCTGGCCTGGCCACCGGCGCCGCCGGCCGGCTGGTGGATCATGAAGCGCGTGTTGGGCAGCGCCAGGCGGCGCTCCTTGGGCGCGGCCAGGTAGATGTGTGTGCCGGCGCTGGCCACCCAGCCCGTGCCCACCACCGTGACCGGGGCGCGCACGAAGCGGATCATGTCGTGGATGGCGTCGCCGCTCTCCACATGGCCGCCGGGGCTGGAGATGAGCAGCGTGATGGGCGCGTCGGATTCCTGGCTCAGCGCCAGCAGGCGGCGGCAGGTGGCGTGGGCCATCTTGTCGTCGATCTCGCCAAAGATCATCACGTAGCGGCCCTTGAAGAGCAGCTGCTCTTCCATCTTCTCGGGGGCGGCGTCCTTCTTGGCGGCCTTGTCGTCGGCGGCGAGGGTGTGGTGGTGCATGGCAGTCCTTGTGTCAGGCCGCAACCATACAGGCTGTTGCGGCGGGGAAGCGGTGTGGGGTCAGTCGACGGCGTGCGGGGTCTTGTAGAACCACCGCCGCGAGCCCTTGGGTTCGAAGTGCTGCCACTGCCCCTCGGGCTGGGCCAACCGGTCGGCCAGCGCGAACAGGGCCATGGGGTTGAAACCCAGGCCGATGTGGCTGGCCTGCACCTCGATGTTCTCGGCCAGCGGCGAAGGCTCCATGACGCTGCAGCGCCAGGCGACAACGCCGTCGGTCTTGGAGTAGATGGACGTCGTGGGCACCGGCGGTGCCTCGCGGATGGCGTCCATCAGCGCCGGGTCGTGGGCCGTGTGGCCGCTGACCATCTCGAAGAAGCGCCAGGCGTTCGTCGCCCGCGGGTGGCCGGTGAAGGGCGTGCCCAGCGTGACGACACAGCGTGTCTGCGCGGGGCATTCCTTGGCCAGCTCGCGGGCATAGATGCCGCCCAGGCTCCAGCCCACCAGGCTGACCTTGCGGTGGTGGCGGCGCTGCAGGTCCTGCAGCCGGGCCTTGCACTGCTCCAGCACGCCGGTGCGCGGGCCGAAGTTGAAGCCCTGGCCCCAGGGCTGGGTGGCATAGCCCAGCGCGTCCAGCAGTGCGCGCAGCGGCGCAGTGCTGAGGTCGTTGGCGCCCAGGCCGGGGAAGACCAACACCGGGTGGCCGTCGCCGCGTGGCAGCTTGCGCATCCAGGGCAGCGCGGCCAGCAGGGCGGCGTACTCCCACGGCGCACGGCCCTCCAGCATCAGCAGCCACGCGTTGGGCGCGCGCAGGTCGTCGTGGTCGGGGGTGTCGGGCGTCGAAGAAGGCCGGCGCGGAATGCGCGGCGGGCGGGAGGCGGGCATGCGGAACAGGGAAACGGGCGAAGCCCCCGCATTGTCAGCGGGCGGCGGCCTTCTTGCGGGGCGTGCTTGCCCGGGCGCGCGGTGTCGCCTGGGCGACGCCGGGCTGGCGGCGAGCTGGTTTGGCCGGCGCCTTGGCCGCAGGCTTGCGCGCCGTCGTCCTGCGGGCCGGTTTGTCCTCGGCCACCGCCAGGGCCTGGAACTCCAGGAAGGCCGTCTCCACATGGGCGGCCAGCTCGGCGGTCTCGGGGCAGGCTTGGCCGCAGGCCATCAGGCCGATGTCCAGCGACTGGTCGTAGGTCTGCACTGTCACGTTCAGCGCCAGGCCGTGCACGGCGATGGAGGCCGGGTAGTTGCTCAGCATGCGGGCGCCGGCCAGGTACAGCGGCACGGTCGGACCGGGCACGTTGGAGACGACGAGGTTGGCCACCACGGGCAGCTTCTCGGCCACGCGTGCGCGGCCGTAGAGCTGGGCGCCTGCCTGCATCAGCCACGGTATGCCCAGTGCCGGAAAGTCGGTGGGCATGAGCTGCTTGAGCGGCCCCATCTGCGCCTTCGTGGCCTGGCTGGAGGCCATCACATGGGCCAGCCGCTCGGCTGGGCGCGCGAGGTGGGTGCCCAGGCTCATCAGGCTCATGGTGGCCTGGGTGTTGGCGGTGGTGTCGCCCGCCACACGCAAGGACACCGGCACGGCGGCGATCAGCGGCTTGCGCGGCAGCGGCCCGTGCTTGGTCAGGAAGCGGCGCAGCGCGCCACCGATGACGAACAGCACCGCGTCGTTGAGGCTGGCGCCGTGTCGCTTGCGCGTGCGGTTCAGCTCGGCCAGCGGCAGCGAGACCGTGGCGAAGGCGCGCGTGTCGGACAGGCTGACGTTGAAGCGCGTGCGCGGCGCCGAGCCCAGCTGCGCCAGGTCAGCGCGGCCGCGCAGCAGCGCAGCGGCCTGGCTGGTGGCGTCGGTCAGACTGCGGCGCAGCGTGGTCAGCGTCGTGCCGGCCAGCGCGCTGCCGACGGCGCCGGCTGCCATCTGCCCCAACACGCCGGCCGCTCCGGGCAGCTGGCGCACCAGCTTCAGGCTCTGGCTGAACTGCTGGCCGACGGCGGTGCGAAGCAGGCCCAGCTTGCCAGGGGCGTGGTGCTTGCGGCCGCGTGCGGCGAGCGCGCCAGGGGCGCGTGGTTCGGGGCTGGTGTCGAGCAGCACCTGCGCCAGCGCGACGGCGGCCTGACCGTCCACCGCCGCATGGTGCAGCTGGGTGTAGAGGCCTACGCGCACCTCGCCGTCGGGGCCGGGCTCCAGCCCGGTGAACACATGGAACTTCCACAGCGGGCGGGCCCGGTCCAGCAACTGCGTGTGCAGCTCGCCGACCTGCGCCTCCAGCTCGGCCAGGCCGCTGTGCACGGGCAGCGCGATCTCGACGACGTGCATGTCCAGATCGGGCTCGGCCTCCACCCAGCCGGGGTTGGACAGGCCCAGCGGCATGGGCAGCAGCTGGCGGCGCAGCGCGGGCAGCTGAGGCAGGCGGGCGCGCAGATGGTCGCGCAGATCCTGGGCGTAGTCGCCGTCGTAGCCGGCCGGCAGTTCCAGCAGGTGCAGCGCGCCCACGTGCATGGGCATCTGCGGCGTTTCCAGGTGCAGAAAGCTGGCATCAAGGCCGGCGAGCAGTTGCATGAGAGCGCCCCCTACGGCCTGACGGCCGCCCCCTCAAGGAGGCACTGCCAACGGCCCGGCAAAGCCGGTTCCGTGGCAGTCGCTTGAGGGGTCGGCCTGGCGGCCTCCGTTAATCCTCTGGCACGAAGATCCAGAGGAGGATGTAGAGCAGGATACCGCTGCCGGCGGCCAGGAACAGCGCGACGAAGATCAGGCGCCAGATCCACGACTCCACGCCCGTGGCGCGGGCGATGCCGCCGCAGATGCCGCCCAGCCAGCGGTCCATGCGGCTGCGGCGCAGGGCGTTCATGGCCTGCACGGCCGGCGTGGGGGCGGTGCCGGGGCCGGGGGCGGGCTGGGCTTGGCCGCTCAGCACGCGGGCCTTGGCCTGGGCGAACTCGGCGTCGCTGAGCACGCCACGGGCGTGCAGGTCAGCCAGCTTGTTGAGTTCGTCGGCGTCGTTCATGGTGGGCTCCTTGGTGTTGATGGGGCGAAGCCTACCGGCTTGCCGCGCACGGACCAGCGGCGTGCGACAGGCCGTCGAAACGGCGGCATGCACCCGGCGATTTCAGCGGATGGGCTGCGCGGCGGGGGTGATGTCCACGTACTCCCACCAGTTCTGGATGAACATCGGCCGGCGGTAGCCGCGCAGCTGCGCCTGCTCGATGTCGAGCAAGAAGCGATGGCCCTTGATCTTGTAGGGCATGTAGGCCACGCCGATGCTGCGAAGGCGCTGCAGCTTGGCCACGCGCTCGGGGCCGTCGGGCATGCTGCCGATCTCGTCCACCAGCCGGTCGGCCTCGGGCAGACTGAAGCGGGCGATGTTGTTGCCGCCCGCGTGCGTGCTGGAGAAGCGCGTGGCGGCGCTGTACGCGTCGGGCTGGGCCGACGAGTAGGCCACCATCCACATCTGCAGCTTGCCAGCGCGGGCCGCCTTCAGCTGCTCGGGCCATTTGGCGGTGCGGAACGGGATGCACAGGCCGATGCGGCGCATGTCCTTGTCGAACAGCTCGTCCACCTGGCGCTGTATGCCTTCGGGCGTGGTGCCCATCTCCAGCTGCAGCGGGCTGCCGTCGGGCGCGTCGCGGCAGCCGTCGCCGTCGCGGTCCACGTAGCCGTAGAGGTCCAGCAGCGCCTTGGCGCGCGGTGGGTCGAAGTCGCCGTTCTCGCTCTTGAAGTCGGGCTCGTAGCCCAGCGTGTGCGGCGGGAAGTTGCTCTGCGCGGGAATGGCCTGGCCGCCACGCACGAGGCGGATCTCGCGCTGCAAGTCCATGCCCAGCGCGATGGCGCGGCGCAGCGCGATCTGGTGCGGCGCCCGCCCGCCCACGACCGGGTCTTCCATGTTGAAGAAGGACAGGAAGACGTCGGAGCCCAGCGTGCGGTGCAGCTTCATGCCCTGCTTGGCGAGGTTGGGGGCGAGCTGGTTGTTGGGGGCCGCGATGCCGACGAAGGGCTCGGGCACGCGCTCCAGGAAATCGTGCTCGCCGCGCACAAAGCTCAGCCAGCGCGGCTGGTCTTCCGTCAGGATGCTGATCTCCACGCGGTCGATCATGGGGATGCGCCGGCCCTTGAACCTGGTCAGCAAGGCCTGGCCCTCGGCGTCGTCCGGCGCGGGGTTGGCCTCGTAGACGCGCTCGCGGTAGGCGGGGTTCTTCTCCAGCACGATGAGGCTGCCGCGCCGCCATTGCTTGAGCACGAAGGGGCCGGTGCCCACGGGGCTGGCCATGGTCTGGTCGCCCGCGGCCTCGATGACCTCGCGGGCCACGGCGCCGAACAGGTCGGACGGTGCGATCTCTTGCGGGAAGCGCGGGTTAGGCTTGTCGAGCTGGAAGCGCAGCGTGTAGCGGTCCAGCTGCTGCAGGCCGGCGATGGGGGCGTCGTAGTTGAAGTCGCGCTTGCTTCTCAGCGCGGCGTCGCGAGCGGCCTTCAGGCCTGTCACGTGCCAGCCTTCCACCGTGCTCCAGGCGGCGGCGGCGACCTTGGGGTCGGCGAAGCGCTTGTAGCTGTAGACGTAGTCGGCCGCGGTCAGCTCGCGCTTCTTGCCGCCGAAGGCCGGGTCGTCCTGGAAGTAGATGCCAGGCCGCACGCGCACGGTCCATTGCGTGTAGTCGGCGTTGGGCGTGGGCAGCTCGACTGCCGTCAGGGGCTTGAGCTGCACCGGTCGCGCCAGGTAGTCGTAGGTGACCAGCGACTCGAAGATGTGCGGCGTGACGGTGCGCGAGTACAGGTCCAGGATCTTGGCCGGATCGAAGCCCGTCTCGGCGACGCGGAAGGCGTAGCGCAGCGTCTTGGGGCCGGCGGCGGACGGCGGCTCTGCCGCGTGTGCGCTACCGATCACCAGGCCCAGGGTCAGCAGCAGCGCACGCATGGTCAGCGCTCCGCAGCGGCCTTGGCGGCCATGTCGACGTCGACGTACTGCCAGAAGTCGCGCCGGAAGACGTTGCGCTCGGTGCCGGTGACCCAGGGCTGGCTCAGGTCGGTCCAGATACGGTGGCCGCTGATCTTGTAGGGCATGTAGGCCACGACGAGCTTGTTGGCCTGGTCCATGAGCTGCTGGCGCTCGGGGCCGTTGGGCAGCACGGCCTGCTGTTCGTACAGGCGGTTGAAGGCCGGCAGGTCGAAGCGGCTGTGGTTGGCCTGGCCGCCGTTGGGGCCGTAGGCCACGGCCAGGTGGTAGCCGGCGTCGGGCGTGGTGGCCACCCAGGCGAGGTTCCACATCTGCAGCTTGCCGGCGCGGCTGGCCTTGATGTTCTCCGGGAACTTGGCCTGCTTGAAGGCGATGCGGATGCCGATGGCGCGCATGGCCTTCTCCATCAGCTCGTCCAGCACGCGGTAGTCGGCCGTGGGCTGGGTGGCGCGTTGCAGGCGCAGCTCGCTGCCGTCGGGGCGCTCGCGCCAGCCGTCGCCGTCCACGTCCTTGAAGCCGTGCAGGTCCAGCAGCGCCTTGGCCTTGGCGAGGTTGTGCTCGCTCATCTCGGTCTTCAGGTCGGGCCGGTAGCCCCAGGTGCCGGGCGGCATCAGGCCCTGCGCGGGCACCATCTGGCCCTTGCGCGCCAGGCGGATCTCGCGGTCCACGTCGTAGGCCAGGCCGATGGCGCGGCGCAGCGCCACCTGGGCCGGCTCGTAGCCGCCGACGACCGGGTCCTTCATGTTGAAGAAGGTGAAGTTGATGTCCGCCTGCGGGTAGCGGTTCATCTTGATGTTGCGCTTGGCGAGGTTGGGCGCCAGCTGGCCGTTGGGCGCGGCGGTGGTGATGAACTCGAAGGGCACCTCCTGGATGAAGTCCGCCTCGTCGTTCAGGAAGGCCAGCCAGCGCGGCTGCGGCTCCTCGATGATGGCCACCTCCAGCCGGTCGATCATGGGCAGCTTGCGGCCCTTGAGGCGCTCGGCCATCGCCTGCAGGTCGGGGCGGTCGGCGGGGGCTTGCTCCTGGTAGAACTCGTCGCGGTAGGCCGGGTTCTTCACCAGCACGATGCGGCTGGAGCGCCGCCATTCGTCGCGCTTGAGCATGAAGGCCGCCGTGCCCACCGGGTGTTCGCCGATGCGGTCGCCGTAGGCCTCCACCACTTCGCGCGCCAGCGCCGCGGCCATGGGGTTGGCCAGGTTGTTGACGAAGCGCGGGTCGGGCCTGGCGAGCTGGATCTGCCAGGTGTACTTGTCCAGCGCCTTCAGACCCTCGACGGGGGCGTCGTAGTCGAACGGTGTCTTGTTTTGCAGCGCCTTCTTGCGCAGCTCGCTCAGGCCCAGCACGCCTGCGCTTTCCAGGATGTAGAGGTTGGGGCTCTTGGTCTGTGGGTCGTAGTGGCGCTTGAGCGAGTAGACGTAGTCAGCTGCCACCAGCTCGCGCTTCCTGCCCTTGAAGGCCGGGTCGTCATGGAAGTACAGGCCCGGGCGCACCTTGAAGGTGAGGGTCTTGTAGTCGGCCGACACCTCGGGCAGCTCGCAGCCCGAGGGCTCCAGCTTGAAGGGGCGCGCCAGGTAGGCCCAGCGCACCGGCGCGTCGAACATGCCGGTGATCAGCGTGTTGGAGTAGGTGTCGGAGACTTTGGCGGGGTCGAAGCTGGTGATGTCGCTGCGGAAGGCATAGCGCAGCACCTTGGGCTCGGCCGGCGCCTGGGCACTTGCCCGCAGCGGCGCGGCCGCCAGCACACCTGCGGCCAGCGCCGCCAACAAGACGTTTCTCATCCCCACTCCAACGACCTCTTGAGCACGCCCCGGCGGAGGGCCGGCGGCGCAGTGGGCGCGAGTGTAGGCAATGGGTGGCAGGCTTCGCCGGCGGCGGAGTCCAAGTGCCTGCTTTGCGCATTGACAACGGCGGCGCCCGATCGCTGGCTAACCCCATCCAGGGGGCTTCGGATGTCGCCTAGACTCCGTGCCCTCGTCCTCGAAACCCGCCCCGGCGGGTTTCGTCTTGTTGTAGGTGTTGTCTGAAGAAGGGGCCGCCCGATGACGGCTTATCTGATCCGGCGCCTGTGGCAAATGATCCCCACGCTGCTGGGGGTCGTGCTGCTGGTGTTCTTCCTGTTCAAGTTCTTCGGTGGTGATCCCGCCGAGATCCTCGGCGGCATGGCCGCCACCGAGGAGCAGATCAACGCGATCCGCGAGCAGCTGGGCCTGAACCAGCCCTGGTGGGTGCAGCTGGGGATCTTCCTCAAGCAGATCGTCACCTTCGACTGGGGCAACAGCTGGGCCACGAACGAGAAGGTCAGCCAGCTGTTCTTGAGCCGCATGCCGGCCACGCTGACGGTGATGGTGCCCATCCTGTTGCTGGAAGTGCTGCTGGCCATTCCGCTGGCCATGGGTGTTGCCTATGTGCGCGGCAGCCTGACGGACCGCGTGGTCATGATCACGACCACCATTGCCGTGTCGGTGTCGCTGCTGGTCTACGTGATCGTGTTCCAGTACTTCTTCGCGTTCCGCCTCGGCTGGTTCCCGGTGCAGGGCTGGAGCGATTCGTTCTGGACCAACCTCAGCACCTACACGCCGCTGCCGGTCATCGTCGTGTCGCTGGTGGCGCTGGCGCCGCAGACGCGGCTGTACCGCAGCTTCTTCCTCGACGAGCTGGGTCACGACTACGTGCGCACGGCGCGTGCCAAGGGCCTGACCGAGAAGACCGTGCTGATGAAGCATGTGCTGCGCAACGCGCTCATTCCCATCATGACCAATGTGTCGGTGCTGCTGCCGGGCGTGTTCGTCGGCAGCTTCCTGATCGAGGTGTTCTTCTCCATCCCGGGCTTGGGGCGCGAGATCCTGCTGGCCGTCAACCGCAGTGACTACCCCGTCATCCAGGCCTTCGCCATCTACCTCGCCGCGATCACGATGCTGGTGAACCTCATCACCGACCTGCTGTACAGCCTGGTCGATCCGCGAGTCGTCCTCAAATGAGCGCCGCCGCCGTGAAATCCCAGGGCGTGTGGTCCCTGGCCTGGAAGCGCCTGAAGGCCGATCGCGTCGGCATGGTGTGCCTGTGGATCGTGGCCGCCTTCATGGTGCTGGTGGTGCTGGCCGCCACGGGCCTGGTGGCCGGCAACTGGCAGAAGGAGATCGCGGTGCCCAACGCGCCGCCGCACCTCGTCGGTGCCCGGGCCGCCGAGGCCTTGGGCGCCATCGAGTCGCCCAAGGGCCCGAACGCCGACCTGTCCGACGTGGACCCGCTGGCCCCGCGCTACGCCGAATGGGCCGAGGCCGCGAAGAAGTACCAAACCGAGGACATCCAGCGCGCCGAGACGCTGCCGCTGGGGGCCGACCGCTTCGGCCGCGACATCCTGCAGAAGGTGCTCAAGGGCGCCGAGGTGTCCATCGTCGTGGGCCTGCTGGCCGCGCTGGTGGCCACCGTCATCGGCACACTGCTGGGCGCCGTGTCGGGCTTCTTCGGCGGCAAGATCGGCGATGCGCTGGAGTGGGTCTACAACGTCTTCACTGCCATCCCGTCCATCTTGCTGATCTTTGCGTTCGCGGTGATCTTCGGGCGTGGCGTTCTGTCCGTGGTGCTGATCCTGGGTCTCACGGGCTGGACCGGCATCTACCGCCTCGTGCGCGCCGAGTTCATGAAGCATCGCCAGCGCGAGTACGTGCGCTCGGCCGAGGCCATTGGCGCGAGCAGTGCGTCGCGCATGTTCAAGCACATCCTGCCCAACGTGTCGCACGTGGCGCTGGTGCAGCTGAGCCTGCACGTGGTGAGCTTCATCAAGAGCGAAGTCATCCTGAGTTACCTGGGCCTGGGCGTCAGCGTGGACCAGGTGAGCTGGGGCACCATGCTGTCCGAGGCGCAGAGCGAGTTGATCCTCGGCTACTGGTGGCAGCTGGCCGCCGTGACCTTCACGATGGCGCTGTTCGTGACGGCGTTCGCGCTGTTCACCGATGCGCTGCGTGACGCGCTCGATCCCAAGCTGCGCGGTCTGGAGTGAAAACGATGCCCCCACGTTCACTTCGTTCACTGCCCCCCGAGGGGGCGCAGGCCTCCCTTGGGGCGGCCCGGCGGGAGTCCTGACGATGTTGTTGAGTATTCAAGACCTGAAGGTCGCCTTCCGCCTCGGCAAGGAAAACGGTGAGCAGAAGCGCGCACTGGCCGTCAAGGGCGTCAGCTTTGACATCCCCGAGAACAGCACGGTCGCGCTCGTGGGCGAGTCGGGCTCGGGCAAGTCGGTCACGGCCATGTCCATCCTGAACTTGCTGCCCAGCAACGCCGAGCGCAGCGGGCAGATCCGCTTCCAGGGCCGCGACCTGCTGAAGGCCTCGCTGCGCGAGCTGCAGGCCATGCGCGGCAAGGAGATCGCCTGCGTCTTCCAGGACCCGATGAGCTCGCTGAATCCGGTGTTCACCGTGGCCCAGCAGCTGATGGAGCCGCTGATCACGCACCTGGGTCTGTCGCCGCGTCAGGCCCTGGCCCGCGCCGAGGAGCTGTTGCACGAGGTGGGCATCCCGGAGCCCAAGCGGCGCCTGTCGGCCTACCCGCACGAGATGAGCGGCGGCCAGCAGCAGCGCGTGATGATCGCGATGGCGCTGGCCTGCGAGCCCAAGCTGCTGATCGCCGACGAGCCCACCACGGCACTGGATGTCACCATCCAGCGCCAGGTCATGGAGCTGATGGGCCGGCTCAAGGATAAGCACCGCATGTCCATGCTCTTCATCAGCCACGACCTGGGCGTGGTGGGCGAGATCTCGGACCATGTGGTCGTCATGCGCCATGGCGAGATCCGCGAGGCCGCGCCGGTGGCCGACATCTTTAACGCCCCGCGCGACGCCTACACCAAGGCCCTGCTGGCCTGCCGCCCCTCGCTGACCGAGAACCCGGCCCGGCTGATGGTCATCGACGACCACATTGCCGGCAAGTCCGCCAACATGGACCACAAGGCCAAGGACCCCGACGCCCCCGTGGTGCTGGAGGTCACTGGCCTGAAGAAGAGCTTCTGGCTCAAGCAGGGCGTGTTCGGCAAGCGCGAGTTCCAGGCCGTGAAGGGCGTGAACTTCAAGCTGCGCAAGGGCTACACGCTGGGCGTGGTGGGCGAGTCCGGCTCGGGCAAGACCACCATGGGCCTGACGCTCTTGCGCCTGCACGAGCCGACCGGCGGCCAGGTCATGTTCGAAGGACGCGACCTGCTGACCATGAGCGGCGCCGACTGGCAGCAGATGCGCCGCCGCATCCAGGTCGTGTTCCAGAACCCCTACGCCTCGCTGAACCCGCGTTTCACCATCGCCCAGACGCTGCGCGAGCCCATGGAGATCCACGGCATCGGCATCGATAGCGCCGACCGCGAGGCGCGCGCCGTTGCGCTGCTGAAGAAGGTGGGCCTGGACGAGAGCGCCATGGCCAAGTACCCGCACGAGTTCTCCGGCGGCCAGCGCCAGCGCATTGCCATTGCGCGCTGCCTGACGCTGCAGCCGGAGGTGCTGGTGCTGGACGAATCGGTGTCGGCGCTGGACGTTTCGGTGCAGGCCCAGGTGCTCAACCTGCTGAAGGACCTGCAGGACGAGTTCGGCCTCAGCTACATCTTCATCAGCCACGACCTGGCCGTCGTCAAGTTCATCTCCGACGAGGTGCTGGTGATGCAGAACGGCGACGTCGTCGAGCAGGCCGCCACGCAGGCGCTGGTGTCGGCGCCGCGTGAGGAGTACACGCGCCGCCTGCTGGGTGCGGTACCACGCGGCTACCAGGGCCCCAGCGCCTGAACGCTATGCGGCAGGGCGCGTGCAATCCGAACGCTCTGCTGTCTTGCCCGGATGACGGGCGGCCCGCGGACGCGCTGAAATGCAGGTCTCGGGGCGGTGTCGCTCCGGCCTCGCTGCCCTGATGCCCTCGATCCTGGCCCGTCTCTCCCCCTTCGGCACTGCGCTCGCCGCGTGCCTGCTGCTGGCCGCCTGCTCGCCCAACGGCCAGGCGCCGGGGGCGAGCCGCGCGTCGGGCGTGGCGCCGGCCGAGGACCGCCTGGCCCGCGAGCTGGACCGCATCGAGCGGGCCTCGCGCGCCAAGCCGGCGCAGGACGAGCAGGCGCTTCGTCAGGTCGCAGAGGCGCAGCCCGGCGGCGCGGCGCGGCTGGACGTTGTCGCGTTGCGCGGGGAGCTGGCGGCGCTGGCCCGGGACCGCGTGCTGACCCAGCAGCTGGTGCGCCGGCTGCGCGACTGGCCCGTCGCCGAGCAGCGCGCCGAGGCCCGGGTGGCGGCGGCCACGGTGGACGCCGAGTACCTGCGCTCCCAGGCCGACCTGCGCGGCGCGCGCAAGCGTCTGGCCGATGTGGACACCGTCTCCCTGGCCGCCACGGGCGTGGTGCAGCGCTGGCGTTACCACCGCCTGCTGGCCCATGTCAGCGGCGACATCGGCGAGCTGGATGCCGCCCTGACCGAGGGCCACCAGACGCTGCGCCTGGCGCAGCAGATCGGCCAGCCCTGGCGGGTGGCGCTGTCGCTGGCGGACCTGTCCTTCACGACGCTGCGTGCCGACACGCCGGCCCGGGCCCGCCAGCTCGTCGCGCAGGCCCTGGCCGAGGCCCAGAAGGACCCCGACCCGATGACGCTGAACAGCGTCTACACCACGCGCGGCATCATCCACACCGACGACGCGGACGCCAGCATCACGCTGCAGTCCTATGCCGACGCGCTGGAGCAGGCGGCGGCGGCCGGCGCCGACTCGGTGCGCGCGCTGGGCCTGGGCAACTTCGCGGATTACCACCTGCGCCAGGGCCGCTACGCCCGCGCGCTGGAGCTTGCCGAGCAGGCGTTGCCGCTGGCGCTGGCCACCGGCAACCTGGGGGCCGAGGGCGTGGCCCGCTCCAACATCGGGCTGGCCAAGATCGCGCTGGGTCGCGTGGCCGAGGGCGCCAGTGAGGCGCGCGCCGCCATCGCGCTGGACGAGCAGCAGGGTGCCATCGCCTACGCCTGCGACGGCTGGAAGGAACTGGCCGTCTTCCTGGAGCGCGCGGGGGACCTGGCCGGTGCCGTCGGCGCGTGGCGCGAGCACCGCCGGCTGTCGGATCGCGTGCTGCGCGACGAGACGCGCCAGCTGCTGCTGGAGGCCCAGGAGCGGCAGGACGCCGAGCAGCGCGCCCGCGACATCGAGCTGCTGAACCGCGACAACGCGCTCAAGTCCGAGCAGGTGCACCAGCGCAACCTGGGCCTGATGCTGTGGGCGGCGCTGGGCGGCTGCGTGGTCGTGTCGCTGGGGCTGATGTGGCAGGCCTTCCGGCGCGTGCGCCGCACCAACGAGGCGCTGGCCACCAGCAACGCGTCGCTGAAACACCAGAGCGAGACCGACCCGCTGACCGGCCTGGCCAACCGGCGCCACTTCCAGGCGGCCATCCACAGCCTGTCCGGCCCGGACGGGCTGTCAGCCAGCGTCTTCCTCATCGACGTCGACCATTTCAAGCGCCTCAACGACAGCTTCGGCCACGCGGCCGGCGATGCCGTGCTGGCCGAGATCGCCGCGCGGCTGCGCCAGGCCGTGCGTGACGACGACCTCGTCGTGCGCTGGGGCGGCGAGGAGTTCCTCATCGTCGCGGCCTCCCGCGAGGGCTTGTTCGCGCCGCAGCTGGCCCAGCGCCTGCTGGACCTCATCGGCAGCCAACCCGTCGCCTACCAGGCGCGCAGCATCGCCGTCACGGCGTCCATCGGTTTCGTCAGCCTGCCCGTGCCGCCGCATGGGCTGCGCCTGCCCTGGGAGCGGGCGATCGACCTCGTCGACACCGCGCTCTACCTGGCCAAGGCCCATGGCCGCAACAAGGCCTATGGCGTGGAGCGCATCCATGCCAGCGACGTGGCGGCCGTGGAGCAGCTCACGGCGCGGCTGGAGGCTGCGTGGGGCGAGGGCCTGGTCAGCCTGATCGCGCTCGGCGGGCCGGGCAGCGGCGCCACGTCGCCGGGGAGCTGGGCGTGAGGGCCGCGCTGCTGGCGCTGTGGCTGGCCGTGCTGGCGCTGCCGGCCGCAGCCGCGTCCGACCTGGCCGCCGACCGCGAGCACCTGGCCCAGATCACCCGCCGCGCCTTCGACGAGCCGGCGGCGATGCTGGCCGAGCTGGAACGGCGCTGGCCCCGGACCGCCGAGCCGGCCCGCGAGGTCGCCTGGCTGTACGCACGTGGCCGCGTGCTGCTGGCCGGCAATCAGATCGAGGCCGCCGATGCCGTGGCGCTGAAGCTGGCCGGGCTGGAGGGCGGCGCCGACCATGGCTGGCTGCTGCGCGCACTGACGCAGGAGCGCGCCGGCAAGCCGGCCGGCATGCTGGCCGCACGCGCGCTGGAAGGGCTGGGCCGGCGCTGCCCGGCCGGTGACGAGGTGCACGCGGTGCGCTCGCCGGGCTGCGACTTCCGCGCCGCTGCCGACGCGCTGCGCCTGCTGCAGCGCGAGCAGGCCGGCCAGGGTGCACTGGTGGAGGCCGAGGGCAGCGTGCGGCGTGGGCTGGCACTGGCCCGTGCCGGCGGCGATCGGCATCTCGCGTCGCTGTTCATGGCGCAACTGGCCGTGCTGCTGCAGGCACAGGACGACCAGGACGCCGCGCGCGCCGAGATCCGCGCCGCGCTGGCCGAGGCCCAGGGTGACGCGCTGGCCAGCGCGCGGGTGCGCAATGCCGAGGCCGTCGTCGAGCGGCGGGCCGGCGAACGCCAGGCCGCGCGGGCGGCGCTGGAGTCTGCGCTGGTGCTGGCCGAGCAGGCGCGGGCGCCCCACCTGGCGGCGCAGCTGCGCGCCAACCTCGTGGACGCCTACATGTACCTCGGGCTGTACCGGGAGGCGCTGAATGCCGGCCGGCTTGCGCTGCCCGTGCTGCAGCGCTTCCGTGACCGCACCTACGAGCGGGCGCTGCATCACAACCTGGCTGTCACCCACATCCGGCTGCGCCAGCTCGACGCCGCGCGGCAGGAGCTGGCGCGCGTGGCCGAGTTCCAGCTGGACCCGTCCGACCTCGTGCCGCGCGCCGGCGAGCTGCGCGAGCTGGGCGACACCTGGGCCGACGCCGGCCAGCACCGCGAGGCGCTGGCCGCCTACTGCGGCGAGCGCGAGCTGAGCGCCCGCATCAACGAGCGCAACCGTGCCAGTGCGCTGGAGGAACTGCGCCGCAAGTACGACACCGCCGCCAAGCAGCGTGACCTGGCGCTGCTGGCCCGTGACGGCCAGCTCAAGGACCAGCAGCTCTCCAACCGCCGGCTGCTGCAGCAGCTGGGTCTGGCCGTGGGCGTGCTGCTGCTGCTGTCCATCGTGCTGGTGGGCGCCACGCTGCTGCGCATGCGCCGCGCGCAGGCGCGCCTGACGGCCAACCAGCAGCTGCTGCGCACGCAGAGCGAGCGCGACCCGCTGACCGACCTGTCCAACCGCCGCCACTTCCTGGCGGTGATGGACGCGCGCAGCCACGAGCTCTGCGCGGAGGGCTTCCGTGGCGCGCTGATGATGATCGACATCGACCACTTCAAGCATGTCAACGACCGCCATGGCCACGCGGCGGGCGATGCGGTGCTCGTCGAGGTGGGCCGGCGCATCCGCGCCGCCGTGCGCGACACCGACCTCGTCGTGCGCTGGGGCGGCGAGGAGTTCCTGGTGTTTGCTCCCGAGCTGCCCGGCGACGACCTGGCGCAGATGGCGGCGCGCGTGCTCAACGGCATCGGCGGCACGCCCGTGGCCACGGCCGAGGGGCCGCTGCGCGTGACGGCGTCGCTGGGCTTCGCGAGCTTCCCGCTGGGCGGGCGCGGCAGCGCCCAGCTGCGCCTGCACTGGGAGCAGGCCGTGAACTGGGCCGACATGGTGCTCTACCAGGCCAAGGCCGAGGGCCGCAACCGCGCCATCGGCATCGCCGCCGTGCA
Organism: Pelomonas margarita; assembly: GCF_043555875.1. Classification (NCBI taxonomy): domain Bacteria; kingdom Pseudomonadati; phylum Pseudomonadota; class Betaproteobacteria; order Burkholderiales; family Sphaerotilaceae; genus Roseateles; species Pelomonas margarita. The sequence continues at coordinate 178,855 of NZ_JBIGHW010000009.1, read as the reverse complement.
GGCCCCCGATGCCGATACGCTGGCCGCCATCCTGCAGGACTTCGATGCCGCCTGCCAGCACGGCCAGGTGCGGCTGGTGGCGCTGACGGGGCCATCCGCTTGAGCCCCGGGCGACGTGCGCTGCTGCTGTGGCTGGCTGCGGCGGCCAGCCCGGCCGTGCGCGCCCAGCCGGGCATGCCGGCCAGGCCGCTGCGCATCGTCGTGCCCTATGCAGCCGATGGCGCCGCCGACCAGGCCGCGCGGCTGCTGGCGCCCGAGCTGCAGAAGCGTCTGGGCCAGCCGGTCGTCGTCGAGAACCGCCCGGGGGCCGACGGCAACATCGGCACGGCCGAGGTGGCCAGCGCTGCCGATGGCCGCACGCTGCTGATGGGCAGCCTGGGCACGCATGCCGTGAACCCGCTGCTGTCGCGCCGCCTGCCCTACGACCCGGTGGCGGACTTCGCACCCGTGTGCCTGGTGGCCACCGTGCCGCTGGTGTTGGTGATGAACCCGGCCACCGCGCGGGCCCAGGGCGTGCGCCGGCTGGCCGACCTGGTGCGGGCGGCCGGCGCGCAGCCGGGCCGGCTGCACATCGCCTCCAGCGGCAGCGGCAACCCCACCCATCTGGCCGGTGAGCTGTTCATGCGGCTGACGCGCATCGACCTGCTGCACTTTCCCTACCGCAGCGCGGCGTCGGCGCAGCAGGACGTCATCGCCGGCAACATGGACCTGATGTTCGACACGCTGCCCGCCGCGTTGTCGCAGATCCGCGCCGGGCGGCTGCTGGCGCTGGCCGTCACCAGCGCGCGTCGCAGCCCCAGTTTGCCTGCGCTGCCGACCGTAGAGGAGGCCGGCGGCCTGGCGCTGCAGGGCTATGAGGCCAGCGCGTGGCTGGGGCTGTTCGCGCCCAGCAGCCTGCCTGCCGAGCCGCTGGCCCGCCTGCAGCGCGACAGCGTCGCCGCGCTGGCCGGCCCCGCGCTGCGCGAGCGGCTGACGGCGCGCGGCATGCTGGTGCATGGCAGCGGCGGGCCCGAGCTGGCCGCGCTGATTTCGGCCGAGATGACGAAGTGGGCGCGTGTGATCCAGCTGTCGGGAGTCCAGGTTGACCGCTGACACCGTCTCGGGACGCTGGCAGGCCGACCTCATGGCTGGCGCGGTCGTGGCCGTGCTGCTGATCCCGCAGAGCCTGGCCTACGCCCTGCTGGCCGGCCTGCCGCCGCAGGTGGGGTTGTACGCCAGCCTGCTGCCGTTGCTGGCCTATGCGGCGCTGGGCTCCAGCCCGGTGCTGGGCCTGGGGCCGGTGGCGGTGCTGGCGCTGATGATTGCGCAGGCGCTCGCCGGGCTGCCGGCCGGCGTCAGCGCCGAGGCCGGCGCGCTGGTGCTGGCCGCCGAGGTGGGGCTGCTGCTGGCGCTGGCCGCGCTGCTGCGGCTGGATGCACTGGCCAGCCTGCTGTCGGTGCCGGCGCTGCGCGGCTTCGAGACCGGCGCCACGCTGATGATCGCGGCCAGCCAGCTTCCCGTGCTGCTGGGCAGCGCGGCCACCGGCGCCACGCTGCCGGGCCTGGCGCTGGCCACGGCGCAGGCGGGCATCCAGCCGCTGAGCCTGGCCTGGGGCGGCGCGGCCGTGGCGCTGCTGCTGCTGTCGCGCCGGGCCGGCTCGCGCATGCTGGCGCGGTTGGCGCCCTTGCTGCTGCTGCTGGGGGCGATGGGGCTGTCGGCCTTCACGCCGGCCGCGCGCGGTGTAGCCCAGGTGGGCGCGCTGCCTCAGCTGTCGCTGCCGCTGGGCCTGCCGCTGCTGGACGGCGCGCTGTGGCTGCAGCTGCTGCCGTCGGCGGCGCTGGTGGCGCTGATGGGCTTCGTGTCCAGCCTCGCGGTGGCCGAGTCGCTGGCGCAGCGCCGTGGCGAGAAGCTGCTGCCCGCCGCCGAGATGCGCGGGCTGGCCGCAGCCAATCTCGTCGCGGCCGTGACCGGCGGCATGCCGGTGGCGGGCAGCTTCTCGCGTTCCATCCTGCTGCACGAGGCGGGCTCGCGCAGCCGCTGGGCGCTGGTGTTCGTGGCCGGCTTCATGGCGCTGGCCATGCTGCTGCTGGCCGGCCCGCTGGCGCACCTGCCCAAGCCGGTGCTGGCGGCCACCATCGTCGTGGCGGTGCTGGGCGGCGTTTCGCTGCGCCCCTACCGCGAGGCCTGGCGCTATGCGCGGGCCGAGGGCCTGCTGATGGCGGCCGTCACGGCCGCCGTGCTGCTGTGGAGCGTGGGCGCGGCGCTGGCGCTGGGCGTGGTGGGCTCCATCGCGCTGCTGATCCAGCGCACGGCGCAGCCGCATGTGGCGCGCATCGGCCGCGTGCCGGGCACGCAGCACTACCGCAACCTGGAACGCTATGCGGTCGAGTGCCGGCCCGAGGTGGTGGGCCTGCGCATCGACGAGAGCCTGGTGTTCACCAACGCCCGTGGCCTGGCCGACGTGGTGCTGGCCCATGTGCGCGCGCACCGGGCCAGCGTTGGCGAGCCCCGGCGCGTGCTGATGCTGATGGCGCCCGTCAACCACATCGACGTCTCCGGGCTGACGGCGCTGGAGGAGCTGCACGCCGCACTGCGCGCCGAGGGGCTGTGGCTGGAGCTCTCCGAGGTCAAGGGCCCGGTGCTGGACCGGCTGAAGGCCGTGGGCTGGCTGGAGCGCCACGACGTGTCGCTCTACCTCAGCCACCACGAGGGCATCCAGGCCGGTGAACATGACCTGAGGCCCAGTCTGGCCGACATGGACGCCCCAGGGCAGCTGTAGCGCCGTTCTGCTACCGTCTCGGCCCAATCAGCGCCTGAGACGCCATGAATGACAACGAGACCCTGCTCGGCATCCGCCGTGGCATCGAGAAGGAAAGCCTGCGCGCCCTGCCCGGGGGCGGCCTGGCGCTGACGCCGCATCCGCAAGCGCTCGGCTCGGCGCTGACGCACCCGCACATCACCACCGACTACAGCGAATCGCAGCTGGAGCTCATCACCGGCGTGCATGCCGGCGTCGCTGACGTGCTGACCGAACTGACCGAGGTCCACCAGGCCGTCTACCGCGCGCTGGGCGACGAGCGGCTGTGGGTCAGCTCCATGCCCTGCGGGCTGCCGGCCGACGAGACCATCCCCATCGGCCGCTACGGCAGCAGCAACGTGGGCCGCGCCAAGAGCGTCTACCGCATGGGCCTGGGCCAGCGCTACGGCCGGCGCATGCAGACGATTTCTGGCATCCACTACAACTGGTCGCTGCCGGGCGTGGGCACCGAGGGCTACTTCGGCGCCATCCGCAACTTCCGCCGCGAGGGCTGGCTGCTGCTGTACCTGTTCGGCGCCAGCCCGGCGCTGTGCGATAGCTTCGTGCAGGGCCGCGACCATGGCCTGCAGCGCCTGTCCGAGCACAGCCTGTACCTGCCGCACGCCACCTCGCTGCGCATGGGCCGGCTGGGCTACCAGAGCGACGCGCAGTCCAGCATCTCGGTCAGCTACAACTGCCTGGAGAGCTACGCGGCCTCGCTGCAGGGCGCGTTGACGACGCCGTACCCGGCCTACGAGGCCATCGGCGTGCAGACGCCGGGCGGCGACTACAACCAGCTCTCCACCGGCCTGTTGCAGATCGAGAACGAGTTCTACAGCACCATCCGCGCCAAGCGTGTGATCCGCTCCGGCGAGCGGCCGCTGCATGCGCTGCGCGAGCGCGGCGTCGAGTACATCGAGGTGCGGCTGATGGACCTGGACCCGTTCGAGCCCGTGGGCATCGGCGCCGACACCGTGCGCGTGCTGGACGCCTTCCTGCTGCACTGCCTGCACAGCCCCAGCCCCAACGACACGCCGGACGAGATTGCCGCCAATGCGCGCAACCAGCACCGCGTCGCCGCGCGCGGCCGCGAGCCCGGCCTGGTGCTGGAGCACTGGAAGGGTGGCGAGCGGTCGCTGCATGACTGGGCCGGCGAGATCCTGGCCGGCTGTGCCACGCAGGCTGCGGCACTGGACGCCGCCCATGGCGGCAGCGTCTACCGCGATGCGCTGGCCCGCGTGGCCGAGCGGCTGGTGCGGCCCGAGCTATGCCCGTCGGCACGTGTGCTGGCCGTCATGGCGCAGGACTTCGGCAACAGCCATGTGGCCCTCATCCGCCACCAGAGCGATGCGACGCGCGCGGCCTTGCTGGCGCTGCCCTTCCCGGACGCACTGCAGCAGCGCTTCGAGCGCATGGCGGCCGAGTCGCTGGCCGAGCAGGCGCGCATCGAGCGGGCCGACACGCTGGACTTCGAGACCTTCCGGCGCTTCTACGTGGCGCCGGAGCGCATGGCCGTCTGAGCGGCTGTTCCCGGCGGCCGACAGGCGGCGCTAGGGACGCACCTTGGTCAGCGCGTCGACATCGGCAAAGATCGAGTCGCTGAAGCCCAGCTTCGCGTCGCCGCTTTGTGATTGCATCGCCCAGCGGGCCAGCTCCTGCGCGGGCATGGGCCGCGCGAACAGGAAGCCCTGCAGCTTGTCGCAGCGCTTGGCGCGCAGCACGTCGGCCTGGCCCTCGGTCTCCACGCCCTCGGCCACCACCTCCAGGCCCAGCGCATGAGCCAGCTCGATGACGGCGTTGACGATGGCGCGCGCGTCGGCGCTGGTTTCCAGGTCCTGGATGAAGCTGCGGTCGATCTTCAGCTGCGACACCGGCAGCCGGCGCAGGTAGGCCAGGCTGGAATAGCCGGTGCCGAAGTCGTCGATGGACAGGCTCACGCCCAGCTCGCCCAGCCGCTGCAGCACGCGTTCGGTGGCGGCGGCGTCCGCCATCGCGACGGACTCGGTGATCTCGCAGCTCAGCTGTGTCGCGTCCAGGTGGTGGCGCGCGAGTGCCTGCTCCAGCCGCAGCAGCAGCGCCTCGGGCTGGCGCAGCTGCTGCACCGACAGGTTGATGGCCACGCGCAGCTTGAGGCCCTGGTCGCGCCAGTCGGCGATCTGCCGGCAGGCCTCGTCGATGACCCAGTCGCCCAGGGCGGTGATGATGCCGAAGCGCTCTGCGACAGGGATGAGGACGCCGGGGCTGACCGCGCCGCGCCGTGGGTGTTGCCAGCGCAACAGCGCCTCCACGCCCAGCACGCGCGCCGTGTCGCCGGCCACCTTGGGCTGGTAGTGCAGCGCCAGGCCTGCGCCGCCGGCTTCCAGCGCGGCGCGCAGGTCGCGCGCCAGCTCCAGCTGGTCGCGCACGCCGTCCTGCATGTGCACCTCGAAGAACGCGAAGCCGTTACCGCCGCTGCGCTTGACGGCTTGCGTGGCCGAATCTGCCTGCGTGATGAGGGTGCGACCAGGGCTGTCGCTGTGCAGCGCGATGCCGATGGATGCCGAGAGCCGCAGTGGCTGGCTGGCATCGCCCGTGACGATGGCCATGGGTTCGGCCAGTGCATCCAGCAGTCGCTGCGCGACCTGTGCCAGGTGCGCCTCGCCGGCTTCTCCCTCCAGCAGCAGCACGAACTCATCGGCGCCCAGCCGGGCCAGTGTGTCGTGGCTGCGGGCCAGTGCCCGCATGCGCCCGGCCACCTCGCGCAGCACGGCGTCGCCGGCGCCGTGACCGAATGCCTCGTTGACGGGCTTGAAGCCGTCCAGGTTCAGCATCAGCAGCGCCAAGCCCGTGTTGTCGCGCCGGCCTCGCGCGATCGCGTGGCTGATGCGGTCGTCCAGCAGCTGGCGGTTGGACAGGCCGGTCAGCGGGTCGCGCAGCGCCTGCTCGGCCAGCTCGGTGTTGGCCTCTTGCAGCGACTGCTGCAGGCGCGTGGCGCGGCGGCGCAGCCGGGCGTCCAGCAGTGACGTGAACAGCGTCAGCAGCAGCAACGCCAGCGTGGCGCCGGCCACCAGTGTGGCCAGGTTGTTGCCGCCCAGCTCGTTGGCGCTGAGACACAGGCTGTTCTCCGCAATGCCGGCGGCGGCCATGCCGGTGTAGTGCATGCCGGCCACGGCGGCGCCCATGACCAGCGCTGCGGCCAGCTGGCCCCAACGGGCCTGCGCGGCCGACAGCCGGCGCAGCCAGAAGAAGATCACGAGCGCTGCCGCCGCTGCGCCCGTGGCCACGCCGGCGGAAGCGGCCACCAGGCCCCAGTGCCAGCGGATGCCCGGCGCCAGCACCAGCGCGGCCATGCCGGTGTAGTGCATGCCGCAGATGCCCGCGCCCATGCTGACGGCACCCAGCGTGAGCCGCTTCACCGTCAGCCGGTCCAGCGCCGCCACGCGCAGTGCTATGGCCGACACGGCCACCGCCGCCAGCCAGCTCAGCGCGGTGATGGCCTGGTCGTAGCCGGTTGCGAAGGGCAGTTTCAGCGCCAGCATGCCGATGAAGTGCATGGCCCAGATGCCGCTGCCCATGGACAGCGAGCCAGCGAACCACCAGACCGTGGCACTCTGCACATCCGGAGTCCGCACGCGCTGCGCCAGATCCAGCGCCACGTAGGAGGCGAAGGCAGCGGTGAGGTATGACAGCACGACGACGCCGGGGTCGAAGCGCAGTGCGAGTTCGGCGGCGGGCATCAATTCAGTATGCAAGCGGAGCGCAAGCCTGGCGCGCCGGCGCCAGGGCAACGGTGCGGCAGCCTTCACGGCCGGCCCTGTTCCGGCACAAAAAAAGACCCGGTCAGCCATGCTGCCGGGTCTGCAAGCCCTCGAGGGGAGGGCGTCGTTGGGAAGGTCCACTGTAGGGGGCTGCCCTGTGTGCGGGCAGGCACTATTCACGCCGCGCTGTCGATAATTCGACGATGAAACCCACCGCCGACACCCTCTCCGAAGCCGACCTGGATCGCCTGCAGGCGCTGCTGGATGCGCTGCCCGCGCCGCTGGAGCCGCTGGACGTCAGCATGGTCGACGGCTATCTGTGCGGCGTGCTGCTGCAGCCCGAGGCCGTGCCGCTGGCCGCCTGGCTGCCGCCGCTGCTGGACGCCGAGGGTCGGCCGACGCCGGCCCGGGTCGACGACGAGCTGATGGCGCTGCTGCGGCGCCGCCACAAGGAACTGAACGTCGCGATTGCCGGCCGGCAGTGGTTCGACCCCTGGATCTTCGAACTCGACGATGAGGCCGAGCCCAGCGAAACCCTGCTGCCCTGGGTGGCCGGCTTCGCGCACGCGCTGGACGCGCACCCGGCGCTGATGCGCCTGCCCGAGGAACCGCTGCTGGAGCCGCTGGCGGCCATCTACCTGCACCTGGACCCGGACGACCTGGAAGACGCCGACGCGCTGTTGGAGGAGATCGAGTCGCTGGAGCCGCCGGCCGACCTGGAAGAGGCGGTGGAGGGCCTCGTCAGTGCGGTGCTGATGCTGGCGGACGTGTCCAGGCCGCTGCGGGCGCCGCCGGGCCGCGCCCAGGGCGGGCGTGCCCGGCCGGACGGTACCGGCCGCGGCGGCGTCAGCGAGGCGCCGCAAACAGGCGCTGGGCGTGCAGGCCCAGGCCGGTCGCGACCGAAGCAAACCGGTCGCCGGTGACGCGCGCGGCGCCGGGGAAGCCGGCCGCCATGCCGTCCACCAGCAGCCGCAGGCCGGTGGAGCCGCCGGTGAAGTAAAGCGCGTCGACCTGCTCGGGCCGAAGGCCGGCCAGCGCGACGGTTTCGTGGGCGGTGGCGATGATGCGGTCCAGGTCGGCGCGCAGCGCGTCCACGGCCGTCTTCTCGCTGAGCGGCAGCACCAGGCCGCGCTCCACCAGGCCCAGGTCCACCGTCGTGTCGGCGCCGCCGGAGACGGCGATCTTGGCGCCCTCGGCGCGCGCGGCCAGTTCGTGGCCCAGGCGCTCTTCCAGCACCGTCATCAGCCGGGCGTGCTGGCGCAGGTCGTTGAACCAGCTCTTCATGCCGCGCCACTCGGCCACACGCAGCGGCGCGTAGCAGGTGTTGATGAGGTGCCAGGTGGCCAGGTCGAAGTAGATGCCGCTGGGGACTTCGCGGCCGCTGGGGCCCGTGGCGCGGTAGCCGAACTCGGGCAGCAGGCCGGCCAGCTCGATGTGGCGGTCGAAGTCCGTGCCGGCGATGTGCACGCCGTGGCTGGCCAGGATGTCGTCACGCCGCGCCAGGCGCTGTACGCGCTCGGGGCCCACGCGCACGATGGAGAAGTCGCTGGTGCCGCCGCCGATGTCGGCCACCAGCACGATCTGTTCGCCCCGGCCCTCGCGGATGGCCTGCTGCTCGAAGTCGAACGCGGCCGCGATGGGCTCGTACTGGAAATGCACGTCGGTGAAGCCCACGGCGCGGGCACAGGCTTCGAGCTGGGCTTGCGCGGTGGCGTCGCGCTCGGGCTCGCCGTCGACGAAGAACACCGGTCGGCCCAGCACCACGCGCTCGGGCTCGCCGGCCAGCCGGCGCAGGCGCTTCAGGTAGCCCGAGACGATGTCGGCGTACTTGGCCCCGCGGCCGCCGCCGACGTCGGTGGTCTGCTCGATCAGCGCGGAGCCGAGGATGCTCTTCATCGAGCGCATGAGGCGCCCGTCGTGGCCTTCCACATAGGCCGCGACGGCGGCGCGGCCGAAGGCGCGCGGCGGGCCGTCGACGTCGTGCGGGCCCTCGGCAAAGTAGAAGACGGCCGTGGGCATGGTGCGCTGGCCGGGCTCCAGCTCGATGAGGCGCATGGCGGCGTCGGCGCTGGGGATGGCCACGGCGGAGTTGGACGTGCCGAAGTCGATGGCGCAAAAAGGTGGGGCGGCACTCATGGCGTATTACCGGCCTTGGGGCCAGTCCTGACAGGGGGCGCGGATTCTAGGAACACAATCGCGCGCCCGTTGCCGGAGAACCGATGAAGACCCGCTTGCTTGCCCCTCTCCTGCTGGCTGCCGCGCTGGCCGCCTGCACTCAACAGCGTTCCGAACAGGAGTTGCTGAGTTCCGCGCAGAAGCTCATGGCGCAGAAGGACACCGCCGGCGCCATCATCGAGCTGAAGAACCTGCTGCAGAAGAACGCCGAGAGCGCCAGCGGCCGCCTGCTGCTGGGCCAGGCCCTGCTGGAGGCCGGCGACATGGCGGGGGCCGAGATCGAGCTGCGCCGCGCCGAGGAGCTGGGCGCCCCGCGCGACCAGGTGCTGCCGCTGCTGGCGCAGACGCTGCTGCAGTCGGGCCAGTCGCGCAAGCTCATCGCCGATTACGGGGACCAGAGCCTGGCCGACCCCAAGGCCATGTCGGTGCTGCTGCAGCAGCTGTCCATGGCCTATCTGGCGCAGGGCAACCTGACCGAGGCCAAGGCCACTGCCGTGCGTGCGCTGCAGGCCACGCCGGAGGACGAGGGCGCGGTCGTCGTTGGCGCCCGCACCAAGCTGGCCGGCGGTTTCGTGGACGAGGCGCTGGCTGCGCTGGACGAGCTGCTGTTCCGCGCGCCCAAGTCCGTCAAGGCCTTGCAGCTCAAGGCCGAGGTGCTGCTGGTGCGCGGCAAGATCGACGAGGCCCAGCCGCTGCTCGCCCGCGTGCTGGAGCTGGACGCCAACAACTACGACGCCCGTGCGCTGCTGGTGCGCCTGGCCTTCAACCAGCAGAAGCTGGACGACGCGGCCAAGCTCATCGACAGCATGCCCGCCGCGATGGCCAAGAAGCCGCAGGGCCGCTTCCTGCAGGCGCAGCTGGCGCTGGCCAAGAACGACGCCGCCAAGGCCCGCGAGCTGGCGCTGCCGCTGCTCAAGCTCATGCCCAACTACCTGCCGCTGCTGCGGCTGGCAGCGGGCGCGCACCAGCAGCTGGGCGAACTGGCGGACGCCGAGAACCTGCTGAACCAGTCGCTCAAGCTGGCCCCCGAGGACACCGGCCTGCGCCGCCAGTACGCCAGCCTGCAGCTGCAGCGCCGCGCACCGGCCAAGACGCTGGAGACGCTGCGCCCCGTGCTGGAAACGGGCAAGGCCGATGCCGAGACCCTGTTGCTGGCCGGCAAGGCGCAGCTGATGCAGGGCAACTTCGACGCGGCGGACCAGGCCTTCGGCGCTGCGGTCCGGCTGCGCCCCGACGACGCCAAGACGCAGGCCGCGCTGGCGCTGACGGCCATCGTGCGCGAATCCGCCGCGCCCGGCGGCACCGGCCGCGCCAAGGCCGATGCCGCGCTGGCCCAGCTGCGCGAGCTGGCCGCCAAGGACAGTGGCAGCAACTACGACCTGATGGTGGTCAACGCGCTGATGCGCCGCCAGGACCTGGCCGGCGCGCTGACCGCGCTGGACAAGCTGGCGCCCAAGATGAAGGACAGCCCGGTGCCCGACGCGCTGCGCGGCCGCATCCAGCTGGTGCGCAAGGACATGGCGGCCGCGCAGGCCGCGTTCGATGCGGCGCTGAAGGCCGATGCCGGCTACCTGCCGGCGGCGCTGGGCCTGGTGGCCATCGACCTGCACGCCAAGCGCAATGACGCGGCCGTCAAGCGGCTGGAGGCCTTCGTCGCCAGCCAGCCGCGCGTGCCGCAGGCACGCCTGGCGCTGGCCGAGCTGCTGCTGCAGACCGGCGCGGCGTCCGAGCGCGTCACCGAGGTGCTCAAGGTGGCTGTGCGCGACGAGCCCAACGAGGCGGCGCTGCGGATGGCGCTGATCGATCACCAGCTGCGCCTGGGCAATGTGGCTGCCGCCGCGCAGGCCGCGCAGGAGGCCTCGGCCGCCCAGCCGCTGAACCCCGACCTGCTGGAGCGCCTGGCCCGCACGCAGCTGGCCTCGGGCGACCGGGTGCAGGCCGCCAAGACCTACTCGCGCCTCACGTCGCTGGCGCCGGCGCGCGCCTACGGCTGGCTGGGGCTGGCCCAGCTGCGCTTCGTCGACAAGGACTACGCGGGGGCCGAGCGCGAGGTCAAGCGCGCGCTGGAGGCCCAGCCGGGCTCCGTCATGGCGCAGCGCCTGCTGATCCAGCTGGCGATGCGGCAGGGCCGCACGGACGAGGCGCAGGCGGCGCTGCGCGAGCGCCAGAAGCGGCTGCCGCAGGAGGCCTTCGCGCTGGTGGCGGAGGCCGACATCGAGCTCGGCCGCAAGCGCCCGGATGCCGCGATCGCGCTGCTGCGCAAGGCCACGGCCCTGGCCGACCCGGCAGATGCCGCACCGCGTCTGTTCGCCGTGTTGCTGACCAGCGGCAAGCGCGATGAGGCGCTGGCTTTCGAGAAGCAGTGGCAGGCCAGCCACCCGCAGGACAACGCCTTCGCTACGGCGGCGGCCGACGTGACGCTGGCGCGTGGCGATTTCGACGGCGCGCTGACGCGCTACGAAGCGCTGTTGGCGCGCTACCCGGACGTGGTGCCGCTGATCAACAACGTGGCCTGGCTGCGCAGCAAGGCCGGCAAGGCCGGCGCGCTGGAGCTGGCCGAGCGCGGCCTGAAGCTGCGTCCCGATGACGGCGCGCTGCGCGACACCTACGCCACCGTGCTGGCCAACGAGAAGCAGTTCAGCAAGGCGCTCACGGTGCAGCGCGCGCTGGTCTCCGACCAGCCCGACCAGCCCAGCTACAAGCTCAACCTGGCGCAGATCCTCATCCTGTCGGGCGACAAGGCCAAGGCGCGCACGGAGCTGGAGGTGCTGGCCCAGCTGGGCAAGAAGTTCCCGCAGCAGGCCGAGGTCGAGGCGCTGTTGAAGACGCTCTGACGCGGCGGCGCCCCGGCCGCGAGCCGGGGCGTCAGTAAAAGCCGAACTGCAGGTCCGGCTTGCGGCCGGCGATGAGCTCTGCCATCGCTCGGCCCGAGCCGGCGCCATGCGTCCAGCCCAGCGTGCCGTGGCCGGCGTTCAGCCACAGGTTACGAGCCCGCTTGCTGCGGCCGATGTACGGAATGTTGGTGGGCGTGCTGGGCCGCAGGCCGGTCCAGTAGTTGGGCTCGCTCGTGTCCGCCACGCCGGGGAACAGCTCCTCGTAGCGCCGCACCAGCGCCGCGCAGCGCACGCGCGCCGTGGGCGAGTCCAGGTTCAGGTCGAAGCCCGACAGCTCGGCCGTGCCGGCGATGCGGATGTGGTCGCCCAGCCGCGAGATCGCGATCTTGCGGCTGTCGTCCAGCAGGCTGACGGTGCTGGCGGCCTCGGGCTTCTTGAGCCGCAGCGTGGCTGAGTAGCCCTTGGCCGGGTAGATGTTCAGGTGCTCGCCCAGCGGCCTCACCAGCGCGGCCGTGTACGAGCCCATCGCGGCGACGAAGGCATCCGCCTTCACGGTCTTGCGCTCGCCGCTGCGCACATCGGCGATCTGCACGGCTTCTATGCCGTCGCCGGCGCGCTGCAGCGCCAGGATGTCGTGCTCGTACAGGAACTGCGCACCGCGTGACGCGCACAGCGCCGCCAGCTTTTGCGTGAAGACCTTGGCATCGCCGCTCTCATCGCTGGGCGTGAACGTGCCACCGGCTACCTGCGAGCCGAAGGTGGCCAGCGCGGGCTCCACCTTCAGCACCTCGTCGCGGTTCAGCACGCGGCGGTCCACGCCGTGACGGCGCATGATCTCGGCGCCCGCCGCGCCGGCGTCGAAGTCGGCCTGGGTGGAGAAAAAGTGCAGGATGCCGCGCTCCAGCCGGTCGTACTCGATGCCGGTGCTCGCCACCAGGTCCTTCAGCGACTCGTGCGAGTAGCGGCCCAGTTGCACGAGCTGCTCCACGTTGCGCTCGAAGGCCGCTGTTGTGCACTGTGTCAGGAAAGCCAGGCCCCAGCGCCACTGGTTGGGGTCCAGCCGCGGGCGGAACAGCAGCGGCGAGTCGTCGCGCAGCAGCCACTTGGCCACCTTGAACGGCGCACCTGCGTTGGCCCATGGCTCGCAGAAGCTCACCGAGATCTGGGCGCCGTTGGCGAAGCTGGTTTCCAGCGCGGCGTCGCGCTGGCGGTCGACGACGATGACGTCGTGACCCTCGTCGAGCAGATACCAGGCGGTGGCGATGCCGATGATGCCGGCGCCGAGGACAACGATCTTCATGAGCGGGTGGCCCTTAGAGCGGTTGCAGGAGGAGTTGTAAACCCAGGCCGGCCATCAGCAAAGCGACCAGCGCATCGAGAACCCGCCAGGTGTTGGCGTTTTGCAGCTTCGGTGCCGCGGCCGCTGCGCCGAAGCCCAGCAGGCTGAACCACAGTGCCGACGCGGCACAGGCGCCCGCCGCGAAGGCCGTGCGCATTTCCGGCGGCTGGCGCGCACCCAGGCCGCCCAGTAGTACGACGGTGTCCAGGTAGACGTGCGGGTTCAGGTAGGTGAAGGCGAATGCGGCCGACAGCGTCGCGCCCAGGCTCGTGGCCTGGCCGGCGGCGGAGAGCCCCGACGACGGTCGCCAGGCGCGCTTGGCGGCCAGCACGGCGTAGCCCAGCAGGAAGGCCGCGCCACCGAAACGGAAGGCCTCCAGGAGCAGCGGGCTGCCCTGAATCAGCGCTCCCAGGCCGAACACGCCCAGCGCGATCAGCAGCCAGTCCGACAGTGTGCAGACGGCCACGACGGCGCCCACATGCTCCTGCTTCAGGCCCTGCCGCAGCACCAGCGCGTTCTGCGCGCCAATGGCCAGGATCAGCCCGGCGCCCATGGCCAGGCCCTGCGCAAAAACGACGGCGGGCGTGGTGAGCGGCTCGGGCATCGGCGGATTCTCCGAAGCGTGGCCTAAATCAAGAAGCTTCATTCATATTCTTCGCCATACATTAGTGCGGCTTATGAATGACTTCGATCCTGCCGCCCTCGACTGTCTGGCTGCGCTAGCTGACGAGCAGGGCTTCGAGCGGGCCGCCCAGCGGCTGTCCATCACGCAGAGCGCCGTGTCGCAGCGCCTGCGATCCCTGGAGACCCAGGTGGGCCAGCCACTGGTCGTGCGCTCCCGGCCGCTGCGGCTGACGGAGGCCGGCAAGGTGTTGCTGCGCTTCGCCCGCCAGTTGCAGGCGCTGCGCGTGGACGTCGCCCGGGAGCTGGGCGAGCGCGTCGCGCCGCAGTCGCGGCTGGCCATCGCCGTCAACGCCGACAGCCTGGCCACCTGGGTGCTGCCGGCACTGAACGAGTTGGTTCAGCAGGGCCTGCGCGAGGGCTACGGGCTGGAACTGGTGGTGGACGACCAGGACTTCACTCACGACAGCCTGCGCCAGGGCGCCGTGCTGGGCTGCGTGTCCACGGTGGCCGAGGCGCTGCAGGGCTGTCGCGTGCAGCCGCTGGGCGTGATGCGCTACGTGGCCGTGGCGAGCCCAGGTTTCCTGGCGGCGCAGTTGCCGGAGGGCCTGCACGCCGGCAACTTTGCCGACACGCCCTTCCTCGTCTTCAACCGCAAGGACGACAGCCAGGCGCAGTGGGTGGCCCAGGCCTTCGGTGTGCGCGCACCCCGCCTGCGCGAGCGCTTCGTGCCGTCCAGCGAGGCCTATGTGATGGCTGTCGTCATGGGCTGGGGCGTGGGCGTGGCGCCCGAGGTCCAGGTGCGCCCGCTCGTCGAAACCGGTCAATTGGTGGTGTTGCGGCCGGAGGTCGGCGTCGACGTGGCGCTGTACTGGCACCAGTGGCAGCTCCAGGCCCGCGGCGCGCTGCTCGACCGCATCGGACAAGCGCTCGCCGACGGCGCGCGGCGGGCGCTGGGCTGATCCGCTGGCCCGCTATCGGGCCGATGTGACGCATGGCCGCGACAGCCGGCCCGAAGAACTTGGGGCGGGCCCCACCCTGAACGTGTGGTATTTGCAGGTGGGGCAATATTTACTCACAGTTGCAGGCATCGCTTGTCACACGAATCCCGCACACTGCTCAGCACATCAGGCCGATGTGGTTGTCGGCGCTTCACCCCGAGAGGTTCGTCATGCGATTCGTCCCAGCGCTGCGCTTCTTCCGCCGTGACGCTGCCGTGCGCAGCGAGCCGGATCCCGCCGACCTCGGCACGGCCTTCGGCCTTGACGCCTGCCTAGATGGCGGCGGCATCAGCGAATACCGCAACCAGCCGCCGAGCGACTACCTGGAGTCGCAGTCCGGCCGTGGCACGTCGGATTCCCCGCTGAGCTGGCTGTCGCGCCGCACGGCATAAATTCCAGATCCGCTTCACCGCCGGCGGCGCCTGCTGCCGGGAGTCGGTCGTCACCAGATGCCATGCCCAGAGCACAGCCACGGCTGGCGCCTCAGGCCACGATGGTGTGGCGCGCAACACGGGTTGTGACTGTTGATCACCCCTGAGCCGAGGGGTGCGGGGCCGGTGCAAACGACGGCGCTTGAGGTCAAATTGGGCGAAGTTCCTTTTGGAGCCGCACGCGAGTGCGGAGGGGCTTTTAAAATTTTGTGCCGCCCCGCCCTGTGGTGAGGCAATGGCTTTTTTGGTCGGCCGCGCCAAGTAGGCCGGTTTTCAGTGTCCCCTAGCGGGCGGCCAACGTGAGATTCGCATGAACGACCAGACCTCGAACCCGGATGTTCCGTTGAGCGGTGACCCGCTGTTGCCCGTCCGCCCAGCTTTGTCCGCAGAGGCCTTGGCGCGTCGGCGCCTGTTGCTCAAGGGCGCGGTCGGCAGTGCGGCTGCGGTGGCAGCGTTGCAGCCCGTCGGGGCCCTGGCCACTGGTCAATCCACGGTGCTGACCTGCGCTGGCGACAAGGGCAAGGAAGGCTTGTGCTCGATTTCCGGCGTGCAGTCGGCCGCACATTCGTTCGGGCCGAACATTGTTGCCATCCAGGCCAAAGGCAAGCCGATGACGCATTGGTCCAGCGCGACCTATGACTCGTCGAAGAACACCTGGACGCCCGTGAACGCGTGGCCGGCAATCAGTCATGCAACGACGGCGGGTTCTGCGTTCGGCTCGAGCTGCTCGTCGACCCTCAGCAGCAAAACGCTGTTGGCAGTGCTTCGTGACAACTCGACAACCGTCGAAGCGACCTACATCTGCGCATACCTGAACGCGGCGACGTTGTATGCGGACACTCCCTCTTCCACCAAGACCTTCCCTTACAGCAAGGAAAAGGTCTACGAGTTCTGGAGCGCAGGGGGAGATACGCGCGCGGCCGCTGCGTCGCTGTTCAAGCGGATCACGCCGGTCTCTTGAATTGCCCTGGCGCCTGGGTGGCTTGACGGCGCTGCGCTGGCGGCATCTGGACGGCGATTGGGTCATCTACGACACCGGTTCGGGCCAGACGCTGGCTGTCGACGCGTTGATGGCTGCGGCGCTGATGGCCCTGGAGAGCGGTTGCAGCGGGCTTGCTGACATCGAGGCGCAGGTGTGCGCCGACCTGGGTGTCGCCGCCGACGCTGGCCTGCGGACGCAGCTGCAGGACGGGCTGGCCTTCTTCGAACAGTTGGGTCTGGTGGAGTCGCTGGTGGGCGAGGCGACATGAACCTGGCCGCGTTGGGCGGGCAGGAATTGCACCGCCGGCTGGCCGTGGGCGATCTGGTGATCCGCTCGGGCCCCTTTCGCTACCGGCTGCACTCCCGTCTGCCTCAGATCGGTGCCGGCATCGCGCTGCTCTATGCGGACTACCCCGTCGAGACCCCGGACGAGTTTGCCGACTTCGCGTTGAAGATGGAGGGCGGCGCCGGCCTGCACCGCTGGTGGCGTCGCCAGGTCCGCTTCAGCAGCGACGGGTTCTATCCCTTCGAGCCATTGCCGCAGGACCATGCCTATCCGCAGCTGGAATGGGCCATGAACTGGTGCGTTTCCACGCGCGCCCACCACTACCTGATGCTGCACGCAGCCGTTGTCGAGCGCGGTGGCCTGGCGGTGGTGCTGCCGGCGCCGCCGGGGTCGGGCAAGAGCACGCTGTGCGCCGGTCTCGTGCATCGCGGCTGGCGCTTGCTTTCCGATGAGGTTGCGCTGATTTCGTTGCAGGACGGCCTCATCTCACCCGCCGTACGGCCCATCAGCCTGAAGAACGAGTCCATCGACTTGATGCGAGCCTACGTTCCCGGCGCGGTGATGACGGCCGTGACGCATGGCACCTCGAAGGGGTCGGTGACCCACCTGAAGGTGCCGGCGGAACACGTGGCCCGCATGGACGAACGCGCGGCGCCGCGATGGGTGATCTTCCCCAAGTTCGTGGCCGGCGCGCCTGCGCAGCTGCGCCAGCGGCCGCGCGCGCGCAGCCTGCTGGACCTAGGCGCCAATGCCTTCAACTACATGTTGCTGGGCGCCGATGGATTCGACGCGCTCGGACGGCTGACGGCCGCTTGCGACTGCTTCGAGTTCAGCTACAGCCGGCTGGACGATGCGGTGGCCGTGTTCGACGCCTTGGCCGTCGACGCTGGCGCGGGAGGTGGGCGTGGCTGACCTGCTCAGCGGTATCTGGTGCGATGAAGGCCGGTTGCGTTCGCTGCGCCCGCGAGACTGGGAGGTCTTGATCGGCCAGGCGCGCCGCAGCCGCCTGTTGGCGCGCCTGGCAGTGCACGCGTCGGCAGGGCCCGGGGGGCTGGCGGCTCTGCCAGCGCCGCCGCGTGACTACCTGGCAGGCGCTTTGCGACTGGTGCAGCGCCAGCGGCGTGACGTGCTGTTCGAGCTCCACCAGATGCGCCAGGCGCTGGGGGGGCTGCAGCCCCTGGTGCTGCTCAAGGGGGCGGCCTACCTGCTGGCCGACCTGCCCCCCAGCCGGGGCCGGATTTTTTCCGACATCGATCTGCTGGTATCGCTGCCGCAACTGGCATCTGCAGAGAACGCCTTGATGGGTGGCGGCTGGATCAGCGAGGAGCGTGATCCCTACAACCAGCGCTACTACCGCGACTGGATGCACGAGATCCCGCCCTTGACGCATGTGCAGCGTCTCAGCGTCATCGACCTGCACCACACCATCGCTCCGCCCACGTCGCGCTTTCGGGTGGACGGCGCGCTGCTGATGCAGCGCATCCGACCCATCGGCAGCAGCGGCTATCACATGCTGGCGCCGGAGGACATGGTGCTGCACAGCGCCGTGCACCTCTACCAGGAGGGCGAGTTCGACCATGGCCTGCGGGACCTGCTCGACCTCCACGACCTGCTCATCCATTTCGGTCGTGACGCTGACTTCTGGCCCACGCTGCTGGACCGCGCGGCCGAGCTGCGCCTGGGGGAGCCGCTGACGGTGCTCCTGGCGCAGCGCGAACGCCTGTTCGGCATTGGCGCTCCGTCGGAGCACAGGGCCGCACTGGTCAAGCTGGCGCCCGGGTGGGTGCGGCGCGTCAGCATCGCGGCGCTTCTTGCGCGTGCGTTGCAGCCCCCTCATCCTGCGTGCGACACGGGCCTCACCCGGTTGGCCAGATGGCTGCTGTACGTGCGCTCCCATGCCCTGCGCATGCCTCTGCGGCTGTTGCTGCCGCACCTGGTGCGCAAGGCGTGGCGCGCGCGTTTCGCGTCGCCGCCGGCCGAGTGAGGCGCAGTTGCACCAAAACGTCAGCGGCGGGGCGATCGCTGTCGCGGTGAGTTCCAATCCTGGGCGTGAACCCAACCGATCTCTGGTGGCAGGCGCAGGCTGATGGCCCGCTGTTGTTGGCCTTGTTCGATGCGAACGACCGGCTGAGGCTGGCCAATGCCGCGTTCCGCCAGGCCTGGGCGATCGGGGTGGCCGAGCACCCGGCGCGTGCCGACATCGCGGAGGCAGCGCAGACGGCCGGCGTGGGGCCGGTAGACCCGCCGGGGCGCCGGCAAAAGGCCTTGCGTGGCGGCTACGAGCAGGCGTGGCGGGATGGCCGCCGCATCTGGTGGGTGGAGCAGCCGACGCCCGATGGCGGGTGGGCCTGCACCGGCGTTGACATCAGCGCACTGGCAGGCCCGCAGCCGGTGCCGGGCCAGCTGCTCGACGCACAGGCCGGGATGACGCTGCTGCAGTCGCTGCTCAGCGACGCGCGTGCCTGGCCGCTGTGTGTCGCCACAACCTCGCCTGGCGCCGAGGCGCAGACGCTGCTGGCCAGCATCCGCGCCGACGATGGCTGTGCCCGTCTGGCCGATGGACGGCTGCTGCTGCTGTTGCCGTCCACAGGCCCGGCGCAGGCCGCTGCGTTGTGCGCGCGCCTGGGTGGGCTGGTGATGACCGAGGCGCAGTGGGGCGAGTCGGCGACGGAGTTGCTGCTCAGGGCTTGATGCCCAGATCCCGCCCCTGCGATTGGGCTGGTGCTGGCAGTCCGGCCACGGCGGCCAGCGTGGGCGCCAGGTCGGCCACTTCGGCGGGCGTCCTGATTTCGCCGCGGCCCACGAACGACGGCCCCCAGAACAGCAGCGGCACATGGGTGTCGTAGCGGTGGGGCGTGCCATGCGTGCTGCCGCCGGGGCGGTAGCTGGCAATCCAGTGCGGCTTGAGCACGATCTGCAGCTGCGCGGCGCGCGTGGGGTCGAAGGACTTGCGCATCGCGGCCAGGTACGGGGTGGTCACGTCATCGCCCAGCAACTGCTCGCGGGTGAAGACCGTCTCCACGCCCGGCAGCTTGAGCAACTCCTCGCGTGCGGCGGCCTGCACGGCCGCGAAGTCCAGGCCGCGCTGTGCCGCGAGCTGGTCGTTGAGCAGCAGGCCGGCGGCCGAGAAGTCGCGAGCGAGCTTATCCACGCCGAACCGGCTGGCCAGCGCGGCATTGACGGCGGCCAGCGACGGCGCCGACGCAAACCGGCCGGCGTCGCGGCCCTGGGTGAGCGCCCATTCGGGCGTGTCGGAAAAACCGTGGTCCGCTGTCAGTGCCAGCACGTAATTGCCCGCGCCCACGGTCTTGTCCAGGAACTGGAAGAAGGCCTGCAGGTGGCGATCCAGGTGCAGCAGGTGGTCGTGCGACAGGCGCGACTCGGGGCCGTAAGCGTGGTTGATGTAGTCGTGGCTGGACAGGCTGACGGACAGGATGTCCTGCACGCCACGCTGGCCCAGCTTTTCGTTTGTGACCGCAGCACGCGCGAACGCCAGCGTCAGCTCGTCGCCAAAGGGCGAAGCCAGCAGGTTGCCGTAGAAGCGTGGGCCGGGTGCGTCCGTCTTGTCGCCGATGACAGCGGGCAGGCGGTTGCCGTTGCCGCTGGCGACCTGCCAGGACTGGCCGTCGGGCACGGAGCGGGCATAGGCCGACTCGGGCAGCAGCGGTGCCCAGGTCTTCTTGAAGAACGCGTCGGCCGGCTTGACGGCGTTGAAGTCCTTCACCCAGGCCGGCAGCGCGGGCATGTAGTAGGTGCTGGACGAGAACTGGCCCGTCTCGCTCATGTACATGTAGGCGGTGCCCAGGTGTCCGGCCGGCAGGATGGCGCCGCGATCCTTGCCGGAGATGCCGATGACCTTGGATGCGGCCGAGCGCGTGCGCAGCACGTCGCCCAGCGTCTGCACCTTCAGACTGCGCGGGCTGGTGCCGGCCAGCGGTGCTGTCGGGTTGTCGAGGTAGGTGTGCGCGGCGTCTCCGGTGTTGTAGACCGGCGCGCCGGTGGCCGGGTCGCGCCACTCATTGCTGATGATGCCGGTGCGTTGCGGGTGGGCGCCCGACAGCATCACCGCGTGGCCGGCCGCCGTGACGGTGTGGCCGTGGCCGTAATGCGCGTCGGAAAACCAGCGGCCGCGCTCCAGGAAGCGTGCGAGGCCGTCGGCCGCGAGCTGGTCGCGGTAGTCGGTAACCTGGCGCATGGGCAGGCCGTCGACGACCATCAGCACCAGCAGTTGCGGGCGTTGCGGCGAGTGGGCGGTCGGCGGGGTGGAGCAGGCCGTGAGGCCCAGGGCCAGGCTCAGGCCCAGCAGATGGCGGCGGGTTGGCAGCGGCATGGGTCGCCCATTGATGTCGGGGCCGCGAGCTTACGCCGTGCCGTCGATCGGCCGGATGCAAACGTCGCCATGCGTGTGACTCCACGGGTCAAATTCGAGGGGTGTTGAAAGCCCTAGGCCGGACACCCCGGACATGGTGGAAAATACAGGGCCCCAGCGCCTGCCCGGCGTTCCTCACTTACAACTCTTCGACAGGACCAGCGTGGCCAAAGAAACCACCAAGACCACCATCGAAGCGGATGGTCTGCGCTACCGCTCCAAAGCCCCGGGCTCGCCCTTCGCGGCGACCTCCTCTTTCGGCGCAGCAACCATGTCCTGCTTCCTCTGCGGCAAGCATCGCCCGCGCGCCATGCTCAAGTCCAAGAAGCTGCTGGGCAAGTCGCAGCCCGTGTGCTCGCCGTCCTGCAAGGAGCTGGACGCGCAGATCGCCGCGAAATGATGCCCCTCGCCTGGGCTCGCCGCTGAACGCGGGCGAGTCCGGTCGGTCCCCCGAGGGGACGACGATGTCCGCGGCATTGAGCTGCGAACATCGCCAGACGGGCCGGCTTGGGAGCGGCCCGGCGCTCGGCCCGAAATAAGGCACGACGGCCTTGCCTCGATTTTTTGTTGATATTCCCCTTTTGCAGCCCGGCGAGCTTGTGTTGCCGGCGGGTGCCGCACGCCATGTGCAGGTGCTACGTCTGCAACCAGGCGACGCGCTGACGCTGTTCGACGGCAGCGGCCCGGAATGGCGGGCCGAGGTGACGGCGATGGGGCGCAGCGAGGTGCGCGTGAACCTCATCGACGCCGAGCAGCCGCAGCGCGAGCTGGCGCGCGCCGTGACGCTGGCCGTCGTCATGCCAGCCAATGACCGCATGGACTTCCTTGTCGAGAAGGCCACCGAGCTGGGCGCCGTGGCGCTGCAGCCGCTGGTGGGCGAGCGGTCGGTGCTGCGCCTGGCAGGCGAGCGGGCCGACAAGAAGCGCACGCATTGGCAGGGCGTGGCCATCGCGGCGGCCGAGCAGAGCGGGCGCACGGTGCCGCTGCGCGTCGAGCCCGTGCAGACGCTGCCTGCCTGGCTGGCCGGCTTGCCGGCACCGGCCGATGATGAATGGCGCGGTCTGCTGAGCCCGCGTGCGGCGCAGCCACTGGCTGGCCTGGCGCCGTCGCGCGCGCTGTTCCTGAGCGGCCCGGAAGGCGGCCTGAGCGACGCCGAGGAAGCCGCAGCCCGTGCGCGTGGCTTCGTGGCCATCACGCTGGGCCCGCGCGTCTTGCGTGCGGACACGGCGCCGCTGGCCGTGCTGTCCTGGCTGGCTTTGTCCTGAGCGGGCCAGGCGGCTCGCAGACCTTTTGCGTCAGGTTTTGACCAGGCGCGGCTGACCGGCCTCGACCGTGAAGCTGGCCGCCGTGCGGACGGCCGGCGTGTTGGTGGCGAGGCTGTCGACGACACGGAAATCGCAGCGCAGGCGCTGCGGCGTCACGTCGATCAGCGCGTAGCCGCAGGCGCTGCCGTCGGCGTAGCGGGCGTGCGGGTTGGCGGCCAGGATGTCGGGCGTCATGCGCGGGAAGAAGGACTTCATCGTGATGCCGGCGCCGACGAACTCGGTGGCCACTGGCTTGCCGTCGGGCTGGCGGATCTCCGTGGCCCAGTTCTCGTGCAGGTCGCCGCCGAGGAAGACGGCGCCGGGCGTGCGCTGCGCCTGCAGGCGCTCCAGCAGGCGCTGGCGCGAGGCGGGATAGCCGTCCCAGCCGTCGATCCAGACTCGGTGGCCGCCGCCGAAGGGGATGCGGCGCGGTGCCACCATGGTGGTCTGCAGCATCAGCTGCCAGGGGCGTTCGGTGTCGGCCAGGCCGTCGAGCAGCCAGGCTTCCTGCTCGCTGCCAAGCAGCGTGCGGTCGGGGCGCTGCAGCCCCGCGCAGTCATCGGGCGCCACGAGGCCGCGCAGCCCGGTGCAGGCCGGCGCGCTGCGGTACTGCCGGCAGTCCAGCAGGTGCAACTGGGCCAGCCGCCCCCAGGCCTGGCGGCCATATAGGCGCAGTTCGTCGCCCGTCTGCGTCAGGCCCGCGAGGCCGCGGCGCAAGGCCGACAGCGGCAGCGGCATGTGCTCGTAGTAGGCCTGGTAGGCGGCCGCGCGGCGCCGGGCATCGCCGCTGCTCAGGCCTTGCAACGGGGCCCCGGCGTAGTCGTTGACGACCTCGTGGTCGTCCCAGGTCACCAGCCAGGGCACAGCGGCGTGGGCGGCCTGCAGTGTGGGTTCGAGCTTGTGGGTCTCGTGATGCAGCCGGTAGCCGCCCAGGTCGCTGGCCGGTGTGAGACCGCGTGGCAGGGCAGCCGTGGGCCAGGCGCCGGACTCGTAGATGTAGTCGCCGACGAAGGCGATCAGATCCACGCCGTCCTCGATCAGCCGCGTGTAGGCGCCGAACAGGCCATTGCCCAGGCGCTGGCATGAGGCCAGGCCCAGGCGCAGGCGGTCGACGGCCTGGTCGGCGGTCGGCAGCGTGCGCGTGCGGCCCACGGGACTGGTCGCGTCGCCGATCAGGAATCGGTAGAAAAAATGGGTGTCGGCCGGCAGGCCCTGCAGCTCCACGTGCACGCTGTGCGCCAGCAGGGGCAGGGCCTGCACGGTGCCGGCGCGCAGCACCTGGGCGAAGCCGGGGTCGGCGGCCAGTTCCCAGCGCACATCCAGCGTTTCGCGTGCCCAGGGGTTGTTCAGCGGGTTCAGCGGCATCAGCCGCGTCCACAGCACGACGCTGCTGGCCGTGGGGCTGCCGCTGGCCACGCCCAGCTGGAAGGGGTCGGCCTCCAGCCTGGGTGTGGCGCCATGGGCGCTCGTGAGCTGGCCGAGGCCGGCAGCAGCCAGGACGCGGAAGAGATCGCGGCGCTGCATGGGCAGTGTCAGGTGGGCGTGTCCGCGGGCGCGTCGCTGGGCTTGCGCGCCGAGCCCTTGATGAGGTCGAAGCGGAACAGACGGCATTCGATGGGGCCGTTCCACATCGGCACGCGGCGCGCTTCCTTCAGCCGCATCTTGCTCGGCAGCTTCATGTCGGGGCTGAGCATCCAGGCCGTCCAGCCGGCGGGGTTCTCGGTGTATTGGCGCTTCCAGTGCGCAGCCAGGCGGGGGAAGAAGTCGTCGCCGCCGTCACGTTCCTCGCTGCCGCCGGCATCGCGCGTCATCGCGGCCTTGCCGCGCACCTCGATGCGCTCGCCGTAGGGCGGGTTCATGACGATGGCGCCAGGCATGCCGTCGGGCAGGGCCGGTGCTGGGCGCTCCAGCGCGTCACCGCCGTTGAACTGGATGTATTGCGCCACGCCCGCGCGCTCGGCATTGCGGCGCGCGAAGTCGACCATGCGGAAGGCCACATCGCTGGCGTAGATGGGCACGGCGGGCGCGTGAATGCGGGCGCGGGCGGCCTGCGCCATCTCGCCCCACGCGACCTTCATGGCCGGCGTGGAGAAGGGCAGTTGGTGCTCGAACGCGAAGCGGCGCTGCAGGCCAGGGGCCGAGTCGCAGGCGATCAACGCGGCCTCGATGGGGATGGTGCCGGAGCCGCAGCAAGGGTCGTGCAAGGCGCCGCCTTCCTCGGGCGTGCCACGCCAGCCGGCGGCAGCCAGCATCGCGGCGGCCAGCGTCTCCTTCAGCGGGGCGTCGCCCTTGTCGATGCGCCAGCCGCGCTTGAACAGCGGTTCGCCGGAGGTGTCGACGTAGATTGCCGCGCGCTCGGGGCCCACGTGCAGCACGACGGGCAGGTCGGGGCGCTGCGTGTCGACGCTGGGGCGCTCGCCGGTGTGCTCGCGCAGCTGGTCGCAGATGGCGTCCTTGATGCGCAGCGCGGCGAAGTTCAGGCTCTTCAGCGGCGAGCGCTGCGCGGTGGTGTCGATGCGCAGCGTGTGCTTTGGCGTCAGCCAGTCGCGCCAGTCGACACGGCGGGCTAGCGAGTAGAGGTCGTCTTCGTGGCGGTAGGGGCCTTCGATGATCTCGACGAGCACGCGCTGCGCCAGCCGGCTCTCGAGGTTGATGCGCATGACGTCCTCGGCCGTGCCGAGCACGCCGCAGCCGCCTCGCAGGGCTTCGACCTTGCTGCGCACGCCGGGCGGCAGGAAGCGTTTGAGCTCCTCCTCCAGCAGCGGCTCGACGCCACCGGGGCAGGACACGAAAAGGGATAACTTGTTGGGCAGGCTCACGCCGGCATTGTCGCCGGCCCTAAACTGGATAGCGTTATCCAAGCCTGGAGCCTGCCCGTGAAGCGAATCGTTCTGTCCCTGGCTTTCCTGTTCGGCGTTGCGCAGGTCCAGGCGACTGACCCGGCGCCGGCCTACCCTGCGCACACCATCCCCAACACCCAGCTGCGTGCGCTGCCCAAGAACGCCGACGGGCGGGCCTACCAGCTGCACATCCACCTGCCGGGCTCATTTGCCAAGGAGTCCCAGCGGCGCTACCCGGTGCTGTACGTGACCGACGGCTACTGGGACTTCGCCACCGTCGTCGCGTCGTACAACAACCTGGCCTACGACAAGGTCGTGCCGGAGTTCATCGTCGTGGGCCTGGGCTATGCGGGCGACTACCTGGACTACGGCGAGTTGCGTGGCTGGGAGCTGTCACCGGTGAAGCTGGGGCCGCTGGCATTCGGCACCGGCCATGCCGACAAGTTCATCGCGTCGCTGCAGAAGGACATCTTCCCGCTGCTGGAGCGCGAGTACCGTGCCGACCCGGCGCAGCGCTATCTCGCCGGCAGCTCGCTGGGTGGGCTGTTCACGCTGCACGCGATGTACGCCAAGCCGGAATTGTTCAAAGGCTACATCGCGGCCAGCCCGGCGGTGGTGGTGGGGGGCGACTGGATCATTGGCCAGGCCAGGGTCTACGCCGCGACGGGCAAGCCGCTGAACGCGCGGTTGTATGTGACCGGTGCCGAGCATGAGTGGCCTGGATTCCTGGCTGGCATCCAGCGCTACCAAGCGCTGCTGCCGACGCTGAAGCATCCTGGCCTGGTGTTCCAGAACCGCACCATCGATGGCGAACGCCATGCCGGCACCAAGGCCGAGAGCTACACGCGCGGCATGCGCTTCGTGTTCGAGCCGCTGGCGCCGGAGACGGGGCCGTCCAAAGACTGACGTCAGGCGCCTGCGGAGGCCTACTCGGCCGTCGTCGTCGGGCCGGGCTTGTTGACGGTGATGCGGCAGTTCGCCGCGATCGCGTTGTTGATCGCCGAAAGGGTGTTCTCGGTCACGGTGTAGGCCACCGTCTTGCCATGGGCCTTGAACAGCTTGGCTGCGGCCTCGTCCACGCAGAGCTGCTTGATCTCGGCCGGGGTCTGGCTTTCAAGGCCCACGTAGGTATTGGCCACGCTGTTGGCGGGGGCGACAGCCGGCTTGGGCGTTTCCGGCGGCGCTTTTTTGCTGGTGACCGACTTGTAGGTGTCCTTGGCCACCTTGGCCGTGTCGGAGACCACGCCGGGCAGCTCGATGCTGACGCAGCCGGTCAGCACGGGCAGGGCCAAGAGGGCGATGTATGCGACTTTCATTGTTTTCTCGGCTCCTTTTTTAACCACGCATTCTCACTGCCCGCCGAGCCCCTCAACGCGAGCTCACTGGCGCGCGAAGCCCAGCAGGTCCTGGTTCAGCCGGTCCTTGTGCGTGTCTGTGATGCCGTGCGGGCCGCGAGCGCCCTTGACCAGCTTGGCTGTCGCACGGCCATCGTCTCGAGGGGCACGATCTGGTCATCGGCACCGTGGATGACCCGTGTCGGCACGTTCACCTTCTTCAGATCCTTGCGGAAGTCGGCGTGGAAGAAGGCCTCGATGCCGTCGTAGTTGGCCTTGGCGCCGGCCTCCATGCCCTGCACGGCGTGCGGGTGGCGCTGCATGACGCGCCGCAGCGCGATGGACGTGGGCTACGGCAGCTCGCCTCAAGGCGGCGAGCTTGCACGGCCGTGACGTCAGCGGGCCCGCACCACGCGGACCTGGAAGGGCACGCCGTCGATCTCCAGGAAGTAAGCGCCAAAAAGGCCTCGATGCACGACCACCTTGGGGTCTTGCAGGTCGTACAGCGCCTCGCTGTCATCGGCGATGCGCCAGACCTGGCCGTTCTCCAGCTCCATGCGCTGGTTCGGCCGCCAGCCCTGGAAGCGACCGCGAATGCGGCTCTCGACCTGCTGCAGTGCTGGCGGGTTGCCGGCGGGCGGCTTGACGGCCTCCTGGCCGAATTTCGCGACCGCCTCGGCTGCGTGCGCGACGGATTTGGTCGTGGCCGCTGGCGCATCTGCGGGCAGGCTGATCGCGTCATAGCAGCGCAGCCGGCTCGCGGCGTCCACTTGCTGGCGGCAGGTCTTGACGTCGCCGGTCAGGTCTTGTGCGCCGGCAGCGCAGGCCATGCCGCCACAGCTGCTCAGCAGCAGCGCCGTGCACAGGTTGCGGATCATGCGAGCTCCTTACAGCGCCTTGCGCAGGTTGGCGGGCGCGATCTTCATCGCCTCGCGGTACTTGGCCACCGTGCGCCGCGCGCACTGGATGCCTTGTTCGTCCAGCATGGCGGCCAGCGCGCTGTCTGACAGCGGCTTCTTGGTGTCCTCGGCCGCGACGAACTGCTTGATGAGCGCGCGCACGGCGGTGCTGGAGGCCTCGCCGCCGGCCTCGGTGCTCAGCCCCGAGCCGAAGAAGTACTTCAGCTCGAAGGTGCCCCAGCTCGTGGCCATGTACTTGGCCGTCGTCACGCGCGAAATAGTGGACTCGTGCAGGCCCAGCTCGTCGGCAATCTCGCGCAGCACCAGCGGCTTCATGGCCAGCTCGCCGTGTGTGAAGAAGCCTCGCTGGCGCTCCACGATGGCCTGGCTGACGCGCAGGATGGTGTCGAAGCGCTGCTGGATGTTCTTGATGAACCAGCGCGCCTCCTGCAGCTGCCCGCCCAGTGGCGAGTTGCTGATGCCGCCGCGCGTGGCGCGCAGCGCGTTGGCATAGAGCTCGTTGATGCGCAGCTTGGGCGCCACCTCGGGGTTGAGCATGACGCGGAACTCGCGGCCCACCTTGCGCACGATGACGTCGGGCACGATGGCCGCGCTGGCGCCCTGCGCGAAGCGCCGGCCGGGCTTGGGCTCCAGCCGCGTGATCAGCGCCTGGGCCTCGCGCAGCGTGGCCTCGTCGGCGCCCGTCTCGTTCATCAGGCGGCGCATGTCGCGGCGGGCCAGCAGCTCCAGGTGACCCTGGCAGATGCGCAGTGCGATGACCTGGGGCACGCTGCGAGGGAGTGCGCGCAATTGCAGCGTCAGGCACTCGGCCAGGTCGCGGGCGCCGATGCCGGCGGGGTCCAGGCTCTGCAGCAGGCGCAGCGCGATGCGCAGGTGGTCCAGCAGTTGCTCGCAGTCCTCGTCGTCGTCGGGCACCAGCGCCGCGGCCAGCTCTTCCAGCGTGTCTTCCAGGTAGCCGTCTTCGTTCAGCGACTCGATGAGCACGTGCAGCGCGGCGCGGTCCTCGCGCGACAGCGTCATGCCGGCCAGCTGTTCGGCGAGGTGTTCGGCCAGCGTCGTGCCGGCGGACTCCTGGCTCTCGCGCTCGCCGTCGTCGTCGCTGCCGGCTGAGCTGCTGCTGGGCAGCTCGCGGATGCCGTCGAAGTCGTCGCGCTCGGTGCCGTTCTCCCAGTCCTCGCGCTCGGTGCCGCCGAAATCCTCGCCGGACAACTCGGCGGCCTCACCGCCGTCGGATTCTCCGGCCGAGGCCTCGGTGCCGCTCTCGGCGGGCGCGTTGGTGGCCAGCTCCGGTGCGCTGACGCTGAACTCCTCTTCCGCCTCCAGCAGCGGGTTGGCGGCCAGCATCTGCTCGACTTCCTGGTGCAGCTCCAGCGTGGACAGCTGCAGCAGCCGGATGGATTGCTGCAGCTGGGGTGTCAGCGCGAGGTGCTGACTGAGGCGGACTTGCAGCGTCTGTTTCACCGCTACATCCGGAAGTGTTCGCCGAGGTAGACCTTGCGCACGTCGGCGTTGGCCACGATCTCGTCGGGCGTGCCTTCGGCGAGCACAGCGCCCTCACTGATGATGTAGGCGCGGTCGCAGATGCCCAGCGTCTCGCGAACGTTGTGGTCCGTGATCAGCACGCCGATGCCGCGCCCCTTCAGGAAGCTGATGATGCGCTGAATCTCCAGCACCGCGATCGGATCCACGCCGGCGAAGGGCTCGTCCAGCAGGATGAAGCGCGGCTGCGTGGCCAGCGCACGGGCGATCTCCACGCGGCGCCGTTCGCCGCCGGACAGCGCCGGTGCCGGGCTGTCGCGCAGGCCTTCGATGGACAGGTCATGCAGCAGGCCGTTGAGCAGCTCGTCGATGCGGGCCTTGGACAGCGCCTTGCCGCGCTCGTCCTGCTGCAGCTCCAGCACAGCGCGGATGTTCTGCTCGACGGTCAGCTTGCGGAAGATGGAGGCTTCCTGTGGCAGGTAGCTCAGCCCCAGCCGGGCGCGCGAGTGGATGGGCAGGCGCTGCACTTCGGCGCCGTCGATGCGGATGATGCCGGCGTCCGATCGCACCAGGCCCACGATCATGTAGAAGCTCGTAGTCTTGCCCGCGCCGTTGGGGCCCAGCAGGCCCACCACCTCGCCGCAGTCCACGCGCACGTGCACGTTCTTGACGACCTTGCGCACGCCATAGGTCTTGGCCAGGCCTTCGGCCTCGAGCCGGCTGCCGCCGCAGCTGGCTGGCGGAGTCTGGGCGACGCTGCGGGTCACGACGGCTTGCCCGGCTGCAGCGTCGTCGACGGCTTCAGCGGCAGCGTCGGCGCGGGCGCCGAGCTGGCGTCGTCGGCCGCCTCGGCGCGCGGCATCACGACGATGCGGGTGCGGCCGTTGGGGTTGGGCGAGGCGCTGCCGCCTTCCAGCGTGGCCACCTCGGTGCGGCTGTTGTAGATGATGACCGCGCTGGCCATCTCGTTCATGACCATCGCGCCGCGCGTGGTGCGCACGCGGGCATTGCCGATGAAGCGCACGACCTCCGTGCGTGTGTCGTACTCGACCTGGTCGGCCGTGCCGTCGATGGCCTCGCCGGGCACGTCGCGGGCCTGGCGGAAGCTCACCGGCTGCTGGCTGGTGCCGCTGGCATAGGCCTGGTGGTAGCCGTCGCGGGTCTCGCGCACGTCCACCTTCTCGGCCCGCAGCGCCAGGCTGCCCTTGGTGACGACGACATTGCCAACCAGCTCCAGGCGCTGGTTGACCTGGTCGATCTGGCCCGGCTTGTCGGACGAGAACACGAGGGGCTTGCTGCGGTCGGCCTTCTCCGCGAAGGCGGCGCCGGCAGCAAGGGCGAGCAGCAGGGGAAGTAGGCGCAAAGGCATGGCGGCACGGAAGTTGCAGGCCATTCTATGGGTGCGGCGGCCGCCTCAGCCTCTGCGTCGCGGCAAGCGGCTCAGCGGGTACCGCGACGGCCGGCGCCGTCCGGGCTCACTTCTTGGCGCGCACGCGCTGGATCAGGAAGTCGGCGACCTGCAGCGCGCGCTGGCCCGACTCGTGCTCGGCCAGGCGCTGGCCGGCACTGGCGATGGTGGGCGAGGTGATGAAGCGGCCGGCAATGCCCAGCGCGGGCACACCGTCGGCGCGGTAGGCGTCGAACAGCTTGTCGGCCTGCGTGCACTTGGTCTGCACGCCGAAGGAGTTGTAGGCGTCCAGGTACTTGGCCGCGTCCACGCCCAGGTTGGCGAGGAACTTGGCCTGCACCTTGGGGTCGTCCAGGCTCTGACCCTGCTGGTGCATCGCGGCAAAGATGGCCGGCCGGGCCTGGGCTTCCTTGCCCAGGGCTTCGAGCGCATAGAACATGCGCTGGTGCGGCTTGAGGCTGGCGCGGAAGGCCACATGTGCCTTGCGGAAGGCGATGTCGGCCGGTACCTGCTTGGCCCAGGGCTCGATCAGAGGCTCGAAGGCGTAGCAGTGCGGGCAGCCGTACCAGAAGAACTCGATCACCTCGATGCGGCCGGGCGCCGTGGGCAGCGGCTGGGCCAGCACGTTGTAGTGCCGGCCTTCGACCGGG
Organism: Pelomonas margarita; assembly: GCF_043555875.1. NCBI lineage: Bacteria > Pseudomonadati > Pseudomonadota > Betaproteobacteria > Burkholderiales > Sphaerotilaceae > Roseateles > Pelomonas margarita. The sequence goes on along the minus strand of NZ_JBIGHW010000009.1, from coordinate 148,370 downwards.
CCGCCCTGGGCGAGGGCGGTGCCCGCGAGGGGTGTGGTGGCGAGCAGGGCGGAGAAATCGCGGCGCTTCATGGCGTCAGGTTCCTAGGGTGGTGTCAGCGTTGTACACGAACGAGGTTGGCCTCAAAGCCGGCGCCCTCGATCTTGCGTTGCAGGTCTTCTGCGGCGTCGCGCGTGTCCAGGGGACCCAGGCGCACGCGGTAGACGGTGCGGCCGTTCTGCTCACGCTCCATCAGCTTGGCCGTGAAGCCCTGGATGGCGAGCTTGGCCTTCTGGGCCTCGGCGTCTTCGGTGCGCGTGTAGGCGCCGGCCTGCACGAAGTAGACGAAGGCGTCGGCCGCTGCCGGGGCCGAGGCGGCCGGCGTGGCGGGCGCTTCAGCCTTGGCGGCTGGCTTGGCCGGGGCGATGGCCGCCGTGGGCGTGCTCGCCGCAGCGACCGGGGCGCTGGCCGATGCCGGCACGGCCGGTGGCGGCGTGGTGGCAGCGGGCGGTGCGTTGACGACACCGCTGGCGCTGCGGGCGCCCTTGCCGGCCAGCGGCGCGTTGGGGTCCCAGTTCTTGTTGCGCTCGGCCTCGGCCGCGTCCTGCTCGGCCGTGCGCTGCGGCACCTTGTCGACGAAGGGGATGGGCACCTTGGTGATGTACAGCGCCACGCCAAGGGCGACGGCCAGGCCCACCAGCAGGCCCACGATCAGGCCGAGGACGAAGCCGCCCTTCTGGTTCTTCTGGCCGGCGGGTTTGGACGCTGAGGTCATGCGCTCTCCGAGGTTTCCGAGGTGTCAGCAGTGTCGCGGTTCATCTGCTCGGGCGCGCTGACGCCCAGCATGCCCAGGGCGTTGGCCAGCACCTGGCGGGTGGCGGCCAGCAGCGCCACGCGGGCGCGGCTCAGCTCGGGCGCCTGGCCCGTGACGCGCTCGGCAGCGTAGTAGGAGTGGTAGGCGCCCGCCAGGTCCCGTGCATAGAACGCGATGTCGTGCGGCGCCAGGCCGGCCGCGGCGCCGCTGAGCATGTCGGGGTAGGCGGCGAGCTTGAGCATCAGCGCTTCTTCGGTCGGGGCGGTCAGCAGGCCGAAATCGGCGCCCGCGACACCGGCAACGTCGCCGCCCCACTTGCGGATGACCGAGCAGATGCGCGCATGGGCGTATTGCACGTAGAACACCGGGTTCTCGTCGTTGGCCTTCAGCGCCAGGTCGATGTCGAAGACGAACTCGGTGTCGGCCTTGCGGCTGATGAGGAAGAAGCGCACCGCGTCGCGGCTGGTCCAGTCGATCAGGTCGCGCAGCGTCACGTAGCTGCCGGCGCGCTTGGAGATCTTGACCTCCTCGCCGCCCTTCATGACCGTGACCATCTTGTGCAGCACGTAGTCCGGGAAGCCCTGCGGGATGCCGAGGTCAACCGCCTGCAGGCCGGCGCGCACGCGGGCGATGGTGCCGTGGTGGTCCGTGCCCTGGATGTTGATGCACTGCGTGTAGCCGCGCTCGAACTTGTTGATGTGATAGGCCACGTCGGGCACGAAGTAGGTGAAGCCACCTTCCTTCTTGCGCATCACGCGGTCCTTGTCGTCGCCGTAGTCGGTGGTGCGCAGCCACAGCGCGCCGCCTTCTTCGTAGGTCTTGCCGCTGGCCACCAGCCGCTCGACGGTCTTCTCCAGCTGGCCGCCGGCGTAGACGCTGGACTCCAGGAAGTAGCTGTCGAACTTCAGGCCGAAGGCCTGCAGGTCCAGGTCCTGCTCATGGCGCAGGTAGGCGACGGCGAACTGGCGGATGCTGTCCAAGTCGTTCACGTCGCCCGAGGCGGTGAACTCGCGGTCATCGGCCTTGACGGTTTCCTTCTTGAGGAAGGCGTCGGCGATGTCCTGGATGTAGTCGCCGTTGTAGGCGGCCTCGGGCCACTCGGCGTCGCCGGGCTTGAAGCCCTTCAGGCGCATCTGCGTGGAGTTGGCCAGCGTGGCGATCTGCACGCCGGCGTCGTTGTAATAGAACTCGCGGGTCACGTCGTGGCCCTGGCTCTGGAACACCGAGCACAGCGAGTCGCCCAGCGCGGCCTGGCGGGCGTGGCCCACGTGCAGCGGGCCGGTGGGGTTGGCGGAGACGAACTCCACCATGACGTGCTTGCCGGTGGCGGCGCGGTGGCCGAACTGGCCAGCAGCAGCCAGCACCTCGGCGACGACGGTCTGCTTGGCGGCGGGCTTCAGGCGAATGTTGATGAAGCCGGGGCCGGCGATCTCCAGCGCCTGCACCCACTGCTGGAAGGCGGCTTTGGCCTCCAGCGCGGCGATCAGGCGCGTGGCCAGTTCGCGCGGGTTGGCCTTGAGCGGCTTGGCCAACTGCATGGCGGCCGTGCAGGCGAAGTCACCGTGGGCGGCCTGCTTGGGGGATTCGAAGGCCGCCGACGCGTTGGCGCCGGGGGCGATTTCCTGGAGGGACTCGGCGAGTGCGGCGAGCAGCGCCTGCTTGGCTTGGATCATGGGCGCGATTTTAGGAGGCTCGCCCGCTCAGGCATGGCGCGGCTGGCTAAGCAAGCGCACGGCGAGGCCACCCAGCACCAGGCCCATCAGCCAGCGCTGCACGGCCAGCCACAGGCGGTGGCGCCCGAACCAGCCGGCGATGCCCGCCGCCGACAGCGTGACCAGCAGGTTGATGCCGCCGCCGATGAGCACCTGCGTGGCGCCCAGCAGCAGGCTCTGCACCAGCACCGAACCGCCGTCCGGTGAGATGAACTGCGGCAGCACCGACAGGTAGAACACCGCGACCTTGGGGTTCAGGACGCTGGTCAGCAGGCCCATCGTGAACAGCTTGTGGGGCGATTGCGGCGGCAGGTCGCGCGCCTCGAAGGGCGAATGTGCGCCCGGCCGCAGCGCCTGCCAGGCCAGCCAGCCCAGATAGAGCGCGCCGCCGAACTTCAGCAGCTCGTAGCCCAGCGGCACGGCCATGAACAGCGCCGTCAGCCCGATGGACGCACACACCATGTGGACCGTGAAGCCCAGCACCACGCCCGTCCACGACAGCAGGCCTGCGTTGCGGCCCTGGCACAGCGAGCGCGACAGCAGGTAGACCATGTTGGGCCCGGGCGTGAGGGCCATCAGCAGCGCGGTGGCGGCAAAGACGAGGTGGCTGGACGGATCGGTCATGGCGTGGTGGGCAGGGCGGCGCGCATCATGGCAGCCCCCGGGGGCGCCTGACGAAACGCATGGCGCGGCTGTCGGGCGAGTTCAGCCGTCCGTCGGCTCGTGGCAGGCCACGCACAGCTTGTTGCCGTCCGGGTCGCGGAAATACGCGCCGTAGTAGTGCTCGTGGTACTGCGGGCGCAGGCCCGGCGGGCCGTCGCAGCGGCCCCCGTGGGCCAGCGCCGTGGCGTGAGCCGCGTCCACCTGCGCGCGGCGCGCGGCCAGCAGCGCCACCATCTGGCCGTTGCCGGGATGGTGCTCGCCCTCGAACGGCCGGCCCAGCAGCAGCAGCGGGCGCGGGCCTGGTGCGCTCTGCCATGCGGCCCAGGGGTGCGACGCGTCGCAGAAGCGTTCGGCGAGGCCCAGCCCGGCCATCAGCGGCCGGTAGAAGGCCAGGGCGCGCGTGAAGTCGTTTGTGGCGACAAAGACGTGGGAGAACATCGGCCGGCTCCGTCATGGGTGGCCCGTATCATGACCTGCGTGAGCGCCCCAGCAGACGACCTGCCCTCCCACATCGGCCGCTACCAGGTGCTCCGGCGCCTGGGCGAAGGCGCGACCAGCGACGTGTTCCTGGCGCGCGACCCGTTCCAGGGCCAGGATGTCGCCATCAAGCGCATGCGCACCTGGGCGCCCGCGCCGGACGCCCCGAACAGCGACTTCAGCAACCGCTTCTTCAGCGCCGAGGCAGCGCTGGCCGGCCGGCTGCATCACCCCAACGTCGTCGCCATCCTGGACGCCGTGGCCGAGGACGCGTCGCCGTACCTCGTCATGGAGTACGTGCCCGGCGTCACGCTCAAGCACTTCTGCCGCAGCGACCGCCTGCTGCCGCTGGATCAGATCGTCGAAATGGCCTTCAAGTGCGCGATGGCGCTGGGCTACGTCTACCGCCAGGGGCTCATCCATCGCGACGTGAAGCCTGCCAACCTGCTGGCGGTGCTGGACGCGTCGGGCCAGGTGGTGGACGTCAAGGTCAGCGACTTCGGCTCGGCGCTGAACCTGCATGCCGACTCCACGCAGATCCACCGCGTCGGCTCGCTGGCCTACATGCCGCCGGAGCAGATCGAGGGTGGCGACGTGGACTGCCGCGCCGACATCTACGCGCTGGGCGCCGTGCTGTACCACCTGATCGGCGGCCGCCCGCCGTTCGATGCGCCGCACCAGATGGCGCTGATGCACCAGATCTACCACCAGCCGCCGCTGCCGCTGATGGGCCAGCGCGAGGGCGTCACCGAGGCGTTGGACGCCGTCGTGCAGCGTGCGCTGGCCAAGGCGCCGCACGAGCGCTTCGCGACCTGGGACGCGTTTGCGCAGGCGCTGTCCAGCCTGGTGGCCACGCAGCAGGTACCGCTGAACCGGCTGGGCGAGGTGCGCGACTCGGAGCGCTTCAACATGCTGCGCGCACTGGAGTTCTTCGCCGAGTTCGGCGATGTGCAGCTGTGGGAGGTGGTGCGGCGCGCGCGCTGGAAGCGCTACCCGGAAGGCCATGCGCTGTTCAAGCGCGGGCAGGAGGGCAACAGCTTCCACATCATTGCGCAGGGCGAGGTGCAGGTGCACCGTGACAACCGAATCGTCGCCACGCTGGGTCAGGGCACCTCGGTGGGCGAGATGGCCTACCTGGCGCCGAACCCCGACCTGCGCCGCCACAGCACCGACATCAAGGTGACGCAGCCCTGCACGACGATCTGCTTCACGCCGGAGTCACTGGGCCAGCTCAGCCCGGAGTGCCAGCACCGCTTTGACCGCGCCTTCATCCGCGTGCTGGTGCGCCGCCTGCATGCGGCCCACGAGGCGCTGGCGCATCCGCGCCGCATCCTCTGATGGAATCTTGAGCCGCCGCGCGCGGCGTGCTGGAATCGACCCGCCCCTCACCCTCAGCAAGGAGTCATCCCGATGAAACACCTCACGCTCGCCATCGCCCTCGGCTGTGCTGCGCTGACCGCCCAGGCGGCCGACAAGGCGCCCACCGTGCAACAGTCCAAGATGGCCATCTGCAACAAAGATGCCGGCGACAAGAAGGGCGACGAACGCAAGGCCTTCATGAAGGAGTGCCTGTCCGCCAAGCCGTCAGACGGTGCAGCCAGCGCGGCGAGCAGCACGCCGCAGCAGCAGAAGATGAAGGCCTGCAATGCCGATGCCAAGGGCAAAGCGGGCGACGAGCGCAAGGCCTTCATGAAGGAGTGCCTCAGCGCCAAGGGCTGACTGTCGCCCTGGCCCTGCCCGGAAGCCACCTGCGGGTGGCTTCTTTCATGCGGGCTCAGAACTTGTAGCGGGCCTCGACGTAGTACTGGCGGCCCGAGGTGTCCACCTTCTGCGGCTCCAGCTCGCTGTAGCGGTACTGGCCGCGTGACGGGTTGGTCAGGTTGGTGCCGCTGAAGGACAGGCTCAAGCCCGGCATCACCGTGTAGTTCACGCTCAGCGCGACGTTGGTGACCGGGGCCTGGATGGTGGGCGCTGTGGGCATGGTGATGCCCTGCACCACCGACAGGCCCTGGCTGTTGGCCGTGGGTGCCGGCGCCGTCGTGCTGTTGACGTACTCGCTGCGGTAGTTCCAGGCCAGACGCACGCTGAACACCTCGTTCTCGAAGTAGCCCACCAGGTTGGCGCTCTTGCGCGAGGCGCCCACCATGGGCCGGCCGTCTTCCACATGGGTGTCGGCGTAGCTGAGGTTGGACTGCAGCCCGAAGCCGCCCCACACCGGCTGCTCCCAGCTCAGCTCAGCGCCGCGTATGCGCGCGCGCTGGTTGCTGGTGGTGTTGATGAAGTAGGTGCGCACGACGTTCTGGTTGTCCAGCAGGTCCACCGTCACGTCCTGGCGCACGGCGCCGGTCTTGGCGTAGTTGCGGATCATGGAGTCGAACACGCTCAGCACCAGGGCCGAGCGCTTGCTGTAGTACCAGCCCAGCGACAGGTCGGTGTTGGCCGAGGTCATGGGCTGCAGCTGCGCGTTCGGGCCGTTGACGGTGCAGCCCTGCGCGTTGCAGGCCTGGCTGGTGTAGCCCGCGCCGTAGATGTTGTAGTTCTGCCGGCCCAGCGTCTTGGACAGGCCCAGCCGCGCGATCCAGCCCGGCGCCACCTGCCAGCGCGCGTTCAGGCTGGGCAGGATGTGGTCGAACTGCTTGTGGCTGGGCACCTTGTAGTAGATCGTGCCGGTGTTGGGGTTGAAGGGCACGCCGTCGAAGTAGCTGGCACCGTCGCCGGCGGTCACGATGGCCGTCGGGAAGGCGGTGCAGGGCACGACGGGCTTGCCCGGCTCGATGCGCTGGCACAGGCCGGTGGGCACGGGCGTGGCGATCTGCGCGTCCACCACCGTGCGCGCGTAGCGCAGGCCGAGGTTGCCGCTCCAGGCGCCGTCGGCCGTCTCCAGGTTCTGCTGGAAGTACAGCGCCGACTGCTGTTCGCGCATCTCGATCTCGGCGGCCACGCGGCGCTCGAACTCGGGCGTCGTGGCCTTGGTGATGCCGTCGTAGAAGGAGCGCAGCACCTCGCGCGGGAAGTAGAAGCCGGTGTTCTCGAAGCCCGCCCCCAGGTCGGCGCCGAAGTCGCCCGGGTAGCTCGCGGCCTGCGAGGCATCGGGCGCCACCGTGGCCGAGCTCTTGAGCGCCGGCGCCGAGCGGCGGTGGTCGCGGCGGTGGTCGGCGTGGCGGAAGCCGAAGTCCAGCGTCTGGAAGATGCCGCTGTTCTGCTGGTACTCGGCGTCCAGCGCCAGGCTGCGTTCCTTGTCGATGGTCAGGTAGCGCGTGGGCACCGAGCGCGAGATCAGCCGGTAGCCGCTGCCGTCGGCGTTCAGCACTGGCTTACTGCCGTCACCGGCGCCCTGGTAGGCCCAGGTCGGCGCGTCGTTGACGCCCTGCAGCTCGAACGTGATGCCCGTGCCGTAGCGGGCGTAGGTGATGCCGCGGTCCTGGTCGGTCGTGCCCTCGCCGCGCGTGGTGCTGAACAGCGCCTTCACGGTCAGGTCGTTGCTGAGCTTGACCTTGGCGTCCAGGTCCAGGAAGCCGCTGCTGGCGCTGGCGCCGCTGCGGAAGAAGCCCTCCGAGTTGCCCACGTACTGCGGCGTGGTGCCGTTGGCAAAGGCAATGGTGCCACCGCGCAGCACCTTGATCTTGTGGCCGTAGATCGTTGTCTCTTCGACGATCTTGGGGTTCAGCAGAGACGCGTACACCCGCTGGCCGTTGGAGCTGGTGTTGGCCGCCGCGGCCGTGACCGCGCCGAAGGGCTCGGCCTTGCCCACCAGCATGGAGTACATCGCGCCCGAGGTCAGGCGGCCATAGTTGTCCGAGCTCATCTTGGACTGGAAGGCTGTCAGCCCCAGGTCCACGGCCTGCGTGGGGCGCCACTGCACCGACACCATGCCGCCCTTGCGGTCGCGCACGCCTTCGACGAACTCGGTGGACATGCTGCCCGGCAGCCGCACGCCGTTCAGGTCGGCGGCCGTATAGCCGGTGCCGGCCAGCGACGCGTTGGTGATGCCCAGCATGGTGGACGTGTTGATGACGTCCCAGCCGCTGCTGGCGCCGTACGCGAAGCGCGAGGCCGAGTCGCGGCGCACGTAGCGCTTCTCGGCGAACACCTGGCCGATGATGCCCAGCCGGTTGTCGTCGCTCTTCCAGTTCAGGCTGGCATTGAGCTGCGGGCTGGTCTTGTTGGGCAGCGTGGCGTGCACCGCGCCCACGCTGACGACGCCGCCGAAGGACGCCTTGGCATCCAGCGGCTTGCGCGTCGTCACGTTGACGGTGCCGGCCAGGCCGCCGTCCAGGATGTTGGCCTGCGAGGTCTTGTAGACCGTGGCCGAGTTCAGCACCGAGCTGGGCATCAGGCTCAGCGACGTGGAGCGGCTGCTGGAGGTCTGGTCGGAGACGTACCAGTCGCCACCGCTGACCGTGTGGCCGTTGAACAGGATCAGCGTCATGTCCGGGTTGGTGCCGCGCATGGACACCTTTTCGGCCTCGTCGTAGTCGGTGCGCACGGCCACGCCGGCCAGGCGCTGCAGCGAGTCGGCCAGGTTCTTGTCGGGCATCTTGCCCACGTCCTCGGCGGTGATGACCTCGACGTTGGCCGAGGCCTCGCGCTTGGCGGTCAGCGAGGCCTCAGTGGACGCGCGGATGCCGGTGACGACGACCGCCTCCAGCGACTGCTTGGCCTTGTTGTCCGCCGCGCGGGCAGGCGCGGCCTGCTGTGCGAGCGCGGCGCCCTGCAGCGACAGCAGCAGGCTCGCCAGGCCGCAGGCGATGGGAGTGGGCTGGAATTTCATGCGCGTGATCCTCGTTTTGCCGAATGCGAGGATTCTTGTGACGCCGGCCACGCCGGGTCAGAGGTCAAGCGCGTGAAATCAGCGCCGCCGCAACAGTCGGCGCATCACGGAATGGGCGCCGGGCATGTGCGGCGGTTATAGGGCGTGGCAGGCCACGCGCCGGCCGTCGAGTTCGCGCAGGGTGGGCGCCTCCTCGCCACAGCGCTCGGTGGCCAGCGGGCAGCGCTTGTGGAAGCTGCAGCCCGAGGGCGGGTTCAGCGGGCTGGGCAGCTCGCCGTGGATGACGATGCGCTCGCGCCGGTCGGCCGCGCGCAGCGCCGGTGTGGCGCTCATCAGCGCCCGCGTGTAGGGGTGCAGCGGGCGCGCGAACAGCGTCGCCTTGGGCCCCACCTCCACGGCCGCGCCGAGGTACATCACCATCACCTCGTCGGCCACATGCTGCACCACCGACAGGTTGTGCGAGATGAACACATAGCCGGTGCCGAACTCGTCCTGCAGGTCCATGAACAGGTTCAGGATCTGAGCCTGGATGGACACGTCCAGCGCGCTGACCGGTTCGTCCGCGACCACGATGCCGGGGTTCAGCACCATGGCCCGCGCGATCGCGATGCGCTGCCGCTGGCCGCCCGAGAACATGTGGGGATAGCGTCGCAGATGCTCGGCGCGCAGACCCACCTTGGCCGCCAGCGCCTCGACGCGCTCCTGGCGCTCGCCGGCCGACAGCGGCGTGTTGATCAGCAGCGGCTCGGCCAGCGTCGTCGCGATGGTCTTGCGCGGGTTCAGCGACGCGAACGGGTTCTGGAACACCATCTGCACGTCGCGGCGCAGCGCCTGCAGCGTGGCCTTGTCGGCCGTGGCGGCATCGGTGCCGCGGATCTTGAGTGACCCCCGCGAGGGCGGCTCGATCAGCGTGAGCTGCCGCGCCAGCGTGCTCTTGCCGCAGCCAGACTCACCGACGACGGCCAGCGTCTTCTTCGGCGCCAGCGTGAAGCTCACGCCGTTGAGCGCCTTCACGGTGGCCTTGGGCTTGAACAGGCCACGGCTGACGCTGTAGTGGCGCGCCAGGTCGGTGGCTTCGAGCAGGAGTTCGGTCATGCGGCCTCCACCGCGGCATCCACCGGGAAGAGGCAGCGCACGCCGGCCTGCAGCGCCGGACGCTCGGCGTGGCAGCGGGCCTGCACGCGCGGGCAGCGCGGGCTGAGCAGGCAGCCGGTGGGGCGGTCCAGCGCGCCGGGCACGATGCCGGGCAGAGCGGACAGGCGCCGGGCGCCCGCGCTGTGCTCGGGGATCGCGGCCAGCAGCGCGTTTGTGTACGGGTGGCGCGGCGCCTCGAACAGCGCCGGCACCGGGCCTGTCTCGACGATCTGGCCGGCGTACATCACTGCCACGCGCTGGGCCATCTCGGCAATCACGGCGAGATCGTGCGTGATCATGATGAGCCCCATGCCCTGCTCGCGCTGCAGCTTCAGCAGCAGCGCCATGATCTGGGCCTGGATGGTCACGTCCAGCGCAGTGGTGGGCTCGTCGGCGATCAGCAGCTTCGGGCCGCAGGCGATGGCCATCGCGATCATCACGCGCTGGTTCATGCCGCCGGAGAGCTGGTGCGGGTAGGCACTGGCTCGGTTGGCGGCGTCGGGGATCTCGACCAGCTCCAGCAGTTCGACGACTCGCTGCCGGGCCGCCTTGCTGCCAAGGCCGAGGTGGGTCTTGAGCACCTCGGCGATCTGGGCGCCGACGGTGTAGCTGGGGTTGAGGCTGGTCAGCGCGTCCTGGAACACCATGGCCACGTCGCGGCCGATGAGGCGGCGGCGTTCGCGCGGGGTGAGCTTCAGCAGGTCCTGGCCATGGAATTCGATCGCGTCTGCCGTCACCTTGCCCGGCGCGTCGATGAGGCCCATCAGCGCGAGCATGGTGACGGACTTGCCGGAGCCGGATTCACCGACGATGCCCAACAGTTCGCCCGCGTCGAGTTGCAGGTCGACGCCGTCGACAGCGGGGAAGTTGCCGAACGTGACGCGGAGGTTCTTGATGTGGAGGAGGCTCATCGCTGCTGGATGTTGGTGGCGAGGCCCATGCCGGGGCGAACTCCCGGCATGGGCCTGGGCGGTAGGCAAGCGCAACGAAGAAGCATCACGCCACCTTCTTCAACTTCGGATCCAGCGCATCGCGCAGCCCGTCGCCCATCAGGTTGATGGCCAGCACGGTGACGAGGATCGTCAGCCCCGGCAACGTCACCACCCACGACGCGCGCGTGATGTAGTCGCGCGCCGCCGACAGCATCGTGCCCCACTCGGGCGTGGGTGCCTGCACGCCCAGGCCCAGGAAGCCCAGGCCGGCTGTCTCCAGGATGGCCGATGAAAAGCTCAAAGTCGCGTTGACGATCAACGGTGCCATGCAGTTGGGCAGCACGGTGATGAACATCAGCCGCCACACGCCGGCACCAGCCACGCGGCTGGCCGTCACGTAGTCGCGGCCGATCTCGGCCAGCGCCGCCGCGCGCGTCAACCGCACATAGCCCGGCAGCGCGCCGATGGCGATGGCGATGACCGTGTTGACGAGGCCCGGGCCCAGGATGGTGATGACGCAGATGGCCAGAAGCAGCGCCGGCAGCGCCAGCACGATGTCCATCACGCGCATGATGGCTGGCGACAACCAGCGCTGGAAGAACGCCGCCAGCAGCCCCAACAGCACGCCCGGCAGCAGCGACAGCGCCACCGCCGCCAGGCCGATGCCCAGCGACACGCGGCCGCCGTGCAGCAAGCGGCTCAGCATGTCGCGACCCAGCTCGTCGGTACCCAGCAGGAAGCGTGTGCTGCCGCCCTCGGCCCAGACGGGCGGCGTCAGCATGTGGTCGCGGTACTGCTCGATGGGGTCGTGCGGTGCGATCAGCGGCGCGAACAGCGACGCTCCGGCGATCAGCGCGAACACCACCAGCGCGGCAAAGGCGCCTCGGTTGGCGGTGAAGCCCTGCCAGAACTCGCGCAGCGGGCCGGGCGGGTGTGCTTCGGTCACCAGGGTGCTCATCAGTGGCCACCTCCGCGTATGCGCGGGTTCACCACGCCGTACAGCACGTCCACCACCAGGTTCACGCCGATGAAGGTCAGCGCCGAGATCAGGATGCCGGCCTGCACCACGGGATAGTCGCGCCGCGCGATGGAGTCGATCAGCCATTTGCCGATGCCGGGCCAGCTGAAGATGGTCTCGGTCAGCACCGCGCCAGCCAGCAGGCTGCCGGTCTGTAGGCCCACCACTGTCAGCACCGGGATCAGTGCGTTGCGCAGCGCATGCACGACGACCACGCGCGTCGGAGACAGGCCCTTGGCGCGGGCCGTGCGCACATAGTCCTCGCGCAGCACTTCCAGCATCGACGAGCGCGTCATGCGTGCGACGACGGCCAGCGTACTCGTGCCCAGCACCAGCGCCGGCAGGATGAGGTGCATCAGCGCCGAGGTGAACGCGCCTTCCTCGTCGCTCAGCGCCGCGTCGATCAGCATGAAGCCGGTCACGCGCGGCGGATCGAACTCGATGCCGATGCGGCCGCTCACCGGCGTCCAGCCCAGCTGCACGCTGAAGAACATGATGAGGATCAGCCCCCACCAGAACACCGGCATGGAGTAGCCGATGGTGGCCGTGCCCATGACGCCCTGGTCCAGCAACGAGCCGCGCTTGAGGCCCGCGCTGACGCCCAGCAGCAGGCCCAAGCCGACCGCGAAGATCAGCGCGGCCGCGGCCAGTTCCACCGTCGCCGGGAACAGCGCGACGAACTCTTTGGCCACCGGCTCACGGCTGACCAGGCTCTCGCCCAGGTCACCTTGCAAAAGCTTGCCCACGTAGTCCGCGTACTGCACCGGCAGCGGCTGATCCAGCCCCATGCGCTTGACAAGGGCGGCGTGGGTCTCGGCGTCGAGCTGGCGCTCGCCCATCATGACCTCGATGGGGTCGCCGGGAACCAGGCGGATCAGGCCGAACGCTACTAGCGTGATGCCGATCAGCGTCGGCACCAGCGTGGCCAGGCGCTTGAGCAGAAAGCCCAGCATCACCAGCGCGAGGTGTAGGGGCGTGTCTCGCCCTCGCCCGCGCCCTTCACGCGCATCAGCGCGGGCGTGGCGGCCACGTCGATCAGTGCAGCCGTCTCGGCGTCCACGGTGCCGGAGATGTCGCGCGGCCGGTACTTCATCTGGAAGGTGGACACCACTTCTTTCGTCAGCGTGTCCATCTGGCCCGAGCGCGACACGTTGTAGCCGATGCGCGTCAGCCGCTCCTGCAGCCACGCCACGTCACGCGGCGCCACCTCGTGCTCCAGCGTCTTCACAAGCACGGCGGGGCCGTCCGGCCAGGGGATGAGGCCGGCGTCAGCCAGCTGCTTCCACGGGAAGTTGGGGCCGGGATCCTGCTTGCGGCCGGGCGCGATGTCGGCGTGGCCGATGATGCGTTCGGGGCGCACGTTGTGGCGCTTCTGGATGTCGCGCACCAGCGCGATGACTTCGTCGATCTGCGCCTGAGGGAAGGGCGCGTAGACGCGGCCGCCCGGGCCGTCCACATAGCCGGCGTTGACGATCTCGATGCCGATGGACGAGGAATTCAGGTTGCTGTGCCCGGCCCAGAAGCTGGCGCCCGCGTGCCAGCTGCGGCGGTTCTCGTCCACCAGCGCGTAGCTGATGGCCGGGTTGTCGCGCACCAGGTAGTGGCTGGAGACCTGGCCGCCGGTAGTCAGCACGCGCAGCGACTTCTCCCAGTCCAGCACCGTGTAGTGCAGCACGATGAAGAGGCTGCGACTGTCCTGGTTCTGCGAGGTGTGGCTGCGGTCGATCTGCGGCGCGCGAATCTCGCCGCTGGCGCTGCGCAGCGGCGGGGGCGGCGTGGCGGGGGCGGCGGCACCGGTCTGGGCGGGCGCTGAGGGCGAGGGCGGCGGGCTGGCGCAGGCGGCCAGCAGCAGGGCCAGCGCGGCGGCAAGGACGCGGGAGGGGGCGGTCATGGGGCTGGATTGTTGCAGCGCCCACCGCCTGCCCGGCCCCGGGCCGGCCCGCAGCAGCCATGCGCGCCGGCCGGGTGGGTATGAGCGCAGGTGATGGCCGGGCCGCAGCCTCGGGCTGCTCAATGCAGCCCGGCCAGCAGCTGCGCCTGCTCGGCGGGCCACAGCCCCGGCGCGCGGGCCAGCAGCGGTGCCACCTGGGCGGGGTCGATGTCGTGCAGGCTTTGCGCCAGTGCCTGCCATGCCTGGCGGCGGCGGTCGGGGTCGGCAATGCGGGCCACCAGGTCCAGCGCCTCCAGCGGCGCATGGCGGGCCAGTTCGTCGCCGCTGGCGTGGCGGGCCAGGGCCTCGTCCAGCGCGGGTTGCGGGCCTTGCGAGCGCAGCCAGTCGCGCGCGGCCGGGCCGTCCTGCGCAGCCCAGCGCGCCCAGCCGTCGGCCAGCAGCGCGCCGCGCGCCTCACCGGCCGGCAGCATGCTGGCGAACACGGTGGCTGTGCGGGCATCCTGCTGCAGCCAGCGGTCGTGCAGCGGCGCCAGCAGGCCGGCCTGGCCCGGTGTGGCCTGGGCCCAGCGCGCGGCCTGGTCGGGCGCGGTCTCGGCCCAATGGGCGAGCAGTGGCTGCAGCAGCCGCTCGCGGGTGTCGGCGTCCAGCGGCGCGCGGGCCAGCGCCTGTACGGCCAGCGGGTGCTGGCGCCGCTGGGCCCAGTGGGCCAGCAGCTGTTCGTACAGTGGCAGCGCCAGCGCGGGCTGGCGGGCAGCCAGGGCCTCCAGCGCCGGCAGCGCGGCGGCCGGGTCGCGCGCCAGCTGCTCGCGCAGCGCGGGCAGGCCCAGGTCTGGGGCGGCCGGCGCGGCGGTGGCGGCCAGCGGCGCCGCCGCGGGCGCCGGCTTGAAGACGTGCAGCAGCGGCGCCGCCGCCGCCGCCTCGGCCGCAGGCACTGTGGGCGCAGGCGCCGGCCGCAGCACCAGCGCCGCGAGAGCGGTGCCGGTCGCCACCAGCCCCCAGGCCAGCGGGCGCAGGGCGCTCACTTGAACACGCAGGCGCGGGCGATGTTGCTGGCGTTGGTGTCCTTGACCGGCTCGTTGCCCGAGCCCGTGCCCACGAAGGCGTCGCACTTGGCCTTGGAGCCGCTGTAGACCAGGTCGGTGATGGTGGCCACGTCGTACTTGCCGGCGATGCCCGACTTGCTGTCGTAGCTGCTGTTCACGCCCACGCCGGACGAGTTCACCGTGCCCAGGCGCACGCCGGTCACCGTGATCTTGCGGGCGTACTGCGTGGAGCAGTTGCCACAGGAGCGGGCCAACTTGCCGATGTTGTCGGCGTAGAAGTCCTGGATCACCAGCGTGCCGTCGCTGTTGTGCTGGAACAGCTTGTCGGCCGCCTTGAAGGCCGCGCCGCCGCTGATGGTCAGCTTGCTGGTCACGCCGCTGAGCTTGCGCACCGTGGCGCCGTCCTCGCCCACGTCGGCCCAGTACACATTGGTGATGTTGCAGACGCCGTAGCAATGCACGCCGTCAGCGCCGCCGGCGGCCAGGTTGGTGCCGCTGCCCAGCGAGCCGTCGCCGATGACGACGTTCTTCACCGTCGCGCCGTTGTTCAGCTTGAACATCGGGATCTGGCTCTCGCTCTGCGTACCCTTCATGTTGGACGCCGTGCCCACCAGGCAGACCCATTTGCCGTACTTGGCCACGCCGTCCCAGGTCGTGCCGGCAGGCACGTCGATGGTGGCGCTGACGTTGACCTTGGTGCAGGCCGGCACCGTGCGCACGCCGGGCGCGGCCGCCGCGCTGCCGGCGGCAGCCACCAGGGCCAGCGCCACCACACCGCGCCACAGGCGGCGCGCCATCAGGAATCCGTTCATGTCTTGTCTCCAGTCGTTGCTTGTTGTGTGACTTCACGGCCACGGGCGTGGCCGCGGCTCGGCACGCGGGCGTCTGGGCAATGAGCGACGGATCAGGGCAAGGCGGGGGAGGTGAACAGCGGCTCCGGCCCGTCAGGCGCTGACGGTCGAGATGTCCAAAACGGCGTGTTGCGCCGAACGAAACGTAATTTCGTATTTTCGGAACGCAGTTCCAATTGGTAGTTGCCTGAGGCTGCTTGCAGGCTCGGCGCCCGCCGTCGCCCTCAGCGCTTGCGCGCCGCCGGCTTGCGGGCGACCGCCTTGGCCGGCGCCATGCGGGCTGGCGCGCGCGTGCCGCGGGCGTGCTTGTCGTCGGCGGCGGCAGGTTGCAGCGGCGCCAGCGCGGCCAGCGTGTCGAGCTGGGTCAGCAGGCGCTGCAGGTAGTCGGGCGCCAGGGCTTGCAGCTGCTGCAGCGCGCGCGTCACCAGCACCTGGCTGTTCAGCGGGCCCAGGTGCTCGGGCACCGGCGCGCTGACCTCGGCCATGCGCTGTGCGGTGCGCAGCTGGCGCCAGGTGCGCTGGTGGGCGGCCACGGTGCGCAGCTCGCCGCCGCCGGGCGCCTGGCTGTGCAGCAGCGCCAGCAGCGCGGTCAGCGGGCTGGGTGTGGGGACGGCGGCGGCGGCGCGGGCCGGCGGGCCGGCTGGCGCGGCTTCGGCGCGCTGCAGCAGCCGGGCCACCAGCCGCGCACGCAGTGCGCCGGGCGGCAGCGCGGCGGCGCGGCGCGCTAGGCCGTCCAGCACGCGCCGCTGCACCGGGTCACCGGCCAGCAGGTCGGTGCGCGCCTGCAGCCAGGCTAGCGGATCGCGCAGCGCGTCGTCCATGCTCAGCGGGCCGTGGCTGAAGCGGGCGCCGAGGCGGCGGCGGCCCCGGCGCGCTGGGGGCGCGGCGTGGGGGCGATCTCCACGCGCCGGTTCAGCGCGCGGCCGGCCGCGTCGTCGTTGGAGGCGACCGGCTGCTGCGGCCCGAAGGCGGCCGCGAACACCGCGTCTGGCGGCAGGCCCTCGGCAGTCAGCACGCGCATGACGGTCAGCGCGCGCTGGGCCGACAGCTCCCAGTTGTCGGCGAACTGCCCGGTCACCACGGCGCGGTCATCGGTGAAGCCGCTGACCATCAGGGCCTCGTCGCGTTGCGCGAGGTAGCTGCGCAGCGGCCCCGCGAGCCGCTTGAGCAGGGCCCGGCCGTCGCCATGCAGCTCGGCAGAGCCGGTGGCGAACAGCACCGCGCCGCTGATGCCGATGCGGCCCTCGGCCAGCGTGATCAGCCCGGCCTTCAGCGACTCGGCCAGCGGCCCCGCCAGCGCCTGCTCCAGCGCCTCGCGCCGGGCCTGCTCGGCCTCGCGCTGGGCCACCTCGGCCTGCAGCTGGTGGGCGAGGTCCAGCTGGCCCACCAGCGCGGCGGCCAGCACCAGCACGAAGGCGCCCAGCACGCCGGCCATCAGGTCGCCGAAGGCGGCCCAGGCCGGCGCGCTCAGGCCGTCGGCCGGGGCGTCGTGCTCCAGGTCCAGCGGCTCATCCATGGGTGCCCGCCGTGTTCTGCAGCGCGTCCAGCACGGCCTTCTGCGAGCCCAGGCACAGGTCGATGACCTCGCGCGCCTGCGCCACGTAGTAGCTCAGCTGCTCGTCGCTGCGCGTCAGCGTGGCGCCCAGGCGTTCCTCCAGGGCGGCCAGGTGCTGCACCAGCTGCGCGTTGGCGCCCTGGAACTGCGCGACCGCCGTGCCGAAGCCCTCGCCCAGGCTGCCCATCTCGGCGGCGCTGGCGGCCATCGTGGTGACGGCGTCCGACAGCGCTTGGCCGGTGGCGCCGGCCTGCTCGGTGAAGCGCTGGCCCAGGCTCTCCAGCTGCGTGGCAGAGCTGCCCATCAGCGTGTGTACCTGCGTGGCAGTGCCGGCCAGCAGCGTCTCCACCTGGCCGGCGGCGCCCTGCAGCAGCGCGTCCACTTTGGCGGCGGCGCCGTCCAGCAGCGTGCCGACCTGGGCCGACGTGCCGCCCACCAGCGTGTCCACGCGGCCGGCAGCGCCCGCCAGCAGCGCGTCCAGCGCGGCGCGCTGTTCGCCCGCGGCCTGCTGCAGCGAGGCCAGCAGCGTGGAGACGGTCTGCATCAGCTCGGCGCGCTCGGCGAGCGCGGCGCGGTCCTGGGCCTGGCTCTGGGCCAGCTGCTCGCGCAGCGCGGCCACCACCTCCACGGCAGCGCGCGGCGCCTCGCCGGCCGCCTGCAGCAGGGCGCCGGCCTCGCTAAGCGTGGTCTTGGCCTGGGCCTCGGCCTGCGCGACGAGGTCGCGCGTGTGCTGCAGCAGGCCGTCGGCCAGCTGCTGTTGCTGCGCCAGCTGCGTGGCGCCGGCGGCTTGCAGCTCGTGGCGCCAGGCGGCCAGTCGCTCGGCATCGTGGCTGGCGTGGGCCGTCTGCAGCTGGTTGTGGGCGGCGGCGATGGCGGAGATGGCGGCCTGCGTCTGCGCGGTGAAGCCGGCTGTCAGCTCGGTCAGCGCGTCCTGCGCCCGCTGGCCGCTGGCAGTGAGCAACTGGTGAGCGGCGTCGTGCTGGGCGGCAAGCAGGCGCTCGTTGGCCTCGCGCTGCGCGGCCAGGGCCTCGGCCTCGGCGCGTGCCTCGGCCCGGGCTTGGGCATCCAGCTCGGCCTGCAGCGCGGCGTGGCGTGTCTGGGTGTCGGCAATGCGGTCCAGCAGGTCCTGCGTCTGCGTCGCGAAGCCGGTGGTCAGCGCGGTCAGCGCGTCCTGCGCACGGGCGCCGCTGTCGGCCAGCAAGGCCTGCGCGGCCTCGCGCTGGGCGGCCAGCAGGCGTTCGTTGGCGCTGCGCTCGTCGGCCAGCGCCTGGCGCTCGGCCAACAGCGCGGCGCGGGCCTGCTCGGCCTGCGCCGCCTGCGCGGCTTGCTGGCGGGCCTGGTGCTCGGCCAGGCGCTCGAACAGGGCCTGCGCCTGCGCGGCCAGCCGCTCGGACGCATCGGCCAGCGCTTGCTGGGTGGCGCTGCGCTGCTGGGCCAGCGCGTCGGCCTGCTGGCGCAGCACGTCGGCGCGCTCGGCATCTGCCTGGGCCTGGGCGGCCTGCTGGCGGCCGGCGGCCTCGGCCAGCGCGGCCAGCAGCGTCTGCGCGGCGGCGTCCTGCTGCTGGGCCAGGCGATCAACGGCCTGTTGCGTGGCGCTGCCGGTGTCAGCCAGCAGCTGGTCATGTGCCTCGCGCTGGCGGGCCAGCGCGTCGGCCTGGGCGGTGGCGGCAGCCTCGCCCTGCTGGGCGATGCGTTCGGCGCCGGCCTCGAAGCGTTGGGCCAGCGTGCCCAGTTGTTCGCCCACTTGCGTGCCCACGCGCTCATGCAGCGCGGCAGCCTCGCGGGCGATGCCGGCCATCACCGCCTCGGCGGCGGGCTGGATGGCGGCGCCGGCAAGGCGGGCGCTCTCGGTGAGGCTCTGGCGCAGCGTGGCGTCCACGTTGGCAGCCAGCGCGGTGTAGGCCGCGTGGGTGTTGGTGTGGAAGCGGTCGTTCTGCGCGGCCAGCTGGCCGGCCACCTGCTGGGCGAACTGCTGCAACTGGTCCACCAGCGCCTGCTGCTGCTGGCGCGTGGCCTCAGCGGCAGCCGCGGCGGCCGCCTGCTGGGCCTGCTCGCGGCGGTGCGCGGCGGTCAGCGGGCGCAGCGGGCCCAGCAGTGCGCTGTCCAGCAGCGCCACGGCGGCGGCGCGCTCGCGTCGTGCCAGCGCCACCATCAGGCCCAGCATGGCCGAGCCGGCCACGCCGGCCACGCTGGCGCTGAAGGCCAGGCCCAGGCCCTGCACGGGCGCGCCCAGGGCGGTGCGCAGCGCGGCGAGGTCGGCCGATGCGCCCAGCGCCGAGGCCGTACTGCCCAGTGTCAGCACCAGGCCGATGAAAGTGCCCAGCATGCCCAGCAGCACCAGCAGACCGGCCAGGGCAGGCGCCAGGGCCAGGCCCGGCAGCGTGACGCGCAGGCCGTCCAGCCGCTGCTGCACGGCGGCCTGCAGCGCGGCGGGCACGCGGGCCGGGAAGTCGTCGCCCGTCAGCGCCTCGCGCAGCGCGCGGCTGGCGCGGCGGAAGGCGGTCAGCTCCCACACGCCTACGGCAAAGAAGGCGGCGATCAGCAGCGTCATCGCCAGCGCCACCGGGTGGTGGCGCGCGGCGGACAGCGCCGCGCCGGCAATGGCCGCGAGGCCGGAGGCCAGGGCGAGGGGGTAGAGGGCGGTCAGGAAGCGGTTCATGGGGAGTCGGCCTGGTGCAGCGCCTCAAGGGAGTCCATGAGGCCCAGCACCGGTTGGAGTCGGAGGTCCAGCTCGGCCCGCAGCAGGCGCTGCAGGTCGGCCCAGAAGGGGTGGCGCCAGCCGCGCGCATCGGCGGCGTGGTGGGCCTCGGCGCGGCGCGTTAGCAGCGTGGCCAGGCCGGCCAGCGCCTGTTTTTCGGCGGCCAGTGTGGCGTGCTCGATGACGGCATCCAGCTGCGCCAGCCTCATGCCGGTGCCCGAAGCGTCGGCCAGGTGCGGGCGCAGTCGCTCGCGCAGCGTGGCGATGCGGGCGGCCATCAGGCGCTGCTGCTGCGCGTGGTGCAGCCGGAACGGCGCCAGCAAGTCGGCCAGCGACACGCCGTCGGG
Source organism: Pelomonas margarita (assembly GCF_043555875.1). Taxonomy (NCBI): domain Bacteria; kingdom Pseudomonadati; phylum Pseudomonadota; class Betaproteobacteria; order Burkholderiales; family Sphaerotilaceae; genus Roseateles; species Pelomonas margarita. The sequence continues at coordinate 128,485 of NZ_JBIGHW010000009.1, read as the reverse complement.
CGCGGGCTCGGCGGCGTCGCGGGCCAGTAGGGCGTCGTCGAAGGCGTTGGCGAGGTCGCTGTGTAGACGCTCCAGCGCGGCGGCCGCCCAGCGGCGCGCCTCCTCGGCCGCCGCGGCGTTGACGCCGCTGGCCGGTGGCGTGGCCAGCACCTGCGACAGCCCGATCGCGTCCGCCCAGCCCAGCCAGCCGCCCAGGCGCGGCGCCACCGGCGTGGCCGGCACCGGCGCGACGCCCCATTGCAGCAGCAGCCGGGCCAGCGGCTCGGGGGCTGTGGAAGGGGGGGAGGCTTGCATGCGGGCGACGGTCGCGCACACGGGTCGCGCGCGAGGAAAAAGGGCGAGAGTTTAGTGAACCCCGATCAGCAGGCCCTTCCCGGGCGGTGGGCGGGTGGCCGTCCGGCTGCCCGCGGCGGCTTCAGCGACCTCCTGCCGGGGCAACAAAACTTCACCTGCGGACACACGGACCGGGGAATGGCCCGATAGCTTGGGCGCCTTCGCAACACGCCACGCGCACCCCATACCCATGCCCATGCCATCGCACTTGCCATCGCCCCTGTCCGACACCCTGATCGACCCGACACGCCGCCGGCTGGCGCTGTCCGCCCCCCTGGCCCTGGTGCTGGGCGCCTGCGGCGGTGGCGGTGGCGGCAGCAGCAGCTCCAGCGACACCGGCAGCACCAGCGGCGGCAGTTCGGGCGGCAGCACTGGCGGCACGACGGCCGGCACGGTCTTGGGCACCGATGCCAGCGGGGCCGACGTGGCGCCGCCCACCACCACGCTGGTGGGCGCCTGGCGCCTGGAGACCGGCGCCAACGCCATCGACACGGCCGCCGCGCTGACCCACCACCGTCTGGCCGTTGCGCTGGGCACGGGCGCCGTGAGCAGTGGCTCGGCCAGCCTGGTGGTTGGCGCCACCGTGGCGGGGCGCACCGAGGTCAGCCTGGCGGGCAGCACCGTGGTCGTGTTGCAGGCCGAAGCGTTGGGCCTGACCGTCACGTCCACGCTGCCCGCCACGGCGCGGCTGGAGCTGGCTCTCAGCGGCAGCGGGACGCAGACCGTCACCGTGCACAGCGAGCAGGACTACCGGCTGGCGCTGGAGGGCGTGACGCTGGCCAGCACCGACGGGCCGGCGCTGAACCTGCAGTCCCGTCAGCGCGCCTTCGTCGTGCTGACGGGCAGCAACACGCTCAGCGACAGCAGCACCTACACCGCGCGCACCGGGCCCGATGGCAGCGCGATGGATCTGAAAGCCGCCCTGTTTGCCGAGGGGCCGCTGCTGCTGTCGGGCACCGGCAGCCTGGCCATCACGTCGGCCGCCAAGCATGGCCTGGCCAGCGACGCGCATGTGCGCCTGTCCAGCGGCACGCTGAACGTGCAGGCCGTCAAGAAGGACGGCGTGCGCGCCAACCACGCCTTCGTCATGGACGGCGGCAGCCTCACCGTGACGACGCCTGCCGGCAAGGGCATCAAGGTCGAGGGCAAGGAGGACGCGACGGCCGCCGTCGGCTTCATCGCCATCAACGCCGGCACGCTGGTCATCACCAGCCATGACAAGGCCATCACCGCGTCGTGGGAAGGCGCCGAGGACGGCAGCACCAGCGCCACCACGGACGACCCCGATCCGCGTGTCACCATCAACGGCGGCACGCTCACCATCACCACCACGGGCACGCCCTTCGAGGACACCAACCTCACCGACGGCGACAGCTCGCTGTCGCCCGAGGGCATCGAGGGCAAGTCCAGCGTCACCATCAACGGCGGCACGCTGGTGATCAACACCACGGACGACGCCATCAACGCCGGCAAGGCCATCGTCATCAACGGCGGCCGCATCCTGGCGCGCGCCAGCCGCAACGATGCCATCGACAGCAACGGCACGCTCACCCTCAACGGCGGCCTCGTCATCGCCGACGGAGCCAGCGGCGCCGAGGGCGGGCTGGACTGCGACAACAACACCTTCACCGTGACCGGCGGCACCTTCATCGGGCTGGGCGGCCGCAACAGCAGCGTGACCGCCAGCGCCGCCACGCAGAACTGCGTGACGCTGCGCACCGTGCCGGCGGGGCTGCTGGTGCTGCGTGATGCCAACGGCAAGCCGGCCTTCGCGTTCACGATGCCGCGCGCCGCCAGCGCCGTCGTGCTGAGCAGCCCGCTGCTGCAGACCGGCATCAGCCTCACGCCGGTCAGCGGGGGCACGCTGGCTGCCGGTGGCGCCGAGTTCAACGCGCTGGTGCAGAACGCCGGCACGCACAGCGGCGGCGCGGCGCTGGCCAGCGCCGTCACGATCGCAGCGCGCGTGACGGCCTTCTGAGCGGCCCCGCAAACGACAACTGCCGCCGGCCCGGTGCGGGCGCGGCGGCAGCGTCGAATTCAGCCGGGAACGTTCAGCGCGAGCCGGGGGCGGGGCCGCGGTTGGCCAGGTGGCGGAACGTGATGCGACCCTTGCTCAGGTCGTAGGGCGACATTTCCAGCGACACGTTGTCGCCGGCCAGGATGCGGATGTGGTGCTTGCGCATCTTGCCGCCGGTGTAGGCGATGACCTTGTGGCCATTCGTCAGCGTCACGCGGAAGCGCGAGTCCGGCAGGATTTCGTCGACGACGCCGTGCATTTCGATCAGTTCTTCTTTGGCCAAGTCAGTGGGCTCCGTAGGCGCGGGCGCGGCACGGGGCCACGCAGGATCTTTGGCAATGCCCGGTCCGGTGCGGCGGGCGGCCGTGCCGGGGACATTGGACGGGCTCCGCCTGGCGGCTGCCGGGCGGGACAGAAACACTCAAGAGCTTCAGCAGAGTTGCTGCGGCGAGCCGCTCAGGAGTCGGGCCAGGGGATGACCGGTGCGGCTGCTGGGAAGACCCCGGGGGTCTTGCGCGAATCTATGGCCGGATTGTACCGGCCACCCCCGCGATCCGTCCGGCCCGGCGCGCGCAAGCCCCGCGAACCCGGGAAGATCGCGCGAAATCGGGCGGGCCTGCGGGCCTTCTGCGCCAGCAGCTTCTCGATCTCGGCCAGGAACAGCGGGTAGCCGGCGGTCTCGAAGGGCGGGGCCGCCTTGGCCAGCACGGTGTGCATGCCGTGGCCCCGCTCGTGGGCGAAGGTGCTGAGGCTGTAGAAGCTGCCCTGGTGGTTCAGGAGCACCAGCGGCGTCAGGCCGTACACGCCGCTCTGGTAGGCGCCGGAGGACTTGCCTAGCGAGCGCAGCAGCGACTGGCGCTCCGGATTGCGGGCGTTGCGGTTGTCGGTGGAGGCCATGGCGCTGTCGCGGCTGTAGTGCTGGTGCCAGCAGCGCGGCGAGCAGGGGCGGGCGGGTCGTCATGGGTGGGCGATGCGCAACGGGTTGAACACCCGGCAGCCTAGCCTCCCGCCTCAGCGGGGCTGTGGGTCACGCCCGCCGCTGCTCGGCCTTGCGGCACACTCCCGCGCAATCGCGCACGCCCGGCAGCTCGCCCACGAGCCAGATCGGTCGGCCGACAGGGAGGATTCCATGACTGACAAGCTCGGCCTGTTGCTGGCCGATGGCCCGCCCGCGACCCTGCTGTCGCACAGCCACGAGCTCTGGTGGCGCGAGGACGCGCAGGGTTGCCTTCGCGAGGTGTCGGCCTCGGTGCTGCCGCTGTGCGGCTGGCCCGCCGAGGCGCTGCTGGGCCAGCCCGTGAGCCGGCTGCTGGAGGCCGGGCGCTACGCCGGTGATGCCGGTGGCCGCGCGCTGCTGCTGGCGCGTGAACGGCCGCCGCGCTGGGTGGCGCTCCACACGAGCCCGCTGGTGGATGCGCTGGGCCGGCCAGACGGGCGCTGGGTGCTGGCCCGCGACCTCACCGAGCAACTGCGCCTGGAGGCGCGTCTGCAGCACAGCGAGCGGCGCTACCTGGAGCTGGGCGAGACCGCCAGCGAGGGCGTGGCCGTGGTGCAGGACTGGTGCTTCAAGTTCGTCAACCGCCACCTGTGCGAGTTCGTGGGCTTCCCCGAGGAAGCGCTGCTGGGCCGCCCCTTCCTGGACTTCATCCTCGAGGACGACCACGAGCTGCTCGAGAGCAACCACCGCAAGCGGCTGCAGGGCGTGCCCATGCCTATGCGCTACGAGTACCGCGTCAAGACGCGGGAGCGCGGCGTGCGCTGGCTGGAGATGGGCGGCTCGCTGATCGACTGGCAGGGTCGCCCGGCCACCATCAACTACATCAACTACATCAACGACGTGACCTCCCGCAAGGAGCTGGAGGCGCAGGTGCGCCAGCTGGCCTTCGTGGACGCACTGACCGGCCTGCCCAACCGCCGGCTGCTGGACGACCGGCTGCGCATGGCCGTCAACCAGAGGCCGCGCACCGGCCTGCATGGCGCGGTGCTGTTCGTGGACCTGGACCACTTCAAGCCGCTGAACGACACCCACGGCCATGCCGCCGGCGACCAGCTGCTGGTGACGGTGGCGCAGCGCCTGCAGGCGGCGGTGCGGGTGTCGGACTCGGTGGTGCGCCTGGGCGGCGACGAGTTCGTCGTGATGCTGACGCCACTGCCGGCCGAACCCGAGCTGGCCAGGCACCAGGCCGAGAGCGTGGCGGCCAAGCTGCGCGAGCGCCTGGCCCAGACCTATGTCCTGCGGCTGCCCGGCGGGCCGGGCGGCGAGCGCTGCATCGAGCATCCCGGCTCGGCCAGCATCGGTGTGGCGGTGTTCGGCCCGCAGGACGACAGCCCCGAGGCCGTGCTGCAGCGGGCCGACCAGGCCATGTACCGCGCCAAGGCCGCGCGCTGAGCACCACGCCTTCCGGCAGCCGCAGGGTCATCTCCGGGTCGCGGCCCGGCGCATGGGTGCAGGCGCGGTAGCACGGCTTCGCACGCCGCATGGCCTGCGGCCGGCGATGTCCGGAACTCACGGATTCCGCACCCGGCCGGGCCGTTGTCACGCCTCGCCGGGCTGCGGGCCGTCGTAGCCCTCCACGATCACCACGTCCGCTTCGGCGGCCGGGCGGCGCAGCGCGATCTGGGCGGCGTACTCCGGCGAGCGGTAGCAGGCCAGCGCCACCTCGTAGCTTGGGAACTCGATCACCACGTTGCGGCCGCGGCTGCTGCCCTCGGGGTTCTCGAACTGCCCTGCGCGCACCAGGAAGCGCCCGCCGAACTTCGCGAACACCGCGTTGTTACGCTGCGCATAGCGCTTGTAGGTCTCGGCGTCGGAGACATCGACGCGGGCAATCCAGTAGGCCTTGGGCATGGTGGGTTCTTGGGCGGGCAGTGGGGGCGGCACGCAGTGTGGCGGATCCAGGCACAGGCGCGTCTCAAAGGACTTCTGCGGCCGCCCTCGGCAATCTCACCGTGAAGCAGCTTCCCCCGCCCTCGGCCGGGGTGACGCTGATGCTGCCGCCGTGCACCTCCACGATGCGGCGCGCCAGCGCCAGGCCCAGGCCCGAGCCTTCGTAGCGGCGCCGGGTGTGCAGGCGCTGGAAGGGCTTGAACAGGCGGCTGACGGCGTCGGCGCTGATGCCGATGCCGTGGTCGCGCACCTGCAGCACGCGCAGCGGGCCGTCGTCGAAGGCGCTGAACGCCACCTGTGGCGCCTCGCCGGCATCCACGAACTTCAGCGCGTTGCTCAGCAGGTTCTGCAGCAGCATCTGCAGCATGGCGGCGTGGCCGTGCACGTGGCCCAGCGGCGCGCTGGTGATGTGGGCGCCGCTGTTGGCGACCTGCTGCGCGAGCGCGTCGCGGGCAGACTGCAGCGCCTGGTCCAGGTCGACCCGGCCCATCGTGGGCGCCTCGTGCTGCTGCAGCCGGGCAAAGGCCAGCATGTCGTCCAGCAGGCTGCGCATGCGCTCGGTGCCGCGCAGCATCAGCGCGAGGTGCTGGCGGGCCGCGTCGTCCAGCGGCTGGGCTTCCTCGCGCAGCAGGCTGCCGAAGCCGGCGATGGTGTTGAGCGGCTCGCGCAGGTCATGGGCCGCGAAGTGCACGAACTGCTCCAGCCCGTCGTTGGCGCGCCGCAGCGCGTCGCTGTGCTGGGCCAGGCGCTGCTGGCTGCGCCGCAGCTCGTGCAGGGTGGCAGCCAGTAGATGCCCGGGCAGCAGTGCGGCGGCGATGGCGACGTAAATGAAGACCTGCTGCCAGGCCGCGCTGAGCGGCGGTGCGGGCAGCAGGCCGCTGCCCAGCGCGGCGGCCAGCGTGATGGAGACGGCCAGCGTCAGCAGGTAGGTGCCGGCCAGCGGCAGGACGACGGCGGCCGTGATCAGCGGCAGCGTGGTGAACACCATCGGGTAGTGCAGGTAGGCCGCCGCCAGCAGCGTGGCGCCGATGGCGGCGCACAGCAGCGCCCAGGCCAGTGCGTTGCCTGCCAGTCGCCGCACGGCCTGCGGCCCTTCGCCGGCCATCAGCAGCGCGAGCGGCAGCGCAGACAGAACGCCGATGGTGCTGCCCTCCAGCCACGGCAGCCACAGCCCGGTGAGGCCCTGGCCGATGAGCGGGCCCACGGTCAGCAGCGCCAACGTCGCACTGACAAGCGGCGCCGCCAGCGCCGCCAGCAGCAGTGCCCAGCCCAGCGTGGCGGCCGACACGATGCCGCTGCGGTGCAGCCCCGCGCGCCGCAGCGCCGCCGCAGCCAGGCTGATCTCGGCCAGGTTGGCCGGCGTGAAGGACAGTGCCATCAGCAGCTGGTCGCCCCACAGCGCATTGGCGGTCGCGATGGCCAGCGTGACGGCGAGCAGCAGCGCCGGCCAGTCGCGCCGGGGCCGGTGTGCGAGCGCGGCGACGGCCAGTGCATTGGCATACCAGATGGACGCCACACTGCCCGGCTGGCGCGACAGTTCCAGCGACAGCACGGCTGCGGCGATGTAGGCGAGGGCCAGCCCGAGCGCGGTGGGCACCAGCGGCTGCTGTGCCAGCCAGGAGGCTGCAGGGGCGGGCGGCGGGGGCGTGCTGGGGACCGTCATGGCGGGGTGGGGGGCTCGGTCACGCGGCTACGGCGCCGCTGGTGCCGGCGCCACAGCACCCAGGCCAGCAGCAGCCCGGCCGCGCCCAGCCACGCGGCCGCCCAGCCCACCAGCCGGTGCCACGGCGGCTGCATCAGCGCGCTGCCATGCAGCGGGCCCATCCAGCGCTGCTGGATCTCGTTGCGGGCCTGCAGCGGCAGGGCGGCAATCGCGGCGTCCAGCCGCTGCACGAGGTCGGCCCGCGCCTTGGGCACGGCCAGGCTGAGCGCATAGTCAAAGCCGATGGGGCCGGCCGCGCCGAGCTTGTCCAGCCCGTGGCGCTGGGTGATGAAGGCGGCGCTGGCGGCGTCTACCACGGCGGCGTCGAAGCGCCCCTCGCGCACGCCGCGCAGCGCCTGCACGTCGTCGGGCACGGGCGCCCAGCGCACCTGCGGGAAGCGCTCGCGCGCGAAGCCCTCCACGGCATAACCCGCGCCCACGGCCACCGGCCGGCCGGTCAACCCGAGCAGGCGGGTCTGGCCGTCGGCGCCCGGCAGCACGGCGCCGGCCCCGGCGCGCACCACCAGGATGGCCGGCACGGTCACATACGGCCGCGTGAATGCGAGGTACTCGGCCCGCTCCGGCGTGGGGCGCAGGGACGACACCAGATCGGCCCCGCCCGTCCGCAGCAACGCCAGCTGCTCGGCCAGCGGCGCGGGCGGCAGCGTCTGCAGCCGCAGCCCGGCCGTGGGCGCCAGGCGTGCGAGCAGGTCGACCGACAGGCCCTGCACGCGGCCCTGCTCGTCGGCGAAGACGAAGGGGCCGTAGTCGCGCTCGGGGGCGAAGCGCACGGCCAATGGCTCGCTGCCGGTAGCGCTGGCCGGCGGCGCCAGGGCCACCAGCAGCGCCAGCGCAGCCGCCTGCCGGGCCCGGCAGCGGGCCGTCATGCTTCGGCCAGCCGTGGTGGCTGGCCCAGGTGCTGGGCCTGGGGCAGCGTCAGCGGCTTGACGAGGTAGTCCTTCACCACCGGGTGCGCCAGGGCGCGCTGGCGCTCGGTGTCCAGCGGCGAGCTGCTGAGCACGACGATCTCCGTCCCGCCGCGCACGGCGGCGGGCAGGCGCTCGAAGGCGGCTATGAACTCGAAGCCGTCCATGCCCGGCATGTTGAGATCCAGCAGCACGAGGGCGATGCGCCCGGGCGCCTGCGTGAGGGCGCTCAGCCCCTCGGGGCCGCACTCGCACTCCTGCACCGCCCAGGGCAGGCCCGTGCGGCCGAGCACGATGCGCGTGTACAGGCGATCGAACTCGCTGTCATCGACGAGCAGGACGGGGATGGTCATCACCTGTCGGTCCGGGAGCGCTGACGCGTTGACTGAGTGTAGTCAGCGTTGGCGGCGCGTTGGGCATCGGCGTCAGCTCGCCCGCCGGCCCCGCTTCAGTCGCCCGCGCCGGTGGCCGAGCCTTGTGCCTCGGCGGCCTGGTCGATCATCAGCCGTGCCATCAGCCGTGCCATCAGCCGTGCCATCAGCAGGGCCACCAGCGTCTCCACGGCGGGGGCGTCGCTCAGCAGCTCCACGAGGTGGCGGTTGCGCAGCGTCAGCCACTTGCCCTGGGCCGTGGCCAGCAGCTGGCCGCGGTGCTCCAGGCGGAACGACATGTCGATGAAGTTGCCGGTGAGCGTGGCGCCGTCGAACGGCCCGCCCTCCACCACCAGCGTGCGCCGCAGCATGAACACGCGCTGGCACAGCGTGAAGCTGCCCAGCGGCGAGCTGATGTCCCACCGTGGCGCCCAGCTCAGCAGGCGCCGCCGCATCACCGTCTCGGCCCCGCCTGCGGCCGTCAGCACCCACAGCTCGCGGAACCAGGCGAAGCGCCAGGTGCAGTCGTACAACTCCACCGGCTCGCTGCCGTCGCCGCGCTCCTCGCGGATCTTGAAGCGCTCCTTCAGGGACAGGAGTTGGGTGGCGATGCTGAGGTGGCGGGGCATGGGGCTGAGTGGCGTGGCCGCCGTCGTCGTTGCGGTGAGAGGTCGGATTGAAGGTTCGCCCTCAACTTGCCGGCGAAAAATGACAGCATATGTGCTATCTTTTTGCGATGCCGGTCATCGTCGTCGACACCAATGTTCTGGTCGCCGTGCTGATGCCGGGCGGCGCCAGCGCGCGGGCGGTCCTCAGGGCCTGCCTGACGGGCTGCTACCAGGCCGTGCTGGGGCCGGCGTTGCTGGCGGAGTACGAAGACGTGCTGGCGCGCGAGTCCCTGTTTGAACGCTCGGCATTGAATGCCGGTGAACGCGGCGATGTGCTCGATGGCTTCCTGGGCCGCTGCCGCTGGGTCGAGGTGTTCTACGCCTGGCGGCCCAATCTGCCCGACGAGGCCGACAACCACCTCATCGAGTTGGCCGTTGCCGCGCAAGCCGATGTGATCGTCACGCGCAACCTGCGCGACCTGTCGCGCGGCGAGTTGAAGTTTCCCGGGCTCCAAGTCCTGACGCCCGAGCAATGCCTGGAGGTGTTTCCATGTCCACCCTGACCATCCGCCTGCCTGACGACAAGCACGAGCGGCTCAAGGCCCTGGCGCGTGCCAATGCCATCAGTGTCAACAAGCTGGTGGACGAACTGGCGACCGTGGCGCTGGCGAACTACGACGCGCGGGTGAGGTTTGAAACCCGGGCCGCACGCGGCAAGCCGGAGCGGGCGCTGGCGCTCTTGGACAAGCTGGATCGGGCCGGTTGAGGCTGGCTAATGGCCGCCGGCAGGAGTAGGCGCGGTCAGGGGTGCAGGGCGTCTTGCGAGACTTGACGCGATGACATCGAGCGCGTCCGCTTGGATTTCAAGTTGGGGGTTCAGATTTGAGCCTTGACCCCGAGCCCCCAGATCGAGCCATGCGCCGGCAGCCACAAGACCTGTGCGAGCCACGCCGGCTTGCGATGAGTGGACGTGCTGGGGAACAGACGGTTTTCTGGGGCGGTGAAGGCCGCCAGGGGTGGCGAGCTCGACGCTTCAAACGCCGAGTTCAAGGCCTTGATCCTGATGGGCGACTGGTGCGCTGCGGCGCAACCAATACTTCGAGAACCAAGTGCGCCGTGAGTTCGACAACGGGGAATGCAGTCTTGAAGGAGAAAGGGTGCGCTCTTGCGGTGCAGGGGCGTGTGTTTGCCACTTGACGGGGTCGGCTAATGGGTGCCCCCCCGTACCAGGCCGTGACCCCGTACCATAAATGCCGACAACTTATCGACAGCAGGTGCCTGCAACCTGCTGAGTAGCTTCCAAGTTGGCCCACGTGGCACACGAATGCAAACCAGGGGGAAATGATGATCTTGACGGACGGAAAACTGCGCGTGCGGCTGCGGCTTCACAGCGAGGAGGGCATCAATCTGGCGGAGCTGGGCGTGCTGCTGACCAGCATCAACCGAACATTGAACCAATGGGCAGGGTACCCGCCAGCCACCGCGTCCAAAGAACCTTCTGGCGTCGAAGCGCGGGTCGAGTTCGTGCAGAACGGTTCGGTAATCATTGACACCCTGGTGGAGTTCTTCGACGCACAGGTCGCCCAGCCCGGCTTCCTGCAGAACATGCTGGCAAGCGCCAGCTACGAGTTGACGGGCAAGCTGGCATCGGGCATTCGGCGGGCGTTATCTCGCACCAAGCCTCCAAAATCGAACCCTGTGAGGACAGAGCCCTTCATGCCTGAACTCCCATCCGTGCAGGGGATAAGCGGCATCCAGCACGAGACGATTGCCACCCGTCCCCCCGAATCCCCTGAAGGAACGAAAACCATCGTCGTGGAAGTCTCGATGCACGGATCTCACGCGGTCCAGACCGTCGCCGTGAGCGCCGTGGTGCCGGTGGACGTTCATCGGGTCGCGATCGACTTGAAGTCCAGTTGATCGCTTTGCTGGTCTGGCAGCCCGCCACGGTCGTGGTCGGTTATGTTGTGTCGGGTGATCCTGTTGGATGCGCCGCAGGACAAGCGGCGAGACGATCTGGTTGTCATCGCCAATTCCGTGCGCGACCTGGATGACCTCGTGCAGTTGTTTCTGCAGCGGCTGGCGCCGTTGAAGCACGGGCAACGTCAGGCGCTCGACCAACTCGCCGAGGGCCAGAAAAAATTCGCGGGCACCCATTAGCCGCCCCGTCAAGTGGCAAACACACGCAGGGCTCGGTGTCAGGTCTCAAATCGCAAGCCCCTCCAACTGGCCCGCCCGCCGCAGTCGTCGATACAGCGTGTTCCTGCTGACGCCGAGCCGCCGCGCCGCCTCCGCCACATTGCCATCCACCGCCGCCAGCGTCTCCCGGATGCTGGCGTCTGCCTGCTCCCGCAGGTCGCCGGCACCGGCAGGCCGCACACCGGCGACAGGGGCCGCGCTGCCTGACCCCGCCAGCCTCTCCCGCAGGTCATCGCCCAGCTGCGCCAGCGTCAGCATGTCCTCGCCGTCCTCCAGCAGCGCCACCCCCGTTCTCACCACATTCGCCAGCTGCCGCACATTGCCTGGCCAGCGGTAGCGGCTGAACAGGGCCATCACCTCGTCATCCACCCGCAGCGCTCGCGCCGGTGCCTCGGCCTGCAGCAGCTTGGCCACCAGCGCCGGCAGGTCGCTGCGCTCGCGCAGCGGTGGCAGCGTCAGCGTCAGGCCGTTGAGCCGGTAGTACAGGTCTTCGCGGAAGCGGCCCGCTGCGACCTCGTCGGCCAGCCGGCGGTGGCTGGCGCAGAGGAGGCGGAAGTCCACCGCCACCGCCGTGCCGCCGCCCAGGGGCGTCACTTCCCGCGCCTCCAGCACGCGCAGCAGCCGGGCCTGCAGGGCGAGCGGCATGTCGCCGATCTCGTCCAGGAACAGCGTGCCGCCGTGGGCCTCGCGGATGCGGCCGGGCGCACCCTGGCGGCTGGCGCCGGTGAAGGCGCCGGGGCGGTAGCCGAAGAGCTCGGCTTCGATCAGCGTCTCGGGCAGCGCGGCGCAGTTGACGGCGACGAATGGCTGGCTGTGGCGGGCGCTGCTGGCGTGCAGCGAGCGGGCCAGCACGTCCTTGCCGGTGCCGGTGTCGCCGTGCAGCAGCAGCGGGATGGCGGGCTTGTCGAGCACGCGGCGGGCGCGGGCGAGCGTGGCGCGGAAGGCGGCGTCGCCGGTGTCCAGCGCGGCCAGCGCGTCGGCGGGTTTGGGCGGAGTGGGCGGCGTGTCGGGGGCTGCGCGCGTGACGGCCGGCGTCGACAGCGCCACGGTGTGGCGCAGCGTGAGGCCGCGCTCCACGCGCAGCCACAGCGGGGCGCTGCCGCCGCCGCGCGGCAGCAGGCGCGGCGCGGCGCCCTGGGCCAGCAGGGCGCGCACGTCCAGCCCCAGTGCGCGCTCCACGGTGGCGGCGCCGATGTCGCGGCGTGCCAGGCCCAGCAGTTCCAGCGCGGCGGTGTTGGCGCCGGTCACCCAGCCGTCCTCGCTGACGGCAAGCAGGCCTTCGGTGACGCTGCCCAGGCCCTCGGCTTGGGTGTGCAGGCGCAGGTGCAGGCCGGCGGCGTGGCGGGCGGTGAAGAGCTGGTGCTCGATCATGCGGGCGCCGCTGCGCGCCAGCGCCAGCGTGTGGCGGTGGTAGCCGCGGCGGTCGCCGGAGATGTCCAGCACGCCGAGCAGCTGGCCGGTGGGGTCGGCGATGGGGGCGGCGGCACAGGTCAGGAAGCCGTTGCGCGACAGGTAGTGCTCGCCGGCATGCACGACGAGCGGCTGGCCCTCGGCCAGCGCGGTGCCGATGGCGTTGGTGCCGCGCCATTGCTCGCTCCACACGGCGCCGGGCCGCAGCGCGACGCGGGCGGCGCGGTCGGCAAAGGGCGCGTCGCCGCTGGCGTGTAGCAGCAGGCCGTGGGCGTCGGCCAGCAGCACGAGGCTGTCGCTGCCCTGCACCTGGTCGTGCAGGAAGGCCATCACGGGCCGGGCGTGGGCCATCAGCGTGTGGCGATGCTCCAGCGCACGGGCCAGCTGGGCGGCGCTGGCGTGGGGCGCGCCTTGCGGGCGGCCTTCGGGGGCGAGGCCGTAGTGGTCGCGGCAGCGGGCCCAGCTGGCCTGCAGCGGGCCGGCGATCAGGCCGCTGGCAACGGTGCCGGTGTCCAGCCATTGGCGGCGGGCCTGGCGGATGCGGTCGGGCGGCGTGGGTGCCTCGGATGCGGGCATGGGGTGTCTCCAGTGCGGCGCCTCGGGAGGGCGCTCTGCGTGTCGGGCCAGCATGCCCGGCGAGCCGGACGCTAGCCTGACGCCGTGCGGCGTCAAGCGTTTGTGCCGCAATGGCGCACTGTGCCAGGGCAGGTGTGCCATTTCGTGACAGTCCGGCCGCTGGCGGCCCCGGGTTTGCGCCGCGTCAAGCCAGCGATGGCGCAAGCGGCGTTGGCACGGGCTTTGCGCTGAAAGGGGCAGCCCGGCCAACACGAGCCGTGCCCTTTTCATCGGAGACAAGCCCCATGACCGTTTACGCCGCACCCGGCCAAGCCGGCGCCAAGATCGCCTACAAGCCCCGTTACGACAACTTCATCGGTGGCAAGTTCCAGCCGCCCGTGGAGGGCCAGTACTTCGACGTGATCTCGCCGATCAACGGCAAGGTCTACACCCAGGCTGCGCGCTCGGGCGCCGCGGACATCGAGCGGGCGCTGGACGCCGCCCACGCAGCCGCCGCCGGCTGGGCCGCCGTGCCGCCGGCCGAGCGCGCCAACATCCTGCTGAAGATTGCCGACCGCCTGGAAGCCAACCTGGAGCTGCTGGCCTACGCCGAGACCGTGGACAACGGCAAGCCCATCCGCGAGACGCTGAATGCCGACATCCCGCTGGCGGTGGACCACTTCCGCTACTTCGCTGGTTGCGTGCGGGCGCAGGAGGGCGCGCTTAGCGAGATCGACCACCACACCATCGCTTATCACTTTCACGAGCCGCTGGGCGTCGTGGGCCAGATCATTCCGTGGAACTTCCCCATCCTGATGGCGGCCTGGAAGCTGGCGCCAGCGCTGGGCGCCGGCAACTGCGTGGTGCTCAAGCCCGCCGAGAGCACGCCCATCAGCCTGCTGATCCTGACCGAACTGATCGCCGACCTGCTGCCGCCGGGCGTGCTGAACATCGTCAACGGCTTCGGCCGAGAGGCCGGCATGCCGCTGGCCAACAGCAAGCGCATCGCCAAGATCGCGTTCACGGGCAGCACGGCCACCGGCAAGGTCATCGCGCAGGCGGCGGCCAGCAACCTGATCCCGGCGACGCTGGAGCTGGGCGGCAAGAGCCCCAACCTGTTCTTCGACGACGTGATGGCAGAGGACGACGCCTTCCTCGACAAGGCCATCGAGGGCCTGGTGCTGTTCGCGTTCAATCAGGGCGAGGTCTGCACCTGCCCCAGCCGCGCGCTGATCCAGGAAAGCATCTTCGACAAGTTCATGGACCGCGCCCTCAAGCGCGTTGCGGCCATCAAGCAGGGCAACCCGCTGGACACCGACACCATGATGGGCGCGCAGGCCTCGGCCCTGCAGATGGACAAGATCGAGACCTACCTGGCGCTGGGCAAGGAAGAGGGCGCCAAGGTGCTGGCCGGCGGCAGCCGCGCGCAGCTGGGCGGCGACTTGGCGGGCGGCTACTACATCCAGCCGACGCTGTTCCAGGGCCACAACCAGATGCGCATCTTCCGCGAGGAGATCTTCGGCCCGGTGCTGGCGGTGACGACCTTCAAGACCGAGGCCGAGGCGCTGACCATCGCCAACGACACGCCCTATGGCCTGGGGGCCGGCGTGTGGACGCGCGACGGCAGCCGCGCCTACCGCCTGGGCCGCGCCATCCAGGCCGGCCGCGTGTGGACCAACTGCTACCACGCCTACCCGGCTCATGCCGCGTTTGGCGGCTACAAGGAATCGGGCATCGGCCGCGAGACCCACAAGGCCATGCTCGACCACTACCAGCAGACCAAGAACCTGCTGGTGAGCTACAGCCCGAACGCTTTGGGCTTCTTCTGATCGCTACCCGCGATCAGCAGGCAGGGGGCGGCTACAGCCGCCCCTTTTCCCTTGGCCCCGTCCCGAGCCTATGCCCATCAGCCCGACGATTCCCCGTGTGCAGGCCAGCGCGGCGGCGCTGCAACTCATTGCCGAGCTGCGCGCCGCGCATGGTGACATCCTGTTCTACCAGTCGCACGGCTGCTGCCTGGGCAGCGCGCCGCTGTGCTTCACGGTGCAGGAGCTGCGCCTCAGCGAGAGCGACCGCCGCCTGGGCGAGGCCGGCGGCGTGCCGGTATACGCCAGCGTGTCGCAGTGCGACTACCTGGCCGGCCTGCAGATGACGCTGGACGTGGCGCCAGGCGACAGCGGCAGCTTCGGGCTGGAGGACGGCTCGGGCCAGCACTTCGTCGCCCGGCTGCGGCTGTGGACGGACGACGAGGTCGCGCGGCTGGCACCCATGGCGCCGGTGGTGGCGGGCTGAGCGTCACAGCACCCGCTGCGCCACCGCCGTGTAGACCGGGATGCCCACCAGGATGTTGAGCGGGAAGGTCAGCCCCAGCGACATGCCGAAGTACAGCGCCGGCCGTGCCTCGGGGATGGCGATGCGCACCACCGCCGGCACGGCGATGTAGGACGCACTGGCGGCCAGCACCATCAGCAGCACGCCGTTGCCTACCGACAGGCCGCAGGCCGAGGCCAGTGCCAGCGCCAGTGCCGCATGCACCGGCGGCGCGATCAGTGCATAGGCCAGCAGCCTGGGCGACTCGCCGCGCAGCGAGCCGACGTTGCGCGCGGCCAGCAGGCCCATGTCCAGCAGGAAGAAGGCGAGCATCCCCTTGAACAGGTCGCCGGTGAAGGGCTGCATCGCGGCCTCGCCCGCAGCGCCGGTGATCAGGCCCACGGCCATGGCGCCGATCAGCAGCAGCTGCGCGCCATCGGTCAGCGACTCATGCAGCACGGCCTTGAGGCTGTGCGAATGCGCCGTGCTGCCCTCGCGCTGGCGGGCCAGGTTGGCGAGCACCACGGCCATGATGATGGCGGGCGACTCCATCAGCGCCATGGCTGCCGCCATGTGGCCGCCGTAGGCGATGCCCTGGTTGCCCAGGTACTGCGTGGCGGTGATGAAGGTGACCGCGCTGACCGAGCCGTAGGTGGCTGCGATGGCCGCGGCGTCGAAGCGCGACACCAGCCGCTTCAGCAGCAGATAGCCCACGGCAGGCACCACGACGGCCAACAGCAGCGCGCAGCCCAGGCTGACGGCCACCTCGGCCGTGAGGCCCGACTTGGCGAGGGCGAAGCCGCCCTTCAGGCCCAGCGCCATCAGCAGGTACAGCGACAGGAAGCGCGCGATGGGCTGGGGGATCTCGAGGTTGGATTTGACGGCGCCGGCCAGCAGGCCGAAGACGAAGAACAGGATGGCGGGATCGAGGAAGTTCTGCATGACGGGGCGCGATGATGCGCAGGCCAGCGCTTCTGCACAATTGATGGATGTCAATGCAATTCATCGGAGACGACAATGCATGAAGCACCGCCCCCGGGGCTGGAGAAGGCCTGGCGGTCCAACTGGCCGCAGCTGCGCAGCCTGGAGGCCACGGTGCGCCTGGGCGGCGTGGGCCGCGCGGCGCGGGCGCTACACCTGGCGCAGCCCACGGTGTCCACGCAGCTCAAGGAGCTGGCGGCCAGCCTGGGCCTGGTGCTGTTCGAGCCGCAAGGCCGAGGCCTGGCGCCCACGGCGGTGGCCGCGCAGCTGGCCGAGGCGGTACGCGACATGGCGGCGCGCTGGCAGCGCTTCGAGGAAGACGCCGCCGCGCTGCAGGGCCTGCGCCAGGGGCGGCTGCGCATTGCGGCCGTCACGACGACCGAATACTTCCTGCCCGACCTGCTGGGCCCGTTTGCCCGCGCCTACCCGGGCATCCGCATCGAGCTGGCGGTGGAGAACCGCGACGCGGTCGTGGCGCGGCTGGAGCGCGGCGACGACGAGCTGGCTGCCATGATGCGGCCGCCCGCGCACCTGCCGCTGGCGCGCTGGCCCTTCCTGGAGAACCCGCTGGTGTTCATCGCCGCGCAGGATCACCCGCTGGCCGCGCGCCGCCGGCTGCGGCTGCAGGACCTGGCGGGCGAGCCGCTGCTGGTGCGCGAGACCGGCTCCGGTACGCGGGCCGTGCTGGAGGAGGCGCTGGCCGAGCACGGCATGGCCTGGCCGCCGCGCATGGCGCTGGGCAGCAACGAGGCCGTCAAGCACGCGGTGCGCGCCGGGCTGGGGCTTGCGCTGCTGTCGCGCCACACGCTGGCGGCCGACCCGGCCAGCGAGGGGCTGGTGGTGCTGCCGGTGGCGGGTTTTCCGCTGCGCCGGCAGTGGGTGCTGGTGTGGCGGCAGGACCGCGCGCTGTCGCTGCCGGCCCGCACGCTGCTGGACGACCTGCGCCAGCGTCTGGGCGTGCGGGCGCGGCCGACCTGAGCGCGCCTCAGCGCTGGCCGGTGCAGTTGGCGTAGAAGCTGGTGGTGGCCGGCCAGTCCGAGAACACGCCCAGCACGCCCACCTGCTCGGCCAGCACGTCCAGCACGCGGTAGACGTCGCCCTCGCGCTTGATGGCGCTGTCGAATGTCTGGAAGTAGAAGCTGTTGCCGCCGTCGGCCAGGATGCCGCTGCGCTCCAGCGTCCAGGTGATGATGTCCAGGCCGGCGGCGCGGGCGTCGCGGGCGTACTGCGAGGGCAGCAGGTTGCCGCTGGTGTCGGCCGTCAGCAGCGCGAACAGCGGCGGCGCGACGATGCGGATGCCCTGCGCGCGGTAGGCCCGCAGCTGCTGGGCAGTGGGCAGGTCGGCCACGGTGTTGGCGTCGTCCAGGTAGACGGCTTGGCGTCCGTAGGCGGGCTCGTTGTTGACCCAGTACAGGACGTCGTTGATGTCGAAGCTCTGCGGCCACAGGTCGCGCGGCGGCACGCCGGCAGCCTTGTGCTCGTCGAGCATCTTCTGCGCGTAGGCGGCCTGGCTGAAGCCTTCGAAGGGCATGGGCACGCTGGGCGACTTGAGCTCCGGCGTCATCTTCACGCCCAGCTGCTTGAACAGCGCGATGGCCTCCTTCAGCGTCAGTAGCGTGCCACTGGTAGGGCCGGCCTGCAGGTCAGTGCGCCAGTTGGCGGTGCCGGCCATGTACTCGGCCACGCTGCGGGCGCGCGGGTTGAAGGCGTCCATCTTGCCGCGCAGGGTCTTGAACTCGGCTAGCGTCAGTTCCGACGTGCGGCACTCGGCGGCGGCGGGCGCCACCAGCGTGCCGGCGGCGTCGAACACGGCCGGCGTGAAGGGCTTGATGCACGTGGCCGCCAGCGGCGTAGCCAGGATGTTGGTGGTGGTGTGCAGGTCGTTCTGCGCGTGGCGGCAGACCAGGGCCTTGTCCTTGGTGAAGGTCACGTCGCACTCGACGATGCCGGCGCCGCTGCGCGCGGCCGCCACATAGCTCTCGCGCGTGTGCTCGGGGTACTGCAGCGGCGCGCCGCGGTGGCCGATGGAGAACAGCGTGGGCTTGAACTCGTCACGCCGCGCGGCGCACTGCTGCAGCCGGCGCTTGAGCGGGCTGTCGGCCATGTCGTCGGCCAGGAAGAAAGGGCGCGGGCCCAACTGCACGCTGCCCACGCCGCCGGTGCGGCGGTCGTGCTCGGCGTCGTGGGCGCTGGCCGGCAGCGCGGCGGCGGCCAGCGTCAGCAAGGCCAGGTGGGCGAGGATGCGGCGCATGGGTGTCTCCGTGGAAGGGGGTGACGGCACGCTAGGCCGCCGCGATGAAGGCGGCATGACAGGCGGGCCATGAGGCTGCGAGTTAGGGGGGCGCGCGCCGGCCTCCCCCGCGCTGTGGATGTGCGCCGCGAGGCCGGCGGGTAGAACCCGCGCCAGCCATCCCACAGGAGAGCCACCATGCCCCAGTTCACCCTCGGCACCCGCTCGCTGGCCGAGCTCAAGGGCGTCCACGCCGACCTGGTGGCGGTCGTCAAACGCGCCATCCAGCTGACGGTGCAGGACTTCTCGGTGCACGACGGCATCCGCACCGTGGCCGAGCAGCAGCAGCTGATCGCGGCCGGCGCCTCGCAGACCATGGACTCGCGCCACCTCACCGGCCACGCGGTGGACCTGGTGCCCTATGTGAACGGCAAGCTGCGCTGGGAGTGGGACCCGATCTACGTGATTGCCGATGCGGTGCGCATGGCGGCGCGCGAGAAGGGCATCCCGCTGCGCTGGGGCGGTGCCTGGGACGTGGATTTCACCGCCTCCGACGACACGCCCGAGGACCTGGTGGCCGCCTACGTGGCGCGGCGCAAGAAGCAGGGGCTTCGCGCCTTCATCGACGGCCCGCACTACGAGCTGCCCAAGGCCTTCTACCCCTGATCAGGGCGCGGCGTAGGCGCCGTTGCGCAGCGTGTCGGCGATGCCCTTGCGGTTCTGCGCCAGCGCCACCATCGAGAAATGGATGTGGCCGCTGCCTGGCGACAGCCGGCGGATGCTGTCGATCTGGCCGGTGATCTCGCTGGCCGGCCAGCTCTGCGGCGTGTCGTTGATGCGGCTGGTGAACAGGCCCGGGTGGATGGGGCGGGCCAGTGGGTTCAGCGCGCGCCAGGTCTGTAGCAGCACGTCGAAGGCCTGGGCCGTCTGCGCACGCGGCCAGTAGAGCTGCGGGGCGAGGTAGTCCAGCCAGCCCTCGCGCAGCCACAGCTCCACGTCGGCATAGAGCTTGTCGTACTGGCTGAAGCCGGCGATGCCCGGCGGCCGTGCGGCCGGCTTGGGCAGGCCGAAGGGGCTGATGCCCACGCGCGTGCCGGGCCGCACCTCGTGCGCCAGCGCGTACAGGCGCTGCACCAGGCGGTTGACGTTGTCGCGCCGCCAGTCGCGCCGCGCCAGCGTGCCGCCCTGCGCCAGGTAGGTCTGCCAGCTGGGCTCGTCGGGGAAGTCGACTTCCTGCTTGGTGGCGGGGTCAGTGACGGGGTAGGGGTAGAAGTAGTCGTCGATGTGCACGCCGTCCACGGCGTAGCGGCTTAAGCAGTCGCGCACGACGGCCAGCGTGTGCTCGGCGGCGGCGGGCTCACCGGGGTCCATCCAGAGCTGGTCGCCATAGCGCTTTACCCAGGCCGGGCGGCTGCGGCTGACGTGGTTCTCGGCGGCAGCCGAGCGGCCGGCGTTCTGCCGCGCGCGGTAGGGGTTGAACCAGGCGTGCAGCTCCAGCCCGCGCGCCTTGGCCTCGGTCAGCCAGACGGCCAGCGGGTCGTAGCCCGGGTGGCGGCCCTGGGTGCCGGTGAGGTACTCGCTCCACGGTTCCAGCGCGGACTCGTACAGCGCGTCCGCGCTCGTGCGCACCTGCAGGATGAGCGCGTTCAGCCCCGTGCGCTGCGCGGCGTCGCACAGCGCGCGGATCTCGGCCTGCTGGGCCTCGGCGCTTAGGCCGGGCTTGCTGGGCCAGTCGATGTTGGCCACGGTGGCCACCCAGGCGGCCCGCCACTCGCGTGGCGGCGCGGGCGGCAGCGCGGGTGCAGCCGTGGGGGACGGGTCTTGCACGGGCAGTGGCGCGCCCAGTGCGGCCTCGCCGGGGGAGGGGGGCGAGGGCGGGGCCGGCGGGAGCAGCGGCGCCGGGGAGCTGGCGCAGCCGCCCAGCACGGGCAGGCTGGCCAGGCTGAGGAGGTGTCGGCGTTTCATGGCTTCAGACTTTCACGAACCAGCGCTGGCGATGCATCAGCCAGGCCACGGCGTACATGACGGCCACGAAGCCCAGCGCATGCAGCAGCGAGGCGTTCCTGGCGCCGATGTCCAGGTCCAGCAGTGGCTGGTAGAGGTGGCGGCCCAGGCTGAGGCCGTCATCCAGCTTGAGCGTGTACAGCAGCTTAGCGAGCAGGCCCGAGAGCGCGAACAGGAACAGCGCGTTCATGCCGAACACCACCAGCGGCTGCAGCCGCCGCGCCCAGCGCGCGCGCGACAGCGGCTGGGGCTGCGCGTCCAGCAGCCAGTAGAGGGCCGCGAACACGATCAGTGCCCAGCCCGCCATCGCGAACACGAAGGACGGCGTCCACAGTGACTTGTTGATGGGCATCAGCCACGCATCCAGCACCTGGCCCAGCCATAGCGCGGCCAGGCCGGCGAGCATCCAGGTCATGGCCTTCTCGGCGGGCTGCCGGCTGGAGGCGAGCACATAGCCCGCCAGCGCGCCCAGCAGCTGCGAGGCCACGGCCGGCAGCGTGGAGAGCAGGCCTTCGGGGTCCCAGGTCCTGGCCTGGCGCCACAGGTGGCCGTCCATCAGCTGGCGGTCCAGCCAGGCGCCCACATCCTTACCGGGCGCCAGAACGCCGGTGTGGACCACGCCGTCGGCGTCGGGTACGGGCACGCACAACTGCACTACCGCGTAGACCGCCATCAGCCCGGCGGCCCACAGCGCCACGCCGCGCGCGCCGCACCACAGCACGATGGGCGCGGCCAGCAGCGTGCACAGACCCAGGCGTTGCAGCACGCCGGGGATGCGCACCGTGGCGAAGTCGAAGCTGGGGATGAGGTTGAGCAGCAGGCCGAGGCCGATGATGAGCGCCGCGCGCCGCCAGGTAGCCAGCAGCAGCGCGGACTTGTCGGTGCCGGCCTGGGCGCGGCGGGCCAGGCTGATGGTCATCGCCATGCCGCTGATGAACACGAAGAATGGGAACACCCAGTCCGTGAACGTCCAGCCGTGCCATGGGGCATGCAGCAGCGGTGCGTAGACCTGGCCCCAGTCGCCGGGGTTGTTGACGAGCAGCATCGCCGCGATGGCGAAGCCGCGGAACGCATCCAGGCTGAGGACTCGGCCGTTCACTCGACCTTCTTCCCGAAGCCGTCGGGGATCTTGATCAGCGCTGCCATCGCGACGCTGGGCACCGTGGCAACCAGCACCCAGGCGAAGAAGGGCGCGTAGCCCATGTGGTCCTGCAGCCAGCCGCTCCACATGCCGGGAATCATCATGCCCAGCGCCATGAATCCGGTACAGATGGCGTAGTGGGCGGTGGACTGGCCCCCAGGCTTCGCAGGCGCCTGCTGTGCCACCCCCCGGGGGGGCTGAGCCGGCTCGGGGCGGCCCGTCGCCGGCTCCTGCGGCCCGCTGGCGACAAGGATCATGTACATCAGGTAGGCCGTGAAGCCCAGGCCGTAGCCGAACTGCTCGACGGCCAGCGCCGCGCTGATGACGGCCAGGCTGGTCGGGTGCGTCAGCGCCAGCACGAGGAAGGCGACGTTGGGCACGTGCATGGCCGCCACCAGTGGCCACAGCGCCTTCTTCAACCCGACGCGGCTGATGACCCAGCCGCCGCACAGCCCGCCCAGCGTCAGCGCCGTCAGGCCGACGGTGCCATAGGCAATGCCGACGTCCTTGGTCGACAGGCCCAGGCCGCCTTCGCTGACCGGGTCCAGCAGGAAGGGTGTGGCTAGCTTCAGCAGCTGCGCCTCGGGAAAGCGGTACAGCAGCAGAAAGCCCAGCACGACGAGGATGCCGGGCTTCTTGAAGTAGCTGGCGAACACCGCGAAGAACTCCGCCACCAGCCCGCGTGCGGCCGCGCCGCCCGCGCCGCGCACGTCGGCCAGCGGGCGCGGCAGTATCAGCCCGTGCCACAGCGCCAGCACGATAAACAGACCGCCCAGCAGCCAGAACACCCACGTCCACGCCTGCACGACGCTGCCGGTGCGCTCCGTCAGCTCACCGGCGAGGTAGACCAGACCGCCCTGGCCGCCGATGTTGGCCAGCCGGTAGAAGGTGGAGCGCACGCCCACGAAAGCTGCCTGCTGGTGTTGTGGCAGCGCGAGCATGTAGTAACCGTCGGCTGCGATGTCGTGCGAGGCCGACGCGAACGCCATCAGCCAGAACACCGCCAGCGACATCTGGAAGGCGCGCTCCATCGGCAGCGTCAGCGCCACACCCGCGAGCGCCGCGCCGATGAAGAACTGCAGCACCGTGACCCATACCCGCTTGGTGCCGAACAGCTCGGCCAGCGGCGACCATAGCGGCTTGATGACCCAGGGCAGATAGAGCCAGCTGGTGTAGAGCGCGATGTCGGTGTTGGAGATGCCGAGGTTCTTGTACATGACGACCGACAGGGTCATCACGACGACATACGGGATGCCCTGTGCGAAATACAGCGTGGGGATCCACGCCCACGGCGAGCGGTGCCCGCTCATGTGCCGAGCGCCCGGCTCACGCTGCCGTCGGTGGCGTCGAGCAAGGCCCGCGCGTCGCTGGCCGACACGCCGCGCTTGAGCATCACCAGCGCCGTCTTCACATGGTGGTCGCAAGCGCCGAGAGCGGCCTGTGCTTCGGCCTCGCTCGCGCCGCTGGCGCGCACCGTCAGCGCCAGTGCCCGCTTCACGAGCTTGGCGTTGGTGGCCTTCAGGTCCACCATCAGGTTGCCGTACACCTTGTTGAGCTTGACCATCAGCGCCGACGAGAAGGTGTTCAGCGCGATCTTCTGCGACGTGCCGGCCTTCAGCCGCGTGCTTCCGGAGATGACCTCGGGCCCGGTGTCCAGCGTGATGCCAATCTCGGCCTGCTGGGTGACGGGCGCATCCGGGTTGTTCGCGAAGGCTATGGTCAGCGCGCCGGCAGCGCGGGCGGCCTCGATGGCACCCAGCACATAAGGCGTGCCGCCCGAGGCGGCCAGCAGCAGGGCCACGTCGTTCGGGCCGGGGTTCAGCGCGGCGAGGTCGGCGGCGCCCTGGGCGCGGTCGTCCTCGGCGCCCTCGACGGCGACGAACATTGCGCCTGCGCCGCCGGCCATCACGGCCACTGCGCGCTCGCGCGGCCACGAGAACGTGGGGTACAGCTCCACGCTGTCTAGCACGCCCAGGCGGCCCGAGGTGCCAGCGCCGGCATACAGCAGCCGCCCGCCGGCGCGGATGCGCGGCAGCGCGGCGTCCACGGCGGCGGCCAGTTGCGGTGCCGCCGCCTTCACGGCCGCGACGGCGGCGGTCTGGTCGGCGATGAAGGCCTCCAGCAGTGCCGGCGTGGCGTAGGTGTCCAGGTCGGGGTGGCGGTTGCTCGGGGTTTCGGTGTTCAGCATGGGGCGGCGGCAGCAGGGCTGGCGGCACTCTAGCCGCTGGCGCCGCGCGCTGACGAATGCCGCGCGCCGGTGCGGCCATAACGGCAGGTAATCCAGCACTGCGCTTCTTGGGGGGGCGGCTGGGCAGCGACCGGCCCGGACGGCACACTGACTTTCGCGCACCGGCTGTAAGGACTTGGCGGGTCACGCCGACGCAAGCGGGCAGGCCGGTGCCGTCCGCGCCGGCCTGTGGTGACCCGATCTCATCCACTTCCCTTTTGTCTGGAGACTTTCATGAATGCTTCCCTCAAGACCGGCCTGAGCCTGGCCGCCGCGGCCGCGGCGCTGTTTGCCACCGCCGTGCCCACCACCGCCCTGGCCGCCGACGGCATGGTCAAGTGCTCCGGCGTCAACAGCTGCAAGGGCACCTCCGAATGCAAGACAGCCAAGAGCGGCTGCAAGGGCCAGAACGGCTGCAAGGGCCAGGGCTGGGTGAGCAAGAAGACGGCCGACGAGTGCACCAAGGCCGGTGGCAAGGTGGAGAAATAAGCCCACCCCCGAGGACTGGCCCACCCCCGAGGCGCTCATGCGCCTCCCCCTAAAGGGGGCGCACTGTGCGGCCTGGCGGAGCCAGTTCCGCCAGTGCCGCTGGATGGCGCGAGAGCCTGCGGCCCGCGTCAAATTCTTCTGTCCACATGACCTCAATCCAAGGCTTCGGCCTCGGCCTGCGCACTGAGCACTACGCCGCCTTCGAGGCGGGCGTCGATGCCGCCTTGCGCCCCGACTGGCTGGAGATCATTTCCGAGAACTACCTGGTGCCCGGCGGCCCGCCGCTGGCGCATCTGGCGCGCATCCGAGCCGACTACCCGCTGGTCATGCACGGCGTGTCGCTGTCGGTCGCCGGGCCCGAGCCGCTGGACCTGGCCTACCTGCGCGACCTGAAAGCGCTGGCCGACCGTCTGCAGCCCGGCTGGGTGTCTGACCACCTGTGCTGGAGCGCGGACGCGCACAGCCAGCTGCACGACCTGCTGCCCGTGCCGCTTACACGCGCCGCGCTGGACCACGTCGGCAGCCGCATCGCGCAGGTGCAGGATGTGCTGGGCCAGCCGCTGGTGCTGGAGAACGTGTCCAGCTACGTGCGCTTCGCCGCCGACGAGATGACCGAGTGGGACTTCATCGCACAGCTGCTGCAGGCCACCGGCGCGCGACTGCTGCTGGACGTCAACAACGTCTACGTCAGCGGCCGCAACCACGGCTTCGACCCGCTGGACTACCTGAACGCGCTGCCCGCCGACCGCATTGCGCAGATCCACCTCGCCGGCCACGAGGACCGTGGCGACATCGTCATCGACACGCACGACCACCCCGTGCGGCCCGAGGTCTGGGCGCTGTACGTCTACGCGATCCAGCGCTTCGGCCGTGTGCCGACAATGATCGAGCGCGACGATCGCCTGCCGCCACTGGCCGAGCTGCTGGATGAGCTGGCCATCGCACGCCGGCTGGCTGCATGAGCGTCGCCCGGCAACAGCGGCAGCTCGCCGCCGCCATCCGCGACAGCGCTGACGCCACGGGCCTGCTGGCCGGCGACTTCGCTTCGGGCCTGGCTGTCTACCGCCACGCCTACCGCGCACGGCTGGCCGAGGCGCTGGCCGACAACTACACCGTGCTTGCCCGCGCGTTGGGCGACGACGCCTTCGATGTGCTGGCCCAGGCCTACATCGACGCGCACCCCAGCCGGCATCCGTCCATCCGCTGGTTCGGTGATGCGCTGGCCGGCTTCATGGCTGGCGCGGGCGACGAGCTCGTGCCCCATGCCGGCCTGGTGGACCTGGCGCGCATGGACTGGTCGCTGCGCGGCGCCTTCGACGCGGCCGACGCGCCGCTGCTGACGCCGGCCTCGCTCGCTGCGCTGGGCCCCGACGACTGGGCGGCGCTGGTGCTGCACCTGCATCCCAGCGTGCAGCGCGTGGCGCTGGCGCATGCCGTCGAGCCCGCGTGGCGTGCGCTGCGCGAATGGGAGCCCGACAGCGGCGACGCCCAGCCCGAGCTGGCCGAGCCGGCGCCGCATGCCCACACCTTGCTGGCCTGGCGTCAGCAAGGCGAGACGCGCTGGCGCTCGCTGGACGCGTTCGAAGCGACGCTGCTGGACGCCGTGGGCCGCGCCACGCCGTTCGCGTTGTTGTGCGAGTGCGCGGCGGCCCTGCTGGACGACGACGCCGCCGCTGTCCCGGCCACTGTCGCGGCGCTGCAGCGCTGGCTGGCCGACGGGCTGCTGCTTGACCCGGCCTGACGCCGGGACTTGCCGGCTTGGCTATCCTTCCAGCACGCTTCAACGAGGTAGCCCCATGTCCCGACTGCTGACGGCCCTGCTTGCGGCCCTGTTCATCCCCACCGCCCACGCCGCGCTCGCCGTCGGCGCGCCGGCGCCGGACTTCACCACCGACGCCGCCGTCGGCGGCCAGCCCTTCAAGTTCAAGCTCGCCGATGCGCTGAAGCAGGGCCCGGTGGTCGTCTACTTCTACCCCAAGGCCTTCACCAGCGGCTGCACGGTCGAGGCCCACCAGTTCGCTGAGGCGACCGACAAGTTCAAGGCGGTCAACACAACCGTCATCGGCCTGTCCAACGACAACATCGAGACGCTGAAGAAGTTCAGCGTCGAGGCCTGTCGCAGCAAGTTCGCCGTCGGTGCCGATGCTGCCGGCAAAGTCATCAAGGCCTATGACGTGGAGCTCAAGATGGTGCCGGGCACCATGGCCGACCGCGTGTCCTACCTGATCTCGCCCGATGGCAAGGTGGCCGCCGTGCACGCCAGCATGAACCCCGACGGCCACATCGACGCGATGCTCAAGGCCGCCGAGAAGCTGAAGAAGTGATCGCCGCGTTGTCGGTCGCCGAGCTGCTGGCGGCCTACCGCAGCGGCGTGCTGTCGCCGGTGGATGTGATGCAGGCCGTGCTCGCGCAGGCCGATGCGCGCGAAGGCCAGTTGCATGCGCTGTGCGCGGTGGACGCCGAGGCCTCGCTCGCCGCCGCCTGCGCCAGCGAGGCCCGCTGGCGGGCCGGCATGCCACTGGCGCTGGACGGCGTGCCCGTTACGTTGAAAGAGAACATCGCCGCGCCCGGCGCCGCCTACCGGCTGGGCACGGCCGCCACACCCGCCGATGCGGTTGCCAGTTTCGAGGCCCCACCGGCCGCACGGCTGCGGGAGGCGGGTGCCATCGCGTGGGCCCGCACCACCATGCCTGACTACGGCATGTTGAGTTCGGGCCTGAGCAGCCTCTACGCCGAGCCGGCGCGCAACCCCTGGGACACTGCGCTGACGCCGGGCGGCTCCAGTGCCGGTGCCGCCGCAGCGTCCGCGGCCGGCTACGGCCCGCTGCACCTGGGTACCGACATCGGCGGCTCCATCCGGCTGCCGGCGGGCTGGTGCGGTCTCGTGGGCCTCAAACCCAGCCATGGCCGCGTACCCATCAAGCCGGGCTATGCCGGCCGCGCGGCCGGCCCGTTGACGCGCACGGTGGCCGACGCTGCCGCGATGCTGGCCGTGCTCGCGCAGCCCGACGCGCGCGACCCCACGCAGCTGCCGCCCGGTGATGTGACGCCTCGGCCGCTGAACCTGCGCGGCCTGCGCCTGGGCCTGCTGCTGGACGCCGGCTGGGGCGATGTTCTGCAGCCCGAGGTGGCCGATGCCATCACAGCGGCCGCGCGCGCCTTCGAGCAGGCCGGTGCCGTCGTCGAGCCGCTGGCTGGCTTCACGACGCGCGAGATGGCCGACGGCATCGACCGCTTCTGGCGCATGCGCTCGTGGCTGGACATCTCGGCGCTGCCGCCCGAGCGCCGTGCCCGCGTGCTGCCTTACATCCTCGACTGGGTGGCGCCCGCCGCCGGCTACGACGGCGCTACCGTTTTCCACGGCTACAGCCAGATGCAGGCGCTGCGCGAGGCGGCCAACGCGGCCTGCGAACCGTTTGACTTCGTCTTGTCGCCCGTCTCGCCCATGGCTGCCTACCCGGCTCACCAGGCCAGCCCGCTGCACGACCCGGCGCGGCCCTTCGAGCACATCGCGTTCACGCTGCCGTTCAACATGAGCGAGCAGCCGGCGCTGGCGATCAACGCCGGATACACGGCGGCGGGCTTGCCGATCGGGTTGCAGATCATCGGCCGGCGCTTCGACGATGCCGGCGTGCTGGCCCTGGGGGCGGCGTGGGAGCGAATGAGGCCGGCGCAGCGCCCGTGGCCGCTGGGCGCCGGGTGACGCCGCTGGTCTGCTTGCCGACAGCCTCCTAGAAGAACTCAGGATGCCGTGCAGCCAGCGAGGTTTCGAACTGGTTGATGGCCTGGAAGTTGGCGAAACCAGGCGCCATCTTTCGGCCGCTGTCCCAGCAGCGCCATGCACGCGGCGTGTCGTACTCGACAAACAAGGAATCGCCCAGGTCCTTGTAGACGCCAGCGATGTAGGGGTTTGTTTTCAGAACGTCGATGAACAGCTTTTGAGC
Source organism: Pelomonas margarita (assembly GCF_043555875.1). Taxonomy (NCBI): domain Bacteria; kingdom Pseudomonadati; phylum Pseudomonadota; class Betaproteobacteria; order Burkholderiales; family Sphaerotilaceae; genus Roseateles; species Pelomonas margarita. The sequence goes on along the minus strand of NZ_JBIGHW010000009.1, from coordinate 100,151 downwards.
GGCCTTCCGGTCGCCGAGCATCGCGCGATTGTTCGCCTCGAAGATCCGGAGCACATGAGCCTTGGTCGCGGTGCTCTTGGCGATATCGGTCAGATCGGTGATTGCCTTGGCCAGGTCATCCTTGGACTTGGCGCTCAATGCCACTGTCACCCGGCGCACCGCGTCGTTGGTCTGGAACAACTGCTTCTGGTCCGCCGTCAGCGGTGTCGGGGCCTCGCCGGTCATCAGGCTCCACTCGAACATGCCCAGGAATGCGTCGAGCGCCCGTCCCTCCCGCAGCGCGGTCTCAAGTTCGTCCTTGCTGCGCCGCCGGGCGCTCAACAGCTCATCCGGCGTGAGAGCCGCTGCGCGGTCCAGGGCCTGGTCCACCGGGTGGCCTGACTCGGACGCCGGCCGTACCGGGAAGGCCGATGCGTCAAACGCTGGAACGGGGTTGGAATGAACATGCCGAATGACCACGGTCTGCGTGATGGACCCAACCGCGTCGTAGGCGACCAGCGAGAACTGCGCTGGGATCGAATCTGCCTGGGCGAGCGCGCTGAGAATCTGTGGGTGGCCGCCCAACGCGTAGCGGAGCAACTGGGCGAACATGCGTGCCTCGCCCGGTTTTGCGGGCAGCAGGTGGGCCCCGCGGCGAAACATGAGCTTCGGTCCCGCATGGAACAGCTCGTTAGCGCCCTCGGTCGTGACCCGCAGCGGCGCCGACGGTTTGTCCTGCACCGACAGATTGTGTTCGTTGTCGACTTGCACCATCACGGCATCGCCCACCTTGGCCGCTGATAGCGCGGCCCCCAAGGTGTTGCGATTCCTGAGTTCGTAGGTGCGAAAACCGACGGTGTCGTACAGCGAGTAGTCGACGCGGGTCTTCGTGCGGCGGTCAATCACCCAACGCTTTCGGGCCGCAAAGTCGTAGACGGTGGTCGTGTCGGTCGACGTCACCGTCATGGTCTTGTCGCCCAGCGTCACGTCAAGCGTGGTTTGGCTATCCCCAGGAACTCCCGACGCACCGGGCTGGGCCTTGACGTGGCGGACAACCTCCAGCTGAAGGCTGATGTCGGCTTGTGCCGGCGTCGCCACCAGCCAGGCCAGCGCAGGCAGCCAGCCGAGCGCGACGGCCGCGCAGGTCTTCAGGATTCTTGACATGTCGCTCCCTGTGTCTCGACGCTTCAGGACGAGGCCGAGCTGGTTTCCAATCAACGCGCACTTGCCGAACAGCCGCCCCTCACGAGCGAACACAAGTGGCGTGCCTCATGTGTTCAGCGCCGATCGCAGGCGCACAGTGTGGCTCAAGCGCGTGGCGGCGGCTGCTGCGGCGGCAGGCCGGCCGCCTTCAGGTCGGCATTGACGAGCGCCCAGGCCGCGTCGAAGTGGTCGGCGCGGCGCACCGGGCGGCTGGCGCGCCAGATGTCCATCAGCGCCGGCAGCCGCTCGATGCCCGGCAGCCCGGCCGGCACCAGGAAGACCGTGGACACGGCCACGACGCCACGGCGCGCGAAGCTCTCGATGCTGGCCCGCAGCGCGGCCAGCGCATCGGCGTCCATCACCAGGCTGCCGCGGATCTCCAGCAGGTCGCCGAAGCGCCGGTCCTGTGGCAGGCGCTTGCCGGCCAGCGCGATGGCACGCTTGGTGGCCGTCATCAGCTCGGCGTCGAACGGGCCTTCGGCCACCGACAGCATCACGCGGCCGTACACGCCCACGCTGACCCGCCCGAAGCTGGGCCGGGCCACCTGGCGCCGAAAGGGGGGCAGGGCTTGCGAGGTGTTCATGATGATGGGTGATTCTGCACCGCTCGATGGCGCCGTCAGGGGATCGTTCTCGACCCCATGCCAACGGCTCGGACGCGAGGCCGTGAATTTGGCGCCCCGCTGTGGTCTGCGTCAATTGACCGCCCGGGGCAAATCACTACGATTTGATGAACCCGCTGCCCGATCAGCCGAACAAGGAGACCCCCATGAACATCGCGACCTGGATGCGCGGCTTCACCATCAGGACCCGGATGCACGGGGCCATCGCGATGGTGCTGGTCATGTTCGCCCTGCTGGGGCTGACCGGCTGGATGGGCGGGCGACAGTTGATGGCGCTGAACCTGGCCGTCACCACGCATGGCATCCATGAGCTCCAGCAACTGGGCACCATCCGGCAGGCGCTGGGCGAGCTGAGGTTGGAGGAGAAACAGATGGTCATTGCCTACGAGGAGCCCGAGCAGGTCAAGCAGTTCCGCCAGCGCTGGGACGCTGCTGCCCAGCGGCTCGCGGCGGCGCTTAAGGCACTGCAGGAAGCCAGCCTTGGCGAGAACCAGGCGATGGCGGCCGAGGCGCAGAAGTTCCTGGACGACTACCGCAAGGCGGCCCAGCCGGTGTTGAGCCAGGTCGAGGCTGGTGGCTTCGACACCGCGCGCGTGGCCGATCGCATGTTGAACCGGCCCAAGGCAGCGATGAGCGAGATCGAAAAGCGCGTCGATCGCCTGGGCGTCCTCGTCGACGAGCAGACGCGTGCCGCCGAGGCCGAGTTCATGGCCGAGATGGCCCGCATCGGCTGGCGCTCGGCCGCCGTGCTGGCCATCGTCATGGTGCTCGTGGTGCCGCTGACGTTGATCAACTCGGCCACCATCACCAGCCCCATGCGCTATGCCGGGACGGTGGCCACCTCCATTGCCGGCGGCGACCTGAACAACGTCATCCGCGCCGAGGGGCGCGACGAGGCGGCCGACCTGCTGCGTGCGCTGGATGCGATGCAGGGCAGTCTGCGAGAGCTGGTCAGCCAGGTGAAGACCTCGGCGCAGAGCATCGAGACCGCCAGCAGCGAGGTAGCCTCCGGCAACCAGGACTTGAGCCAGCGCACCGAGCAGGCTGCGTCCAGCCTGCAGCAGACCACCAGCTCCATGGAGGACCTGACCAGTGGTGTGCGCCACGGCGCCGACGCGGCCGGCAAGGCGCGCCAGCTCGCCGAGGGCGCCGCCGAGGTGGCACGACGGGGTGGCCAGGAGGTGGGCGAGGTGGTCACGACCATGGACCAGATCAACGAGAGCTCGCGCCGCATCGCCGACATCGTGGGCCTGATCGACAGCATCGCCTTCCAGACCAACATCCTGGCGCTGAATGCGGCCGTGGAGGCCGCCCGTGCCGGCGAGCAGGGCCGCGGCTTTGCCGTGGTGGCCAGCGAGGTGCGGGCGCTGGCCCAGCGCTCGGCGGGCGCGGCGCGCGAGATCAAGACGCTGATCGCGGCCAGTGTCGACCGCACCGAGGCCGGCGCACGCCTCGTGCAGCATGCCGGCATGACGATGAACGAGATCGTCGAGAACGTGCAGAAGGTCAGCGACATGATCGGCGAGGTGGCTGAGGGCGCGGCCGACCAGAGCGCGCGCATCGTGCAGATCAACAGCGCCGTCACGCAGCTGGACCACATGACCCAGCAGAACGCCGCGCTGGTGGAGGAATCCGCCGCTGCGGCCGACAGCCTGCGCCAGCAGCTGCAGTTGCTGACTGGCGCCGTGGCGCAGTTCAGGTTCTAGAATCCCGCCACAGCGCCGATTTGTTCCGGATTGCGGGCGCTCTACAAATGCCGCTAAACAGGGCGCTCCGGTCGACCGGCGTCCCGCAAGTGGCGCCGGTTTGTTTTTTCTGGAGTGAGGCCATGACGGGCCGTAGCGTCGGCGACGTGTCGCCGCAGACTTTCCATTTCGACGAGCCGCTGCCGTTGCGCAGCGGCGCCAGCCTGCCGGCCTACGACCTGGTGGTCGAGACCTACGGCCAGCTCAACGCCGAGCGCAGCAACGCGGTGCTGGTGTGCCATGCGCTGAACGCCAGCCACCACGTGGCCGGCACCTATGCCGGCGAGGCCAAGAGCGAGGGCTGGTGGGACAACCTCATCGGCCCGGGCAAGCCGCTGGACACCGACAAGTTCTTCGTCATCGGCGTCAACAACCTGGGCTCCTGCTTCGGCTCCACGGGGCCCATGCACATCAACCCGGCGACCGGCAAGGCCTGGGGCGCGGACTTCCCCGTCGTCACCGTGCACGACTGGGTGGACGCGCAGGCCCGCGTCGTCGAGCGCTTCGGCATCCTGAAGTTGGCAGCCGTGCTGGGCGGCTCGCTGGGCGGCATGCAGGCGCTGGACTGGGCCCTGCGTTACCCCGACCGCCTGGCGCACTGCATCGCCATTGCGACGGCGCCCAACCTGTCGGCGCAGAACATCGCGTTCAACGAGGTGGCGCGGCGTGCCATCGTGACCGACCCCGACTTCCACGGCGGCCATTTCTACGAGCACGGCGTGGTGCCCAAGCGCGGCCTGCGCGTGGCGCGCATGATCGGCCACATCACCTACCTGTCCGACGACGTCATGGCGGAAAAGTTCGGCCGCGAGCTCAAGACCGGCGCGCTGGGCTACACGACACAGGACATCGAGTTCCAGATCGAGAGCTACCTGCGCTATCAGGGCGACAAGTTCAGCGACTACTTCGACGCCAACACCTATTTGCTCATCACCCGCGCGCTGGACTACTTCGACCCGGCGGCCGAGCACGGCGGCGACCTGACGCGCGCCTTCGCGGCGGCCAAGGCCAAGTTTCTCGTCGCCAGCTTCACGACCGACTGGCGCTTCTCGCCGCAGCGCTCGCGCGAGATCGTCAAGGCGCTGCTGGACAACCGGCTGGACGTGTCGTACGCGGAGATCGATGCGCCGCATGGCCACGACGCCTTCCTGCTGGACGACGCGCGCTACCACGGCGTGCTGCGCGCCTACTTCGAGCGCGTGGCGGGCAACCTGTGCCCGGCGGCGCGGTCGTCGCTGCAGATCAAGGGGGGGGCGGTATGAGCGGAGCGCAGCGCTGGGCCGTCCCAAGCAAGCTCGCGCCCCCTCGGGGGGCCAGGCCGCAGGCCGGAGGGGGTACCCATGTTTGATCCGGCGATTGCGGCGCTGGTGCCGCCCGGCTCCCGCGTGCTGGACCTGGGCTGCGGCACGGGCGAGTTGCTGGAGCACCTCATCAAGCACAAGGGCTGCACGGGCTACGGCGTGGAGCTGGATGACACCAACCTGCTGGCTTGCGTGAAGCGCGGCGTCAACGTCATCCAGCGCAACCTGGAGGAAGGCCTGTCCATCTTCGAGGATCAGAGCTTCGACGTCGTGCTGCAGCTCGAAACCCTGCAGCACCTGCGCAATGCCGAGGCCATGCTCAAGGAGACGGCGCGCGTCGGCAAGATCGGCATCGTCAGCTTCCCCAACTTCGCGCACTGGCCCAACCGGCTGCAGGTGGCGATGGGCCGCATGCCCGTCACGCGGGCGCTGCCCTATGAGTGGTATGACACCCCCAACATCCGCGTCGGTACGTTTACCGACTTCGGCGTGCTGGCGCGCAAGAACCGCCTCAAGATCCTGGACAGCTTCGGCCTGCAGAACGGGCAGGTGCATCGCACGCTGCCCAACCTGACGGCCAGCGTGGCAGTGTTCAAGTTCGAAAGGGAATAGGCGCGCCTCGTCCGGTTCGCCGTCGCTGAACGCGGGGCGGCCCGGCGGCGGGGGTCAGCCCTTGCGTGCGGCTTTCTTGCCTGACTTCTTGTGCTTGGCCTTGGCGCCGACCTTCTTGGCGCTCTTCTTCAAGGCCTTCTTGCCCGTCTTGGCAGCCTTGGCCTTGACGGTGGCGCTGGTGTGGGGCTTGCCGTGGGTCGGGTTGACGCGGGCCTCGGCGGGCACGGCAAGGAAGGCAACGGCCAGGGCGGCGGCGATGAGCAGGTGTTTCATGGGGTCTTTCTTCTCAAGGGTTCACAGTATCCCGGGCCTCGCGCGCCTCAGCTGCCCTTGCGGATGGTGTGGCCGTCGTCGGTGCGCTCGTCGTCCTTGAACACGCCTTCCCAGCGGTCGCCGCTGGGCCAGTGGAAGCTGCCCTGGCCATGCTTGAGCCCGCGGGCCCAGGCGCCCTCGTAGCGCTCGCCGCCCTTCCACGCGTATTTGCCCGTGCCGTGCGCCTTGCCGGCCTCGAACTCGCCCTCGTAGACGTCCCCGCTGGGGAACACCATGCGGCCCTTGCCGTGCGGCAGCCCGGCGCTGAGCTGGCCCTCGTACTGGTTGCCGTTGGCAAAGCGCATCTTGCCGCTGCCCTGCGGCTTGTCTTGCACCCAGTCGCCCTCGTAGCGCTGGCCGCTGACCCAGGCGTAGCTGCCCCGCCCGTGCGGCTGGCCCTGCTTGATCTGGCCGGTGTAGACGTCGCCTGACGCGTAGGTCATCTTGCCTTCGCCATGGGGCTGGCCGTCTACCAGGCTGCCCTCGAACTGGTTGCCGTTGGCGAAGGCCATCAGCCCCTTGCCCGTGGCGCGGTCGTCCACCCAGTCGCCCTTGTAGCGCTGGCCGCTGGCCCAGCGGATCTCGCCCACGCCATGGCGGCGGCTGCGCGTCAACGGGCCCTCGTAGACATCGCCGTTCTTCCACTCGACGCGGCCGGTGCCGCTGACGGTGTCGTCCTCCTCGCGCACGAACTGGCCGACGTAGCGCGTGTCGCCCGCCGTGCGGTCGAAGAGCTTGGGCTCGGGCGCCGCCGCAGCGGTGGCCGGCGGGGTAGCGGCCACCGGGGGGGCTGCGGCTGGTGTCGGTGCGCTCACCGGTGGGCGGGCGGCCGCTGCTGTCGCCGTTGTCGTTGCGACGGTGGCGGCTGTCGTGGCGGGGCGCGCACCCGCCGCAGCGGCCGGGGCGCCCGGCTTGGCGGCGGTGGTGGTGGTGGCTGGCGCTGGCGCTGCCTTGAGGGCGGGGGGCGCACCGGGCAGCGGCGTGGCCACCCACGGCGTGCCGCGCTCGCGGGCCAGCGCGAGCGCGTTGTTCATCGCCAGTTCCTGTGCGTTGCCGCGGCACTGGGCTGCGGTGTCGCGCCACAGCGTCTCGCCGATCTGGCTCTGCGTCTGGCGTTCTGCCAGCGGCAGCGCGGCGGCACTGTTGCGCAGCTTGCCGGAGAACTCGCGCGCCCGCTCGAATGGCGGCGCGCAGAACTCGGCGTTGTGGCCGTCCACCTCGCTCTGCTCGCGGCGGCGCTGCGCGGTCTGCTGCTGGCTGCCGCTGCATTGCTCAGCGGCCAGCTCCCACATGCCCTCGGCCTTGCGGTAGAGGCTGGCGGCATCGGCAAAGCGGCGCTCGCTGAAGGCCGTGCCGGCCAGTTCCTGCAGTGCGCTGGCGTCGCGGTGGGCGCCTTCGCACTGGCTGCCGGACTGCAGCTTCTCGGCCAAGGCGTCATGGGCCTTCTGGCTGTCGGCGAGGTTGCGCTGGGCACGGTCGCGGGCGCGGCCGTCGCAGGCGGCGATGGCGGCGCCCCATTGGGCCACGGCTTCGTCGTAGAGCTTGACCTGGGTCTGCAGCGGCTGATTCTGCGACTGGGCCGTGGCGGCCTTCAGGTCGGCCGACAGCGCGCGGCTGGTGAGCTGGGCGCAGCTGGGCGGCGGCGGGGCCGGGGTGGGGGTGGGCTCGGGCAGGGTGGGCGCGGAGGCGGCGGGCTCCGGCGCGGACGCCGCAGGTTCAGGTGGCGTCTGGGCCCGCGCGGGCGAGGCCGCAGCGAGCGCCAGGCACAGCAGGGCAGCGAGTCGGGCAGTCATTTCTTGCGGCGGCCCGATTCGGCGGGCATGTCGAGCATGGCGTCCACGAGGCCGCGCGAGAACCGGCCGGCGCCAGGGTCGTCGGGGCTGTCGAACGAGAAGGCGGTCTGCGTGGAGGCCAGTGGCATGGCGCCGATCTGAGCCGCCAGCGTGTCGGCGCGGAAGCCGCCCAGGATGGCCGTCACCTCGCCCTCGAAGCCCCGCCCGGCGGCCAGCTTGTTCAACGCGGTCAGGCGGTCGGCGTCGAACAGCAGCGAGTTCTGCGCCAGGCTGCGCTCCACCAGCTTCTGGTGCAGCGTGAAGCCGGCCAGCGGCGGCGCGCCCAAGGCGGCCATGCGCGCGAAGGCCCAGGCGTCGGCGCGCTCGAAGGCGGTGGCGGCGATGCGCGAGATGCCCGACAGCGAGCCGCGGTTGGCGGCGGCCGCTTGCATGACGTTGACCACCTGCTGGCGGGTCAGGCTTTGCGCGGCGTCCATCAGGCCCTCACGCAGCTTCTGCGCGGCCAGCGCCCGGCCCTGCTCGATGAGCTGGTTCTTCAGGAACTCGCTGGCCACGTTCGCAGCCGCGCTCTTGGCGGCGCTGAGCGCCGCATCGGCGGCCAGCGCGGCGGCCTTGACGCCCGAGGCCAGCGTGGCCAGGTTGTAGAGCGTGCCGGCGATCTTGACCGCGTAGTGGTAGGTCTTCATGCGGGCGCCGCCCTCCTCGGACAGGCCCTGCGTCCACAGCACGGCCCAGAGCGCCTCGTCGGGCGTGGGCTCGGCCTGGATGACCTCCAGCGGGTGCAGGCTGAGCAGCCAGTGGTAGTCCTGCATCTGCGGCGTGTTGGGCGGCGCGAAGCGCGTGTAGCCGCGGCAGACCTCGAAGGGCTTGATGGGCACGGTCTTGCCGGCAGCCGTGCCGACGTTGAAGGGCTGGCCGGCGTCGCGCACCTCGGCCAGCCATTCCAGCAGCTGTTCGCCGTCCTCGCTGGCTCGCCCGGCGATGTTGACGAGGCGGGTGCCGGCGGGCAGCGGCGAGTCCTGCGTGACGGCGATGACGGTGAGGCGTTCGTCCACCTGCAGCGCGCGCGCCCAGGCCACGCGGTCGTTGTCGCTCCAGCCGGCGCTGGTGGCCACGGCGAAGGGCAACTCCCACTGCTTGTCGCAGTCCTTGTCCTTCAGCGCGGCGCTGCGTGCGATGGCCGGGCGGATGAGGCGTTCACCGGCCCCGTAGGCGCGCATGCCGGCCAGCAGCTGCTCGTTGACCGGGCGGCCATCGTCCACCGTGAACTTGGGGCCGGAGGCGCAACCCGCCAGCAGCAGCGTGACGAGCAACAGCAGGAGTGAGCGCATGCGGCGAGCCTACGTGCAGCGCCAGGGCGGCCGGGCCGTCGTTTTCCCCGATCAGGCCTCGCCGCAGCGTGCCCGAGTCCTCAATTCGGCGCAGGCGGTGGCAGCTCGTCGTGGCTGCAGATGCGGTTGCGGCCGGTCGACTTGGCGCGGTAGAGCGCGCGGTCGGCGTTGCGGTAGAGCTCGTCCAGCTCGACCGGCTGGCGCGCCTCCACCCAGGCCAGCCCGAAGCTGGCGGTGATTTGCAGCGGCGCGCCGTCGGGCAGGTGCACCGGTTGTGAGTCCAGCGCCAGGCGCAGCCGCTCGGCCAGCTGGCGGGCCTCGTCGGGCCGGCAGCCCACGGCCAGCAGGATGAACTCCTCGCCGCCATGGCGGGCCAGCAGCTCGCCCTGGCGCACCTGGCCGCGCGCGGTCTCGGCGGCTGCGCACAGCACGGCGTCACCGGCCGGGTGGCCGTGCTCGTCGTTGATGCGCTTGAAGCGGTCCATGTCGAACACGATGAGGGCCACCGGCCAGCCGTGGCGGCGGGCCTGGGCGATCAGCCGCGCGGCCTGCTCGCTGAACGCGCGGCGGTTCAGCAGGCCGGTCAGGAAGTCGGTGTCGCTGGCCTGGCGCAGCTGGGCGATGAGCTGCTCGCGCTCGGCCTCCAGCGCGCGGCTGCGCTGGGTGGCCTCCTGCAGCGCGGTGACCGCCCGGGCCATGTCGCCGATCTCGTCGGTGCGCAGGATGGTGGCGGAGTTGGCAGCGGGCCGGACAAGCTCGCCACGCATCACGGCGTTCATGGCGCGCGTGCTGCGCAGCAGCGGCAGCAGCACGCGGTGGCGGATCAGCAGGAACACCGTCAGCTCGATGCACAGCACCGCCAGCCCCAGGGCGGCGTTGATGGCCATGCGCAGCTGCGCCTCGGCGACGCGCTCGGTGGCGCTGTCGCGCGCGGCGGCGAACAACGCGTCGCGCAGCGCGACGATGCTCTTCATCGGCGGCACATAGCGGGCGACGAACGCCGCGGAGTCCAGGCCATAGGGCTGGCCGGCGATGCCGCGTTCGGTGAGCTGCTCGATGAAGGGCAGGTCGGCGGCGAAGTACTGCGCCTCCATGCTGGCGATGGCAGCCTGCAGCGGCGCCGGCGTGTGGCCCGCGCGTGCCTGCAGCTCGATGAGCTTGCGCAGCTGCTCGATGCGCCCCATCAGCAGCGGGATCTCGCGCTGCTCCTCGCGGCCCAGCGGCAGGCCGGTGGCCAACGGTGCGGTGAACTGCGAGCCCAGCCGACCGGCGTACTCGCGCAGCTCGGCCGCGTAGCGCGCACCGACCAGCGGCATGGCCAGCTCGGGGTAGACCGCCTCGGCGGCGGCCGACTGCGTGGTGACGCCGGCCAGCACCGTGTCGATGACGGCGAACATCAGGTCGATGGGCGCGCGCGTCAGCCGTTGGCCCGGTGCGCTGCGCCGGGCGTGGGGCAGCGCGGCGACGCGGTCGACCTCCACGCGGGCATGGGCCAGTTCCCGCTGTGCCTTCTCCAGCTGCGCGCGCGCGGACAGCGAGGCCGCGTCGTTGACGCCCGCCAGCGCGGCCAGCGCTTCGTCGAAGGCCGCGTCGGTGGTGTGGCGGAACGCCTTCAGCCGCTGGCGTTTGGCGGGGTCGGCGGGCTCGGTGTCGTTGAGCACCGGGATGGCCGGCCCGCGCTCGGCGGAGGCCTTCTCGGCCACCTTCATGGCCAGGTAGGCGCGTTGCATGGCCGCCAGCCCCAGCTCCGCCGCCGTCACCTGGCGCCAGTCCGTCCAGATGGAGCGCAGCAGCAGTGCGGAAACCAGGGCCAGCAGCAGGCCGGTCGTCAGCAGGAACAGGCGGGTCAGGCGCATGGGTTGATGTGTAACAGCCCATTATGGGAGCGCCTAAACTGGCCGCCGCGCGCCACAAGCGCCGACACAGGAGTTCCGCCATGAATGCACGAGATCCCCACCTGCCCCTGCAGGCCGACGAGGCCACCGCGCTCGGCGCGTATGCCGCCCAGGTCTGGGACGACGAGATCGTCCCCGCGCTGACCGACTACATCGCCATCCCCGCCAAGAGCCCCATGTTCGACGCCGACTGGGCGGCTAACGGTCACCTTGAGAAGGTGCTGACCCAGGCCGCCGCGTGGGTGGAAGGCAAGAAGGTTGCGGGCCTGACGCTGGAGGTGGTGCGCATCCCGGGCCGCACGCCGGTGATCTTCTTCGAGGTGCCGTCCACCAAGCCGGGCAGCGACGACACCATCGTGCTGTACGGCCACCTGGACAAGCAGCCCGAGTTCAGCGGCTGGCGCAATGACCTCGGCCCCTGGACGCCCAAGTACGAGAACGGCCTGCTCTACGGCCGCGGCGGCGCGGACGACGGCTACGCGGTCTATGCCTCACTCACGGCCATCATGGCGCTGGACCAGCAGGGCATCCCGCGCCCGCGCTGCGTGGGCATCATCGAGACCTGCGAGGAAAGCGGCTCCTACGACCTGCCGGCCTACATCGACATCCTCAAGCCGCGCCTGGGCAAGGTGTCGCTGGTGGTCTGCCTGGACTCCGGCGCCGGCAATTACGACCAGCTGTGGCTGACCACGTCGCTGCGCGGCATGGTGTCGGGCGTGCTCAAGGTCGAGGTGCTGAGCGAGGGCATCCACAGCGGTGACGCATCGGGCTGCGTACCGTCCTCCTTTCGCATCCTGCGCCAGGTGCTGGACCGGCTGGAAGACAGCAAGACCGGCCGCCTGCTGCCCGAGAGCTTCCACTGCGAGATTCCCGGCGCGCGGCTGGCGCAGGCCCAAGCCACGGCGGCCATCCTGAAGGACGAGGTCTACAAGCGCATGCCCTGGGCCTGCGGCGCCGATGGCGGTCCAGTGCTGCCGGTGACGACCGACCCGGTGGAAGTGCTGCTCAACCGCACCTGGCGGCCCACGTTGTCGGTGGTGGGCGTGGACGGCTTCCCCGAGCTGAAGAACGCCGGCAACGTGCTGCGGCCCTACACCGCCTTCAAGCTCAGCCTGCGCCTGCCGCCGCTGATCGACGGCAACGAGGCTGCACTCAAGCTCAAGGCGCTGCTGGAAGACAACGCGCCCTATAACGCCAAGGTCACCTTCGTGCCTGACGGCCGCGCCGGGGCCTTCGGTGCCACTGGCTGGAACACGCCCGACCTGTCGCCCTGGCTCAGCCAGGCGCTGAACGACGCCAGCCAGACGCATTTCGGCGCGCCGGTGGGCTACATCGGCCAGGGCGGCACCATCCCGCTGATGAGCATGCTGCAAAAGGGCTTCCCGAGCGCGCAGATGATGGTCTGCGGCGTGCTGGGCCCCAAGAGCAACGCCCACGGCCCCAACGAGTTCCTGCACGTGCCCTACGGCAAGCGACTGACCGCTTCAGTCGCGCAGGTGATGGCCGCGCACCCCTGATCGACTGCGCGGATGGACCAGCTCCGGGCCATCAAGGTCTTCGTCCGTGTCATCGACGAGGGCAGCTTCGCCGGCGCGGCGCGGGCACTGGACCTGGCGCCGGCCGTCGTCACGCGGCTGGTGGCCGAGCTGGAGGAGCACCTTGGCACGCGGCTGCTGAACCGCACCACGCGGCGGCTGGCGCTGACCGAGATCGGTGAGGCCTACCTGGAGCGCGCGCGGCGCATCCTGGCCGACGTGGAGGAGGCGGCGGCGCTGGCGGCCTCGGCCACGCAGGAGGTGCGCGGCCTGCTGCGCCTCTTGTGCCCGCCGGCCATCGCGGTGCACCAGTTAGCCAAGCACCTGCCGCGCTTTCATCGCGACTACCCGGCGGTGACGCTGGAGATCACGTCGCCCGGGCCGGTGGAGACGGTGGACGATGGCTATGACCTCACCATCTTCCTGACCCGCGAACTGCCCGACGGTGACTTCATCGCCCGCCGCCTGGCGCGCAGCGAGTTCATCATGTGCGCGTCGCCAGACTACCTGGACCAGCGCGGCCGCCCGCAACACCCGCTGCAGCTCAAGGAGCACGACGCGCTGCTGCCGCCCACGTCCATGCTGATGCGCGGGCTGACGTTGCAGCGCGGCGACGGGGCCGAGGAGGTCACGCTGCCCATCGTGCCGTCGCGCGCGGCGCTGTCCACCACGCACATGGACACCAACTACGCTGCCGCGCTGCACGGCCTGGGCGTAGCCGGCCTGCCCAGCTTCATGGTGGAAGACGCGCTGCTGGAACAGGCGCTGGAGCGCGTCATGCCGCAGTGGCGGCTGTTCAGCACCACGCTGTGGGCCGGCATGCCCACGCGCAAATACGTGCCGGCGCGCACGCGCGCCTTCCTGGACTTCCTGCTGCAGGTCTTCGGCGGCGAGGACCGCGACCCCTGGCTGGTGGCAGCCGGTTGCGCGACCTGCCCCTGACTACCTGAGGCTGAAGCCCAGCTCGAAAAACTCGGGGAAGCGCGCCTCCATCGCGCGCTTCAGCGCGCCGAGCGCCACGTAGCGCGAGGCCGTCTTGACGATGTAGGCCAGCAGCCTGCGTTCCTCGGCATGCCCCTGGCCCAGCAGCGTCAGGTGGTGGCGCAGCGCGCTCCATTCCAGGCGCCGCCAGTACTCGCCGAAGTCGGCGGCCAGCTCGTTGTCGAGTTGCCCGGCGGCGCGGCAGGCCTCCCAGTGGCGCACGGCAACGTCGATCTCCTCGGCCTCGTCCCAGCTCTGTGTGGCCGGGCGCAGCAGGGCGGCGATGCCGTCGGTGGGCGAGCCCTGCGGCGCCTCGTCGATCAGGCGCTGCAGCACGGTGTCCAGCCCGGCCTCGGCGATGCGCGCCAGGCCTGCCTGCAGCGCGGCCGTGTCGGGCGCCAGCAGGGACGGCGGCTGCGCGCGCAGGGCGGCGCAGGCGTCGCGCAGGAGGGAGTCAGCGGAGGTGTCTGGGGAGGTCATGGGCAGGAAAGCGCTCGTGGATAATGAAATTCTAAGAAGCCGGCCCCGGCAAACCCACTGACTTCGTGCCCCTTTGCCGCCTGTGCCGCGCCTGCCCCGAACGCCCCACCCCCGCCCGCTGTCCGCGTTGATCGCCCTGGCCCTGTGCGCCTGGGGGTCGGTGTCGGCCCGGCCGGCCGAGGAGGCCGTGACGCTGCGTGGCAGCCGGCTGCTGACGGCGCCGGCCAAGCCGACGACCAAGCCGGCCATGGTCATCACGGCCGGCAAGCTCACGGCTCAGACCGACCAGGATGCCCAGGCCGAGGATGGCGTGGAGCTGCGCTATGGCGAGCTGCTGCTGAATGCCGACAAGCTGAGCTATCGCGTCGTTGAGGACCTGGCGCGCGCCGAGGGAAACGTCCGCATCCAGCACAACGGCAACCTGTTCACTGGCCCGCTGCTGCAGATGTATGTGAACCGCTTCGAGGGCGAGTTCCTGACGCCGAGCTTCTTCCTGGCGACGACCGGGGGCGCCGGCAAGGCGCAGGTGGTGCGCTTCCATGACAGCAACCGCTTCAGCGCCACACAGGCCAGCTACAGCAGCTGCCCGGTCGTGGAAGATCAGGAGCCGGCCTGGCAGATCACCGCCAAGCAGCTGCGCCTGGACATGGCTGGCAACGAAGGCCAGGCCGACGGCGCCGTGCTGCGCTTCCTCGGCGTGCCGCTGCTGGCCGCGCCGGCACTGAGCTTCCCGCTGAGCTCGGCCCGCAAGTCGGGCTGGCTGCCGCCCAACATCTTTCTGGACAACCGCTCCGGCTTGGAGCTGGGCGTGCCCTATTACTGGAACATCGCGCCCAACCGCGATGCCACGGTGGCGCCGTTCGCGATGACCAAGCGCGGCGTGGGCGTGGACGCCGAGTTCCGCTACCTGGAGCCCGGCCACGCTGGCCGTATCAACGTCGACCTGCTGCCTGGCGACCGTGTTTACGGCAGCTCTCGCTGGAGCCTCAAGCTCGAGAATGACGGCACGCTGGGCGACTGGCGCTACCGCCTCAAGAGCGAGCGGGTGTCCGACGACGACTACTGGAAGGACTTGTCGCGCCGTGTCGAGAGCCAGACGCCGCGGCTGCTGGCCAACGACTTCTCGCTGCAGCGCCACCGCGAGCTGTCCTGGGGCGTCATCGACAGCTACGCCCGCGTGCAGCGCTGGCAGACGCTGCAGGGCAGCGACGCGCTGTCGCGCTTCGACTCGCCCTACCAGCGCAGCCCGCAGTTGGGCGTGCGCGTGTCCACCGCCGCCGACGAGGCCGTGCTGGACAGCTTCCGCCCCTGGGGCCGCAAGGCGCGGCTGGAGGGCGGGCTGGAGCTGGAATACAACCGCTTCGACCTGCCCGGCTCGGCACTGGCCGGTCAGGCGCAGGGCGGCCAGCGCATGCACGCGCTGGGGCATGTGGCGGCGCCCTTGGGCGGCGAGGCCTGGTGGCTGATCCCGCGCGTGTCCGTCAACGCGGCGGCTTATGACCTGGATCAGCCGCTGGCCGATGGCCGCCGCCGCATGAGCCGGCTGATCCCGACGCTCAGCGTCGACCACGGCTGGGTGTTCGAGCGCGACACCAAGCTGTTCGGCCGCGCGATGCGCCAGAGCCTGGAGCCGCGCCTGCTGTACGTGAACACGCCGTACCGCGACCAGCTGAGCCTGCCCAACTTCGACTCGGCGCCCAAGGACTTCAACTTCGACTCCATCTACACCGACAACCAGTTCTCGGGCGTGGACCGGGTGTCGGACATGCATGCGCTGAGCTTCGGCGCCACAAGCCGCTGGATCAGTGCGTCGCAGGGCGAGGAGATCCTGCGCGTGGGCGCCGTGCAGCGCGTGCTGTTCCGTGACCAGCGCGTCACGCCCGATGGCCAGCCGGTCACGCAGCGCTTCTCCGACCTGCTGCTGGCCGCCGCCGCGCGCCTGGACGAGCGCTGGTGGGCTGACAGCACGCTGGAGTTCAACCCTGAGACCAACCGCTACGTGCGCTCGGTGGTGCGGGTTCGTTTCTCGCCCGGGCCGTTCAAGACTCTCAGCGTCGCCTATCGGCTGGCGCGCGCGCAGAGCGAGCAGGTCGAGCTGGCCTGGCAGTGGCCCCTCTACGGTCAGCCCGTTACCCAGCGCGGCGCCAACAGCCAGAGCTGCGGCGGCGCGTGGTACAGCGCCGGGCGCGTGCAGTACTCGCTGCGCGACAAGCGGCTGACCGACTCCGTGGCCGGTTTCGAGTACGACGCTGGCTGCTGGCTGCTGCGCTTCGGCGTCGAGCGGCTCTCCACCGGCCGGGCCGAGACCAACACCCGGCTCATGCTGCAACTGGAGCTCGTGGGCCTCAGCCAGCTGGGCTCCAATGCCCTGAAGGTCTTGAAGGACAATGTGCCCGGTTACCGCCGGCTGAGTTCCGACCGTTCGCCG
The DNA here is from genome assembly GCF_043555875.1 of Pelomonas margarita. Lineage (NCBI taxonomy): Bacteria > Pseudomonadati > Pseudomonadota > Betaproteobacteria > Burkholderiales > Sphaerotilaceae > Roseateles > Pelomonas margarita. Next base: position 83,933 of record NZ_JBIGHW010000009.1, on the reverse strand, counting down.
AGTTCAGACTTCCTCCCATGATCCATCGCCTCGCTCCCACTTTCCTCGCAGTGACGCTGGCCCTGGCCGCCTTTGGTGCGTCGGCCCAGACGGCGCCCACGCTGCAGCCGGGGGACTACATTGCCGCCGTCGTCAACCAGGACGTCGTGGCTGCCAGCGAGGTCGTCGCCCGCACCGAGCGGCTGCGCCAGGAAGCCCGCCAGAAGGGCGAGGTCATGCCCGAGACGGCTGGCCTGCGCAAGCAGGCGCTGGAGGCGCTTATCGAGGATCGCGTGCTCATCACCCACGCCCGCGAGACCGGCAACAAGATCGACGAGGCCGAGCTGGATCGCGTCGTCGCCAACGTGGCGGCGCAGAACAAGCTGACCATGCCGCAGCTGCTGCAGCGCCTTAAGCAGGACGGCACCGACTACAAGAGCTTCCGCGAGAACCTGCGCGACCAGATGATGACCGAGCGCGTGCGTGAGCGCGAGGTGCAGGGCCGCATCAAGGTCAGCGACGCCGAGATCGACGCCTGGCTGGACAAGAAGCGCCAGGCGCTGGAGCAGGGCGGGCAGGTCAACCTCGCCCAGGTGCTGGTGACGGTGCCCGACGGCGCCGCTGAGGCCGTCGTCGCCGAGCGGCGCGCCGTCGCCGAGGCGGCGCTGGCCCGCGTCCAGGGCGGTGAGGATTTCGCCAAGGTCGCGCGCGAAATCTCTGAGGACGGCAACAAGGCCCGCGGCGGCGAGATCGGCCTGCGGCCGGTCGACCGCCTGCCCGACATCTTCGTCGGCGCCGTGAAGGACCTGAAGACCGGCCAGGTCGCGCCGGCCCTGCTGCGCAGCGGCGCGGGCTTTCACCTCCTCAAGGTCGTCGAGCGCCAGGGCGCTGCGTCCATGACGCAGAGCCTGCAGACGCGCGCCCGCCACATCCTGCTGCGCCCCTCGGCCCAGCTGACCGCCGAGGTCGCCGCGCGCCGGCTGGCCGAGATGAAGCGTCAGATCGAGGCCGGCCAGGCCAAGTTCGAGGACCTCGCCAAGGCCAACTCCGAGGACGGTAGCGCCGAAGGCGGTGGTGACCTGGGCTGGATGGGCGCGGGTGGCTTCGTGCCCGAGTTCGAGGAGGCCATGAACGCGCTGGCGCTGAACGGCATCTCCGGCCCCGTCATGTCGCGTTTCGGCGTGCACCTGATCCAGGTGCTGGAGCGACGCACCGTCGAGGTCGACCCCAAGGTTCTCCGCGACCAGGCCCGCGGCGCACTGCGCGAGCAGAAGTATGACGAGGTCTACCAGGACTGGGTCAAGGAGCTGCGCGCCAAGGCCTTCGTCGAAGTGCGCGAGTGGCTGGATTGAAGAGCCACATCCCCCGCAAGCGCTTCGGTCAGCACTTCCTGACCGACAAGGCGCTGATCGACGCCATCATCGACCTCATCGCGCCGCAGGCCGGCGAGACGCTGGTGGAGATCGGTCCGGGCCTGGGAGCGATGACGCTGCCGCTGCTGGCGCGCATCCCGGCCGCGTCGCCCAAGCTGACCGTCATCGAGCTGGACCGCGACCTCGCCGCACGCCTGCGCAAGCGTGATGACGTGGAGGTCATCGAGAGCGACGTGCTCAAGGTTGACTTCCGCGCGCTGGCCGTGGCCAAGGGGGCGAAGCTGCGCGTCGTCGGCAACCTGCCCTACAACATCTCCACGCCCATCCTGTTCCACCTGCTGGACGCGGTGGAAGACGTCGTCGACCAGCACTTCATGCTGCAGAAGGAGGTCGTCGACCGCATGGCCGCCAGCCCTGGCAGCAAGGACTACGGGCGCCTCAGCGTCATGCTGCAGTGGCGCTACGACATCGAGTCGGTGCTGGACGTACCGCCCGAGGCGTTCGATCCGCCGCCGCGCGTGGACTCGGCCATCGTGCGCATGCATCCGCTCAAGGCCCCGCCGGCGCTGGACCCGGCGCTGCTGGGGGAACTCGTCGCCAGCGCGTTCTCGCAGCGGCGCAAGCTGCTGCGCCACAGCCTGGGCAAGTGGCTGGCCGAGCGCGGCTACCAGGGCCGCTTCGACCTGCAGCGCCGGGCCGAGGAAGTGCCGGTGCACGAGTTCGTCGCGCTGGCGCTGGAAGTGGCGTCGCCGCAATGACAAACGGGACCCGAGGGTCCCGTTTTCTTTTGGCTGGCGTTCAGCGCGTCAGGCCGCGCTGAGCCACATCGACGTGTCGAAGGCGCTGCACATCATCGGCATGTTGACGCCGAAGTTGGGATTGCCGATGGTCGACTTCGCGCTCTTCGGCGCAGGCTTCTCAATAACCGGGGCCACCTCAGTAGCCCGCTCCCATGACCCGTTTTCTTGGGAGCGGGCTACTGAAAAGAATAGAAGCACCGGAAGGGAATCTTCCTGTCGGCCCAGTAGTCGGCCGTGTCGCGGAAGACGTCGAGCAACTGCTCACGAGCCTCGCGATCGAAGCGCACGTTGTCGGGCAACTGCTCCAGCACCACGACGAAGCCCGGCTGGCTGCCGGCCTTGTGGACGAGGTCGGTCATGCAGTCATGCAGGGCGTCCAGGTTCTTGCCGAAGTGAGCAGGGAAGAGGAAAGCCTGGGCGATGCCGTCCAGCACGTCCTGCTTGGACTGCGCCTCCGACAGATTGGCGTACAGGAAATGCTGGCCCGCCTCTTGAGCGGCCTGCATCAAGTCCTCGACCCGGTAGGCCCGTATGGCCTGCACGATATTGGGACGGACGGTCTGCAAAAGCATGGTCACGTTCCTCCTTTCAAGTCACAAAACAGCTGAACCTTGGCTTCACCGGCCGGCCCCGGCGCGAATGCGCTGGAAGCTGGCGTAGTGGTCGCCGGTGTAGTAACAGACCTCGGGCGACGTGGGCGGTGTGCCGCCACAGACGAGGCGGCGAGCGCCCCGGTTGCGTGCGCCAGGGGTCTTGACCGTGTATTCGCGATAGAAGCCGCGCGCCTTGCGGGGCAGCAGTCGTTCGCGATTGCCGAACACCGTGCCGTCCTTGCTGTAGGGAAACGGGCCGCCGGCAAGCACGAGCCGGTGGGTTTCCTGGGCCTGGACGGGCAGCGCGCTCAGCGATATTTCAGCCAGAGCGGGCGAGTCGGTGGGGGCTGCTTCCCTGGCCTGCACGCCTCCGGCGAGGCCGGAAAGCAGCAGGGCGGTGGTGACCGCCGAGGCGCCGGAGCGCGCCAGCCACGAGAGCAACGACACGGGTTTACCCTTGATTCGAAACCGATATGGTACCGAAGCGACCCCAAAAGCTCAAGCCGGCTCGGGGTGCCGGAGTCCCGTGCAAGGGCATGTGAGCCGGCGCTCACATGCCTGCAAGTGCTTGTTTTAAAAGGGTTTGTGACGGGGTGTTGGCAGGGTTTTCGGAACGAAAACTTCTGTCAATTGGGGGAGTCCGGGCGCTTGCGCCCGGCCCTTCCCGCTGCCGGCAGGGCCCTCAGCCGCGTGCCGCGTTGGCGTCGGCGACGGTCAGCGCGGTCATGTTGACGATGCGGCGCACGGTGGCCGACGGCGTCAGGATGTGCACCGGCTTGGCCGCGCCCAGCAGCACCGGGCCGATGGCGATGCCGCCGCCGGCGGCCGTCTTCAGCAGGTTGTAGGAGATGTTGGCGGCGTCGATGTTGGGCAGCACCAGCAGGTTGGCTTCGCCGGTCAGCGGGCTGTGCGGCATCAGCTGCTTGCGGTAGCCGGCGTCCAGCGCGGTGTCGCCGTGCATCTCGCCGTCGACTTCCAGCCACGGCGCCAGCTGCTGGATCAGCGCCAGCGTGTCGCGCATCTTGATGGCCGAGGGCTTGTCGCTGGTGCCGAAGTTGCTGTGCGACAGCAGCGCGGCCTTGGGCACCTGGCCGAAGCGGCACATCTCCTGTGCGGCCATGATGGTGATCTCGGCCAGCTGCTCGGCGGTGGGGTCGTAGTTGACGTGGGTGTCGACCAGCATGACTTGGCGGCCCGGCAGGATCAGGCCGTTCATGCAGGCGTAGGTCTTGACGCCGGCGCGCTTGCCGATGACGAGGTCGATGTAGGACAGGTGCGTGGCCGTCGTGCCCCAGGTGCCGCACAGCATGCCGTCGACCTCGCCCTTGTGCAGCATCATGGCGCTGATCAGTGTCAGGCGGCGGCGCATCTCGATCTTGGCGAGCTGCTGGGTGACGCCCTTGCGCTCGGTCATGCGCAGGTAGGTCTGCCAGTAGTCACGGTAGCGGTCGTCGTGCTCGACGTTGACGACATCGTAGTCGCGGCCGTGCTGCAGGCGCAGGCCGAAGCGCTCAACGCGCTCGGCGATGACGGACGGGCGGCCGATCAGCGTCGGGCGGGCCAGGCCTTCGTCAACGACGACCTGGGCCGCGCGCAGCACGCGCTCCTCCTCACCTTCGGCATAGGCGACGCGCTTGTTGGGCGCGCGCTTGGCAGCGGTGAAGATGGGCTTCATCGTGTTGCCGGACGCGTAGACGAAGCTCTGCAGCTTCTCGCGGTAGGCATCCCAGTCCTGGATGGGGCGGGCGGCGACGCCGGAGTCCTCGGCCGCCTTGGCCACGGCTGGCGCGATTCGCATCATCAGGCGCGGGTCGAAGGGCTTGGGGATGAGGTACTCAGCCCCGAAGCTCAGCGTCGCGCCCACGTAGGCGGCGGCCACCACCTCGCTCTGCTCGGCCTGGGCCAGCTCGGCGATGGCGTGGACGGCGGCGATCTCCATCTCGACGTTGATGGTCGTCGCGCCCGAGTCCAGAGCGCCGCGGAAGATGTAGGGGAAGCACAGGACGTTGTTGACCTGGTTGGGGTAGTCCGTGCGGCCCGTGGCCATGATGGCGTCGGAGCGCACCTTCTGCACTTCCTCGGGCAGGATCTCGGGCGTCGGGTTGGCCAGCGCGAAGATCAGCGGCTTGTCGGCCATCGTGGCCACCATGTCGGCCTTCAGCACGCCGCCGGCCGACAGGCCCAGGAACACGTCGGCGCCGTTGATGACCTCGCGCAGCGAGCGCGCTTCGGTCTTCTGGGCGTACTCGGCCTTGTCTGGGTCCATCAGCTCGGTGCGGCCCTCGTAGACGACGCCGGCCAGGTCGGTCACGAAGATGTTCTCGCGCGGCAGGCCCAGCTTGACGAGCAGGCCCAGGCAAGCCAGCGCCGCAGCGCCGGCGCCGGACGTGACGAGCTTGACCTGCTTGATGTCCTTGCCTACGACCTTGAGGCCGTTCAGGAAGGCCGCGCCGACGACGATGGCCGTGCCGTGCTGGTCATCGTGGAAGACGGGGATCTTCATGCGCTTGCGCAGTTCGCGCTCGACGTAGAAGCAGTCCGGCGCCTTGATGTCCTCGAGGTTGATGCCGCCGAATGTGGGCTCCAGCGCGGCGATGCAGTCGACGAGCTTGTCGAGGTCGTTCTCGGCCACTTCGAGGTCGAAGACGTCGATGCCGGCGAACTTCTTGAACAGCACGCCCTTGCCTTCCATCACCGGCTTGGATGCCAGCGGGCCGATGTTGCCCAGGCCCAGCACGGCCGTGCCGTTGGAGATGACGGCGACGAGGTTGCCGCGCGAGGTGTAGCGGAAAGCGTTGGCCGGGTCGGCGACGATCTCCTCGCAGGCGGCGGCCACGCCGGGCGAGTAGGCCAGCGCCAGGTCACGCTGGTTGACCAGCGACTTGGTGGCCGCGATGGCCACTTTGCCGGGCGTCGGGAACTCGTGATATTCGAGGGCGGCCTGGCGGAGTTGGGCGCGTTTTTCTTCGGAGCTGGGCATGGCGGAACGGGCAGAACGGAGGCGCAAGGCCGGCGGGGTGGGAATCATGCCACCGCCGTCCGCGTGCGGTCGCTGCGGATGTCCACACGCAAGACAATCGCGGCGATGGGTGAATTCGATCTGATCCGGCGCTACTTCCAGCGCCCTGCGGCTGCCGGCGTGGACGTCGGCGTGGGTGACGACTGCGCGGTGCTGGTGCCCACGCCGGGCGTGCGCTGGCTGGTGTCCAGCGACATGCTGGTGGAAGGGCGGCATTTCCTGTCGACTGTCGATCCGGCGCGGCTGGGCCACAAGGCGCTGGCCGTCAACCTCAGCGACCTGGCCGCCTGCGGCGCCGCGCCGCGAGGCTTCACTTTGGCGCTGGCGCTGCCGCGCGTTGACGAAGCCTGGCTGGCCGGTTTCTCGCGCGGGCTGCTCGGGCTGGCCGATGCGCAGGGTTGCCCGCTGGTGGGCGGCGACACGACGCAGGGCCCGCTGAACCTGTGCATCACCGTGTTCGGCGAGGCGCCTGCCGGCCAGGCGCTGCTGCGCAGCGGCGCGCGTGTGGGCGACGAGATCTGGGTGTCCGGCATGCTGGGCGATGCGCGGCTGGCACTGGAGGTGTTCCGCGGCACGGTGGCGCTGGTCGGCAATGCCTTCGAGCGCGTGCGCCTGGCGATGGAATGCCCCACGCCGCGCGTCGCGCTGGGTCAGGCGCTGCGCGGCATCGCTACGGCGGCGCTGGACCTCTCCGACGGCCTGCTGGGCGACCTGGGCCATCTGCTGGCCGCGTCCGGCGTCGGCGCACGCCTCGATGTCGACGCGCTGCCGCGTAGCGCCGTGCTGGCCGCGCAGCCTGCCGCGCTGCAGCACACCTGCGTGCTCGCCGGTGGCGACGACTACGAGTTGGTGTTCACCGCGCCGCCCGGCGCCCGGCTGCCGGACGTGGGCGTGCCGCTGACGCGCATCGGCGTCATCGAGGCCGCGCCGGGCCTGCGCGTGGTGGACGCCCAGGGCCGCGACCTCGCGCATGGCCTGCGCAGCTTCGACCATTTCGCCGCATGAGCGCCGCGCCGTTCGAGCCGCAAGCGCCCGTGCGTCCCACGCTGGGCTTCATGGCGCGCCACCCGGCGCGCTGGATCGCGCTGGGCTTTGGCAGCGGCCTGGCGCCGCGCGCGCCTGGCACCGTGGGCACGCTGTGGGCCTGGGCCGCGTTCAGCCTGCTGTCGCCCTGGCTGGGCGATGCCGGCTGGGTGCTGCTGATCAGCCTGGGCACGCTGGTGGGGTGGTGGGCCTGCACGCGCTGCGCCCAGCACATGCACACGCCAGACCCGGGATCCATCGTCTGGGACGAGGTGCTGGCCTTCTGGCTGGTGCTGTGGCTGATCGCGCCAAGCGGCCTGCTGGCGCAGGCTGTGGCCTTCGGCCTGTTCCGCTTCTTTGACGCGGCCAAGCCCGGCCCGGTGGGCTGGGCGGACCGGCTCTTCAAGGCCGAGCGCGGTGCGCCCATCGGCTGGGCGCAGGGGCTGGGCATCCTGGTGGACGATTTCGTGGCGGCCGGCTGCACGCTGGTCGCCGTTGCGCTGTATCGCGTGCTGATGGGGTGAGGCGATGGATGAACTGATGGACCGTATTGCGGCCGGCCTGCTGCGCCGTGGCGAGCGCCTGGGCACGGCGGAGAGTTGCACGGGCGGGCTGATCGCCGCGGCCTGCACGGACGTGGCCGGCTCCAGCCAATGGTTCGAGCGCGGCATCGTCAGCTACAGCAACGCAGCCAAGGCCGAGCTGCTCGGCGTGCCGCCCGCGCTGATCGAAGCCCATGGCGCCGTCAGTGCCGCGGTGGCCGAGGCCATGGCGTTGGGCCTGTTGGCCCGGGCGCCCGTCGGCTGGGCGCTGGCCGTCACCGGCATCGCCGGGCCCACGGGCGGAAGCCCTGCCAAGCCGGTTGGCACCGTGTGGCTGGCGCTGGCGCGGGCTGGCGGCGCCGTGCGTGTGTGGCGCGAGCGCTTCGACGGTGATCGCCAGGCCGTGCGCGCGCAGACCGTGGCGTCGGGGCTGGCGGCGCTGGATGCCGCCTTGGACGCCGCCACGAACGCTGCTTTGGGCGACGCCTAAGCCGCCTGCCGCAGGCGCCATAGCGCCACGCCGCTGCACAGCACCGTGAAGCCCAGCAGCACGGCGAAGGCCATCTCGGGCGGGATCCAGCGGAACTTGGCGACGCCGCCGGCCGCGAACACCAGCTGGTCCAGGTGGAACTGCGGCCACAGCACGGTCTGGAAGTGCATGGACTTGGGCAGCGGGAAGAACAGCCCCGACAAGTAGATGCCCGGCAGGTAGACCAGGTTGGCGTAAGCCGGTGCGGCCGAGCCGCTGGTCAGCGAGCCCAGCATGACACCCAGCGCGCAGAACGGCAGGGTGCCGGCTAACAGCACAGCGCTCATGGCCGCGAGCTGCGTGCCGCTCAGATGCGCCTGGCCGGTGCAGGCGGCCAGCACGAGGATGGGCAGGTAGGCGATGGCACCGCTCAGCAAGCCGGCGACGATCTTGGCCGCCAGCCAGGCGCCGGGCGGTGCGGGCTGGGCGCGCTTGAGGGTCAGCAGGCCCTGCTCGCGCTCCAGGGCCAGGTGGGGGGCGGTGGCGAACAGCGCGGCCATGGTGACGGCCATCACCGAGAAGCCGGCGAACATGAAGCGGCCGGTGTCGGGGTCCTTGGCCACCGCTTCGCCCGCGACCGCGAACGCGAACAGCAGGTAGGTGCCCACCGGCAGCAGGAACATCGGCAGCGCGAAGGCCGGCGAGCGCAGCAGGCGCAGCAACTCCAGCCGCATCTCCACGGCGTAGGGTGACGTGCGGCGCGCTGGCGCCGCGGGCGGGTGGGTCAGGGTGCTCATGCGGCCTCCCGGGTCAGTTGATGGAAGGCCTCGTTGAGGCCGGCCTGCTTCACTTCCAGGCGTGACAGCCGAGGATCGGCCGCCAGCAAGCGGCGCACGACGGACTCGGCGTCGGTGGCGACGATGGACAGCTGGGTCGGGTCGCCGGCCACGTCGACGACGCCCGGCCAGCGCCGCACCTCGCCTTGGGGCAGCGTCGTCGCGCAGCGGATGTGGCGGCGCGACACCAGCGCGCGCATCGCGTCCACGCTGCCCGAGGCGATGACGCGGCCCTGGGCCAGCACGGCCACGCGCGTGGCCAGCGCCTCGGCTTCCTCCAGGTAGTGCGTGGTCAGCAGGATGGAGCAGCCCTCGTCCAGCAGCGCACGGATGCAGGCCCACAGTGCCTCGCGGGCCTGCAGGTCCAGGCCGACGGTGGGCTCGTCCAGGAACAGCACGCGCGGCCGGCCGCACAAGGCCAGCGCGAACTGCACCTGGCGCTTCTGGCCGCCGGAGAGCTGTCCGTAGCGGCGCTCCGCTAGCGCGGCGATGCCGGCGCGGTCCAGCGCCTGCGGCACCGTCAACGGCTGCGGGTAGTAGCTGCACGACAGCGCCACCAGCTCGCGCACCTTCAGGTCCTTGGGGCACTCGACGTCCTGCAGCATGACGCCCAGGCCCTGCCGGCGCGCGATGTCCTGCGGCGGGCCGCCCAGCAGCTGCACGCGGCCCGCGTCGGCCTCCTGCAGGCCCAGCCACAGCGCGATGGCCGTGGACTTGCCGGCGCCGTTGGGGCCCAGCAGCGCGAGCAGCTCGCCGCGGCGCAGCTGCAGGTCCACATCGCACAGTGCTTGCAGCGTGCCGTAGCGCTTGAACACGCCGCTCAGTGACGCGACGACGCCGTCGCTGTCGCCGTCGAGCCCGGGCGTGGCCGCTGGGGGCGCTGCACGGCGCGGGTGGGTGCGGCCGTTGAGCACCCGGCCGATGACGGTCGTGCGCACGAGCAGGTGGTAGCTCGCCAGCAGCAGGGCCAGCGTGGCGACGACGACGAACGGGTACTTCAGCCCCCAGTGCAGCGGCCAGTGGCCCACCCAGACCTGCAGCGCCGCGACGACGGGCAGGTGCGCGAGGTAGATCCAGTAGGACGCGTCGGCCACGTAGCGCACGGCGGCGTTGGGCGTCGACAGCCAGCGCAGTGCCAGGCCGGTGAGGGCCAGCGGCCAGGCCCAGCTGGACGTGACGAAGGCCAGCGTGAAGACGAGCTTGGGCGCGTCGGGCATGCCCAGGGGCGGCTGCGTCTTCATGAGGTACAGGCAGGTGGCCGACGACGCGACGGCCAGCGCCGCCTGCAGCAGCCCGCCGCTGCGCAGTGCGGCCAGCGCGCCGGGCGCGCGCTGAACCAGCCAGCCGAACACGAAGGCCACGCCATAGGCGACCGTGGCGGGCAGCTGGGGGATCAGCGAGCGGTCGGGCGTCGGGATGCCGCCCCAGGGGAACCAGGCGGGTGTGGCCAGCAGCACGCCCGCCAGCGGCAGGCCCAGCAGCAGCGTGGCGGCCGGCCCGCGCAGTGCGCCGGTGACGGCGCGGTCCAGCAGCCCGCGCAAGACCTGGCCCCGGTCCAGCCGCACGAGCACGCCGCGAGCCAGCAGCGCGCCGGCGTACAGCCACAGCAGCTGGTAGAGGAACCACAGGTGCGTCAGCGGGAACGCGCCGGGTGCCTGGGGCAGCTCGGGCAGGGCTGGCGGCACACCGTGGAAGACCTTCTGCAGGCCCACGTGCCACACGAGCGCGATGGCCGGGAACAGCAGCAGCCAGCCAACGATCAGCGGCAGCGCGATGCGCTGGCCGCGGTTGACCCAGAAGCCGCGCGTGCCCAACCGCTGGCGCAGCAGGCGGCCGAAGAAACCGGCGATGAAAAAGAACAGCGTCATGCGGAAGCTGTGCGCGACGAAGCTCGCATCGCCGAGGAAGGCGCTGGGCGAGTGATCCGTCATCGCCCACAGGCCGGGGGGCAGGCCGGGGATGAAGGACAGCGCGGCGTGGAAGGCCACGCCCAGCAACAGGGCAAAGCTCCGCACGGCGTCGAGGGCATGGAGCCGCTCGGCGTTGGGGTGGGTGGACATGGATTTCCTCCTAGAGGGCGTCTCGCCGTCGCGCGGCGAAGAACAGCGGCAGGCACAGGGCCAGCAGGGTGGCGGCCAGCTCGGCGGCCAGCAGCAGCCAGAACGTGGCCGTCCACACGGGCGCGGCGGCGCCCATGTGCTCGCCGATGCCGGGCAGGCGGCCGACGCCGGCTAGGAACAGCGACACCGACATGTTGGTCAGGATGATCACGCCGCCCATGCCGGCCTCCGAGGCGATGTGCAGCGCCGCGCTCAGCACCAGCGCGTAGTTCAGCAGCAGGTAGGCGCACAGCAGCACGGTGTAGGGCAGCAGGCCGTCGGCGAGGCCCGGCAGCGCCACCACCAGCGCCACGGCGCCCGCGCTCAACACGACCCAGGGCAGCACAAAGCAGGCCACCAGCCCCAACAGCTTGATGCGCACGTAGTCGAGCGGCGACAGCGGCAGGCTGAGCACGAACAGGCGCGCGCGCTCCTTGCGCTCGTTGCTGACGCCGAACATAGCCAGCATCACGCCCAGCGCGATGACCGCCGTGAGCCACACGACGAAGGCCACGTGAAAGCCCGCGCCGCCGGTGAGCGCCAGCGGCAGCGCGGCCAGACCCGCGGCGGTGGCGGCGGTCATCAGCGCGCCGTGCTGGTGGAGCTCCTTGGCGAGCAGCCGGGTGGTGAGGGCGTTCATGCGGTGAGGCCTTCCTGGACGTTGCGGCTGTGCATGACGGTGGCGACGAAGATCTCCTCCAGGCTCATGCGCTGCACAGCCTGTGCCGGGGCGTTCAGCCGGGCCAGCCAGGCCTCGCTGAAGCCGTTCACGGTCAGCGTGGCGAGGCCGCCGTCGCGCTCGCAGTGGACCACCTCGGGCAGCGCCGCCAGGGCCTGCCCGGGCGGCAGGCGCAGCTGCACGCGGCGCCAGCGTTCGAGGAAGTCCGCCGTGTCGCTGGCCGCCACCACGTGGCCGCGGTCGATGAAGGCGAGGCGGTCGGAGATGCGCTCCACGTCCAGCGTGTTGTGGGAGGAGAACAGGATGGCGCGATCCTCGTCGCGCAGTACGTCCATGAACTCGGTCAGCAGCTCGTGGCGGGCGACGGGGTCCATGCCCGACGTGGGCTCATCCAGTACCAGCAGGCGCGGACGGCGTGCCAGCGCCAGCAGCAGCAGCGCCTTGCCATGCTCACCTGTGGACAGGCCCTTGACCGGCTGCTCGGCGCGCAGGCCGAAGCGCTTGAGCAGCCGCGCGGCGTAGGCCGCGTCCCAACCCGGGTAGATGGCTGCGGTGAAGTCCATGTGCCAGGCCAGCGTGGCGTGCGGGAACAGCCGCATGTCGTCGCTGACGAAGCCCACGTCGGCCTTGGCAGCGGCCTGCTCGCGTGGCATGGCTTGGCCCAGCAGCCGCACCTCGCCAGCGTCGGCCGTCAGCAGCCCCATCAGTAGCCGGATGGTGGTGCTCTTGCCGGCGCCGTTGGGGCCGACGAGGCCCATGATCTGACCGGGCGCCAGGCGCAGCGACACGTCGTTCAGCGTGAAGAAGGGGAAGGCCTTGCTCACGCCGGTCATCTCGAAAACGGGGGACGCGCTCATGCCGCGGGCTCCTGGGTGGTCAGCGCATGGCGCAGTCGGTCTAGCAGGTCCTGCTCGGGCAGGGCCAGCGAACGGGCGATCTCAGCGGCCGCGCACAGGTGCTCGTCCAGCTGCGCCAGCCGCATGTCCACGGCCAGACCCTGGGCGTCGGCGACGAAGGAGCCCTTGCCGTGGCGGGTCACGATGACGCCCTCGGCCTCCAGGTCCAGGTAGGCCCGCTTCACCGTGATGACGCTGACCTTCAGGTCAGCCGCCAGCGCACGGATGGACGGCAGCTCCTTGCCCGGCGGCCAGTCTCCGGCGGCCACGCGCTGGCGGATCTGCTCAGTGATCTGCAGATACATCGGCCGCGCGTCGACCTGGGAGATGAGGAGGCTGCTGTGCATATTGTGTATACACAGAATATCTTCCTGGCCGTGTGAACGCAAGCCCACTGACGGATGGGGCTGAGCGCCGGGCGGCTGGGCGAGGGGCTACAGCTTCAGCAATGCGTCCAGGTTGACCCGCAGCTTCAGCTCCACCGGCGCGAGGCTGGCGGCAATGGCCTGCGTGGCCAGTCGGGTGTCGCGCGGCACGGGGGTGGACAGTGGGCTGCCGCTCTTGCCGATCAGCACCGCCACCAGCGGCTCGTTGGCGCTGTAGCCGCGCTTGAACACCATGCCCACCTCGCCGTTGGCCAGCCGCACGATGGTGCCGGGCGGGTACAGGCCTACGGCCTTGATGAGGGCGGCGCCGGCCTCGTCAGGCTGGCCCAGTTCGTCCAGGAACACGGCGCGGGCCGCCGAGGCGCCGCTCATGGCCGTGCGGCTGCGGCGCGGGGACAGACGGGCGCCGAACAGGTCGATGCGGCGCAGCAGCCGCGCGAGCTTCTCGCCGTCGCTGCGGGCGGCCAGCGGGCCGGGGCCGGCGTCGTGGTGCAGGCGCACAGCGGTCAGCCAGACCTCGTCGGTCACACCGGCCTGGGCCAGCCGCTGCGCGGCGCGCTCGCCGTGGGCGCTGAGCGCGTGGCGCTGGGTGGGCGTGGCGCGGTCGGTCTGGCTGGCTAGGCGGTCATGCGCGGTGCTGGCACCGAGGTTCATCGTCAGCGCGGCGTTGTGCAGCGTCTCGCGCAGCGGCGCGGGCAGTTGCAGCTGCTGGGCGACGAGTTCGCACAGCGCCAGCGTCAGCAGCGCGTGGCGGGCGCTGTAGTCCTCGAAGGCCTGGCTGGTCTCGAACACCAGCAGCATCAGCGTGGCGTCGGGCTGGGCGTGCAGGCGCTTCAGCGCGGCGTCGCGCAGCAGGGCCACGCGGGCGGGGAAGTCGTTGTGCTCGCCATCGCGCAGCAGGTGGTGGGTGTGCAGCAGCAGGTCCGACCAGGCCTCCCGCGCGCCTGGCTCCGGCCGAGGGGCGGACGGCGGCTCCAGGCGGAAGCTGGCGTCGGCCTTGGCGATGTCGGCGATTGGCACGTCCTGCATCACCAGCGTGTCCAGCCGGTGGGCCAGCGCGCGCTGGTATTCCACGGTGTCTGCCGTGTTGACCCAGGCGCCGCCGGCCATGAGGCTGCGCACCAACGGCGAGTCGCGCAGCACTTGGCCGCGTGCGAACAGCAGCTTGCCGCCAGCGTCGAACAGGTCGTAGGGCAGCGTCATGCCCAGGCGCAGCGTGTGGGCGGGCAGGGGAATGAGGTCGGCGGCCATGGCGCCGCGGATTCTGCGGGGCCTTCGGGGGCTGCGACCCGCTCTTGAGCCCTGGCGAAGGCCTCGCTGCGTAGAATTCCCGGCTCTCCGAGGAGCGCTGCGACGGGTGTTCGGCCTGCCAGGCTCGGATATCGACGAACGGCGCTCATCGACCCTCAGCCCGAGCCGCCTCGATGACCATTTCGCCGCCCCCCCTGAAGCTCTCCGGCCTGGAGCCTGTCGCCATTGGCGAGGGCTCGCTGTTCGTCAATATCGGCGAGCGCACCAACGTCACCGGTTCCAAGGCCTTCGCCCGAATGATCCTGGCCGGCCAGTTCGAGGAGGCGCTGGCCGTGGCCCGCCAGCAGGTGGAGAACGGCGCCCAGGTCATCGACGTGAACATGGACGAGGCCATGCTGGACAGCCAGGCCGCCATGGTGCGCTTCCTGAACCTGATGGCCAGCGAGCCCGAGATCGCCCGCGTGCCGGTGATGGTGGACTCGTCCAAGTGGAGCGTCATTGAGGCGGGCCTGAAGTGCATCCAGGGCAAGGGCATCGTCAACTCCATCTCGCTGAAGGAAGGCGAGGACGAGTTCCGGCGCCAGGCGCGGCTGGTGAAGCGCTACGGCGCGGCGGCCGTCGTCATGGCGTTCGACGAGCAGGGCCAGGCCGACACCTTCGCCCGCAAGACCGAGATCTGCGCGCGGGCCTACCGCGTCCTCGTCGACGAGGTGGACTTCCCGCCCGAGGACATCATCTTCGACCCCAACATCTTCGCGATCGCGACGGGCATCGAGGAGCACGACAACTACGCGGTGGACTTCATCGAGGCTACGCGCTGGATCAAGCAGAACCTGCCCGGGGCGAAGGTGTCGGGCGGCGTGTCCAACGTGTCGTTCAGCTTCCGCGGCAACGAGCCGGTGCGCGAGGCCATCCACACGGTGTTCCTGTACCACGCCATCCAGGCGGGCATGGACATGGGCATCGTCAACGCTGGCATGGTGGGCGTCTATGACGACCTGGACGCCGAGCTGCGCGAGCGCGTTGAAGACGTGGTGCTGAACCGCCGGCCCGATGCGGGCGAGCGCCTGATCGAGATCGCCGACCGCGCCAAGAGCGCCGGCAAGGACGACTCGGCCCGCCTGGCCTGGCGCGCCGGTGACGTCAACGCGCGGCTGAGCCATGCGCTGGTGCATGGCATCACCGACTTCATCGTGGCCGACACCGAGGAGGCCTGGCAGGCCATCAGCGCCAGCGGCGGCCGGCCGCTGCACGTCATCGAGGGCCCGCTGATGGCCGGCATGAACGTGGTGGGCGACCTGTTCGGCCAGGGCAAGATGTTCCTGCCTCAGGTGGTGAAGAGCGCCCGCGTGATGAAGGGCGCCGTTGCCCACCTCGTGCCCTACATCGAAGAAGAAAAGCGCCAGCTGGAAGCGGCCGGTGGCGACGTGAAACCCAAGGGCAAGATCGTCATCGCCACCGTCAAGGGCGATGTGCACGACATCGGCAAGAACATCGTCACGGTGGTCCTGCAGTGCAACAACTACGAGGTCGTGAACATGGGCGTCATGGTGCCGGCCCAGGACATCCTGCGCAAAGCGAAGGAAGAGGGCGCCGACATCATCGGCCTGTCCGGCCTCATCACGCCCAGCCTCGAAGAGATGCAGCACGTCGCCGCCGAGATGCAGCGCGACGACTACTTCCGGTCGCGCCACATGCCGCTGCTGATCGGCGGCGCCACCACCAGCCGCGTGCACACCGCCGTCAAGATCTCGCCGCACTACGACGGCCCGGTGGTCTATGTGCCCGACGCGTCGCGCGCCGTGGGCGTGTGCTCGGAGCTGCTGTCCGACGAGCGCGCGTCCGCCTACATCGCCGAGCTGAAGGCCGACATCGAGAAGACCCGCGCCCTGCACGCCGGCAAGAAGCAGACGCCGCTGGTCACACTGGCCGCCGCCCGCGCCAACGCCGCGCCGCTGGACTTGAGCCGCGTGCCGCCCGCCCCGAAGTTCACCGGGCGTCGCGTGCTGAAGAATCTGGACCTGGCCGAGCTGGCCAAGTACATCGACTGGGGCCCGTTCTTCCAGACCTGGGACCTGGCCGGCCCCTACCCGGCCATCCTGGACGACGAGATCGTCGGCACCGAGGCGCGCAAGGTGTTGGCCGATGCGCAGGCCATGTTGAAAAAGATCATCGACGGCCGCTGGCTGCAGGCGCACGCGGTGTTCGGCCTCTACCCGGCGGCCCGTGAGGGCGACGACATCGCCATCCACAGCGAACCGCCCATGACCTGGCGCGGCCTGCGCATGCAGTCCGAGCGTCCGGTCGTCGATGGCCAGAAGCGCCCCAACCGCTGCCTGTCCGACTTCGTGGCTGAGCAGGGCGACCACATCGGCTTGTTCGCCGTGACGGCCGGCCTGGGCGTGGACAAGAAGGAAGCGCAGTTCCTGGCCGCACATGACGACTACTCGTCCATCATGCTGAAGGCGCTGGCCGACCGCCTCGCCGAAGCTGCGGCTGAGTGGCTGCACGAGCGCGTGCGCCGCGAGTTCTGGGGCTATGCGCCGGGCGAGGCGCTGAGCAACGAGGCGCTGATCGCCGAGCAGTACAGCGGCATCCGCCCGGCGCCGGGCTACCCGGCCTGCCCGGACCACCTCGCCAAGGCCGACCTGTTCAAGGTGCTGGCGCCGGACGAGATCGGCATGGGCCTGACCGACAGCATGGCCATGACGCCAGCCGCCAGCGTCAGCGGCTTCTACCTGGCGCACCCGGATGCGGCCTACTTCAACGTTGGCCGCATCGGCGACGACCAGCTGGCCGACTGGGCCGCGCGCTGCGGCCTGAGCGAGGCCGACGCGCGCCGTGCGCTGGCGCCGCTGCTGGGCTGATCCCGCTCCCGAAGCATCTGCTTACCTTGCGGCCGGCGGGCCAGGGCGCTGTCCTACAGGGGCGCCCGGCGGCGCTGGGCATGCTGACGGCATCTCAAGAACCGTTGGAGTTCCGCATGTCCACTGCCCCCATCAAGGCCCCCCAGATCGTTGCCGGCGTTGCCGTCGTGATGGCGCTGCTCGGCGGCGCCTACGCGGTGGGCCGCTCGCAAGGCGTCGACAGCCCGCCGCCGGCCCAACTGGCCGACGCCCCCGCCGCCACCGGCCCGCAGCGGCAGGCGGCGGCTGATCTGCCGCGTGAACACAGCCGGGAAGACGCCTCGCGCGAGCCGGCGCGCACCGCGCCCGTCGCCGCCAAGCCCGTGGCCGCGGCGCTGTGCCAGGGCTGCGCCCGCGTGACCGCCGTGCACACCGAAACCCGCCGCGGCGAGGCCAGCGGCGTGGGTGCCGTGGGCGGCGCCGTCGTCGGCGGCCTGCTGGGCAACATGGTGGGCGGCGGCAACGGCAAGAAGCTGGCCACCGTGGCCGGCGCCGTGGGCGGCGGCTATGCCGGCAACGAGATCGAGAAGAACCAGAAAAGCTTCACGGTCTGGGTGGTGCAGGTGGAAGAGCGCGACGGCCGCACGCGCCGCTTCGAGCGCCGCGCCGACCCGGGCCTGCGCGTGGGTGAAGAGGTGCGGCTGAGCGAAAACGGCTTCAGTCGCGTCTAAGCGGCGCCGGGCAGCGCGCGGCGCAGCTGGATGGCTTCGGCCACATGGGCCGTGCCGATGAGCTCGGCGCCCGCCAGGTCGGCCACGGTGCGTGCCACGCGCAGCACGCGGTGGAAGCTGCGGGCCGACCAGCCCAGCTTCTCCGCCGAGCGCTCCAGCAGCGCCTTGGCGGCGGGCTCCAGCACGGCGTGGGTGCCCAGGCCCTGCGCCTGCAGCTGGGCGTTGGCCGTGCCCTGGCGCGCCGTCGCCCGCTCGCGCGCGGCCGCCACGCGCCGGGCCACGGCGGCGCTGGGTTCGCCGGGGGCCAGGTCCTGCAGCTCGCGTGGCGGGATCACGGGCACCTCGACGAGCAGGTCGATGCGGTCCAGGAAGGGCCCACTGAGCCTGCCCTGGTAACGCGCCACCTGGTCGGGCGAGCAGCGGCAGGCGCGCAGCGGGTTGCCGAGGTGGCCGCAGGGGCAGGGGTTCATCGCTGCGACGAGTTGGAAGCGCGCCGGGAACTCCGCCTGCCGCGCGGCGCGCGAGATCAGGATGCGGCCGGTCTCCAGCGGCTCGCGCAGCGCCTCCAGCGCGGCTCGCGGGAACTCGGGCAGCTCGTCCAGAAAGAGCACGCCGTGCTGCGCCAGCGAGATCTCGCCGGGCCGGGGCGGTGAGCCGCCGCCCACCAGCGCGACGCTGGAGGCGGAGTGGTGCGGGCTGCGCACCGGCCGCTGGCCCCAGCGGCTGATGTCGAAGTGGCCGGCCAGGCTCAGCACGGCGGCGGATTCCAGCGCGGCTTCGTCGTCCAGCGCCGGCAGCAGGCCGGCCAGGCGCTGGGCCAGCATGGACTTGCCGGTGCCGGGCGGTCCGACCATCAACAGCGAATGCCCGCCGGCTGCGGCGATCTCCAGCGCGCGCTTCGGCGCGGCCTGGCCCTTGATGTCGGCCAGGTCGGGCAGGCCGGCCTGTGCCTCGCGCGGCAGCGCCGCCGCGCGGGGCAGGGCCTCGCCCTCGGGCTGCAGCGCGGCCACGACGTCCAGCAGGTGGCTGGCGCGGCGCACCACCAGGCCATCGACGAGCGCGGCCTCGGCGGCGCTGGCCTCGGGCAGCAGCAGTTCGCGCCCCGCACCGGCCTGGCGCAGCGCCAGGGCCATCGCCAGTGCGCCGCGCACCGGGCGCAGCTCGCCCGCCAGCGACAGCTCGCCCGCGCACTCCAGCCCGGCCAGCCGGGCCGGGTCGATCTGGCCGTTGGCCGCCAGCAGGCCCAGGGCCATGGGCAGGTCGAAGCGGCCGCCTTCCTTGGGCAGGTCGGCCGGTGCGAGATTGACCGTGATCCTTTTATTGCCCGGGAAGCCCAGCCCGCTGTTGGCCAGCGCGGCGCGCACGCGCTCGCGGGCCTCCTTGACCTCGGTGTCCGCCAGGCCCACGACCGTGAAGGACGGCAGGCCGTTGGCCAGATGCACCTCCACGGTGACCGGCGCAGCCGCCAGGCCGTCGAGGGTGCGGGAGTGGACGGTGGCCAGGCTCATCGATAGCTTGGATGGATGGTGCTGGGCGGCGCGATTTGGCTGCGGGCCAGTCTAGCCGGGGCTTGCGGGCCTGTCCGTATCGCCGACCGTGTGCTTTTTGCACACAAGGCACCGACAAGGTGCGAAATTGAGTGTCTTGGCGCCTCCATGGTGCGTGTGCCTGACTTGTGTGCGTCCGGCGCCCAGATTTGTGCGGCTTCACCCATGGTGTGACGCTTGGCACGGAAGCTGCAATCAGGGGTCGGAGTACCCCCCTACCTTGACCAACTTGAACTAGGAGCCCCGCCATGAAGTTTTCTCCGTCGCTGATCGCCCTGGCACTGTCTACGGCGCTGCCGGCCTTTGCTCAGGAGGCCTCGCCGCTGACCTTCAATGCCAGCGTCGTCAGCGATTACCGCTATCGCGGCATCTCGCAGACCCGCGTGAAGCCGGCGCTGCAGGGCGGCCTGGACTACGCGGCACCGGCCGGCTTCTACATCGGCGCCTGGGGCTCGACGATCAAGTGGATCAAGGACTTCGGCGGCAAGTCCGACGTCGAGATCGACGTCTACGGCGGCTGGAAGGGCGAGGTCGCCCCGGGCCTGACGCTGGACGTCGGCGGCCTGCAGTACTACTACCCCAGCAACAAGCTGAACCCCAGCGCCAACACCTTCGAGTTGTACGGCGCGCTGAGCTACGGCCCGGTCACGGTGAAGTACTCGCACGCGCTGACCGACACCTTCGGCAACGCCGACAGCAAGGGCAGCGGCTACCTGGACGTGTCGGCCAGCTTTGAAGTGACGGACGGCTGGATGCTGGCCCCGCACGTCGGCCACCAGAAGATCAAGGGCCCGCTGGGCGGCGCCGCCACCTACACGGACTACTCGCTGACGCTGTCCAAGTCCTTCGGCGCCCTGACGCCCAGCGTCGCCGTCGTCGGCACCGACGCGGACAAGGGCTTCTACACCGTCAAGGACAAGTTCCTGGGCAAGACCTCGGTCGTCGTCGGCCTGAAGTACGCCTTCTGATTTCCCGCGCTGGAGAACCCCATGAAACTGATCACTGCCGTCATCAAGCCGTTCAAGCTCGACGAGGTGCGTGAGGCCCTGAGCGCCATCGGCGTGCAGGGGCTGACGGTCACCGAGGTCAAGGGCTTCGGCCGCCAGAAAGGCCACACCGAGCTGTACCGCGGCGCCGAGTACGTCGTCGACTTCCTGCCCAAGGTCAAGATCGAAGCGGCCGTCAACGAGGACGTCGTCGAGCGCGTCATCGAGGCCATCGAGTCCGCTGCCCGCACCGGCAAGATCGGCGACGGCAAGATTTTCGTGTCGCCGCTGGACCAGGTCGTCCGCATCCGCACCGGCGAGACCGGCAACGACGCGCTCTGAGGCGCCGTCACTCACAACGTCTGGAGAAACCTCACATGAAGACACTCCTCGCCGGCCTCGCGCTTGCCGCCGGCCTGCTCGCGCCGGCCGCCTGGGCCCAGGACGCCGCTTCGGCGCCTGCTGCCGTGGCCGCTTCGGCCGCTCCTGCCGCTGATGCGGCCTCCGCTGCTGCGCCGGCTGCACCTGCGGTCGCTGCGGAAGCGGCGTCCGCCGCCGCCGCGCCCGCCCCGGTGCCCAACAAGGGCGACACCGCCTGGATGATGGTCTCGACGCTGCTCGTCATCCTGATGACCGTGCCGGGCCTGGCCCTGTTCTACGGCGGCCTGGTGCGCAGCAAGAACATGCTGTCGGTGCTGATGCAGGTGATGGTCGGCTTCTCGCTGATCGTCGTGCTTTGGTTCCTGTACGGCTACAGCTTCGCGTTCACCGAGGGCAACAAGTTCATCGGTGGCACGGATCGCCTGTTCATGAAGGGCATCTGGGACAACGCTGCGGGCACCTTCGCGAACGCCGCCACCTTCTCCAAGGGTGTGGTGATTCCCGAGATCGTGTTTGCGGCCTTCCAGGCGACCTTCGCCGGCATCACCGCCTGCCTGATCATTGGCGCCTTCGCCGAGCGCATCAAGTTCGCCGCCGTGCTGGCCTTCCTGGTGCTGTGGTTCACGTTCAGCTACCTGCCCATCGCGCACATGGTCTGGTACTGGATGGGCCCGGATGCCTACAGCTCGGCCGCTGTCGCTGAAGAGATGACCGCCAAGGCGGGCCTGATCTGGCAGTGGGGCGCGCTGGACTTCGCCGGCGGCACCGTGGTGCACATCAACGCCGCTGTGGCGGGCCTGGTGGGGGCCTACATGGTGGGCAAGCGCGTGGGCTACGGCCGTGAGGCGTTCACGCCGCACAGCCTGACGCTGACCATGGTGGGCGCTTCGCTGCTGTGGGTGGGCTGGTTCGGCTTCAACGCCGGCTCCGCGCTGGAAGCCAACGGCTTCGCCGCGCTGGCCTTCATCAACACCTTCGCCGCCACGGCCGCTGCCGTGCTGGCCTGGTGCGTGGGTGAGGCGCTGCTCAAGGGCAAGGCCTCCATGCTGGGCGCCGCGTCGGGTGCTGTTGCCGGCCTCGTGGCCATCACGCCTGCCGCCGGCAACGTCGGCATCGGCGGTGCGCTGGTCATCGGCGTGGTCGCGGGCTTCGCCTGCCTGTGGGGTGTGTCCGGCCTGAAGAAGCTGCTGGGCGCGGATGACTCGCTGGACGTGTTCGGCGTCCACGGCGTGGGCGGCATCGTCGGTGCCATCCTGACCGGCGTGTTCAACAGCCCCAACCTGGGCGGCCCCAGCGCCGTCGGCGACTGGGTCACCGTCGCGATGATCGCGCCGGATGCCTATTCCATCGCTGCCCAGGTCTGGACGCAGACCAAGGCTGTGCTGCTGACCCTGGTGTGGTCGGGCGTCGTCTCCGTCGTCGCCTTCAAGCTGGTGGACCTGACCATCGGCCTGCGTGTGACCGAAGAGGAAGAGCGCGAAGGCCTGGACATCTCGTCGCACGGCGAGACCGCGTACCACAAGTGATGTGGCGGCCGGCTTCGCGCCGGCCTCCCGCTCTCGAGCAAGCCGCCCTCCACGGGCGGCTTTTTTATGGGCGCGCCCGAGCCGCCGGTATGCTGGGCCGCATGGATGTCATCACCCTGTTGGTGGCCGTGCTGGTCAATGCACTGCTGATGAGCATGGCGCTGGTGGTCTGCGTGGGCATGCGCGTGCGCAGTGGCTTGCAGGCCTGGCAGTTCATGCTGCTGGGGCAGGCGCTGGGGTTCGGCTTGCTGATCGCCTCGGCCCGGGTGGCGCCCGGCGTGCTGTCCACGCTCGGTGTCATGGCGCTCAGCGCCTCGGCCTCGGCCATGGTGCTGGCGGTGAGCCGCTTCCTGGGCAGCCCAGTGCTGCGGCTGTGGCTGCTCGGGCCGCCGTTGGCGCTGGGGGCGGTCCATGCGTTCATCTACGCCCAACAGGGGCTGGCTACAGGCGTGACCAACATCGTCATCGGCCTGCAGATCCTGTGGGGCAGCGTGCTGCTGCTGCAGGGGGCGCGCCGCGTGCGCTGGCGCTGGCTGTGCGGCATGGCCGGCGTGGCCAATGGCCTGCTGACGCTTGGCCGGGCATTGCTGGTGCTGTTCTGGCCTGAGGTGTACCCGCGCTTCGTGGCGCCGCACCCGCTGAACATCGCGTCGCTGATGGTGCTGAATGCCACGCTGGTGCTGGGCACCATGGGCTTTCTGCTGGCGCACCGCGACGAGGCGGAGCAGGCGCTCGTGAAGCTGGCCTCGCTGGACACGCTGACCGGCCTGCTCAATCGCCGCGAGTGGATGCAGCGCGCCGGCCGCGCGCTGGGGCATGCCGACGAGGACGCGGTGCTGCTGATGCTGGACCTGGACCATTTCAAGCGCGTCAACGACGAGCGCGGCCACCCGGTGGGTGACGAGGTGCTGCGCCTGACCGGCGAGGTGCTGCGCGGCGAACTGCGCGCGCGCGACCTCGTGGGCCGCTACGGCGGCGAGGAGTTCTGCCTGCTGCTGCGGCATTGCGAGCCCGAGGCCTTCGGGCGGCTCGACGCCCGGCTGCACCAGGCCCTGCAGCGCCGCTGCGAGGCCAGCCTGGGGTTCCCGGTCGATTTCAGCGGCGGCGCCGTGCGCGTGCTGCCGGGCGAGACGCTGGCCGCCGCCATCCAGCGCGCCGACGACCACCTCTACCGCGCCAAGCACGCCGGCCGCGGCCGCACGCTGTGCGCTGAAGGCGTCTTGTGATTTGCGGCGGCGCCTCCAGATGGGGCCGCCTGCGCATCTGAGATCATTCCGCCATGGTTCCCCATCTGATCACCGCCCTGAACGGCCCCATCAACGAGCTGGAGGCCCGCGTCCTGGAGTCCATGCCGGCCACCGAGCGCTGGTTCCGGCTGGAATGGATGGAGCACACGCCCACGTTCTATGCGTCGGTAGACCTGCGCAACGCCGGCTTCAAGCTGGCGCCGGTGGACACCAACCTCTTCCCTGGCGGCTTCAACCACCTGACGCCGCAGATGCTGCCGCAAGCCGTGCAGGCGGCCATGGCGGCCATCGAGAAGATCTGCCCCGAGGCGCGCAATCTGCTGCTCATCCCCGAGCCCGGCGCGCGCTGCAGCTTCTACCTGGACCACCTCGCCACGCTGGTGCGCATCTTCACGCAGGCCGGCCTGAACGTGCGCCTGGGCGCGCTGGACCCGGCGCAGACCGCGCCCGATGAGCTGCCGCTGGCCAGCGGCGGCAGCCTTGTCATCGAGCCCGTGGTGCGCAAGCGCGGCCGGCTGATGATCAAGGGCTTCGACCCCTGCACCATCCTGCTCAACAGCGACCTGGCCCAGGGCACGCCGCCGCAGCTGATGGGCCTGCACGAGCAATACCTGCTGCCGCCGCTGCACGCCGGCTGGAGCGTGCGGCGCAAGAGCCGCCACTTCCAGGCCTACGAGGAGGTGGCCAAGCGCTTCGGCAAGCTGCTGGGCATGGACCCGTGGCTCATCACGCCCATGTTCCAGAGCGTGGACCTGCGCGGCAAGAAGGGCGTGGAGGCGCTGCAGGCAGCTGCCGATGCGCAGCTCACCAAGGTGCGGCGCAAATACAAGGAGTACGGCATCAACGAGAAGCCCTTCGTCATCGTCAAGAGCGACGTGGGCAGCTACGGCCGCAGCGTCATGACGGTGCGCGACGCCCGCGACATCGAGGCCCTGGCCCAGGGCCTGCCCGACAGCCTGGGCGCCGAGGTCATCGTGCAGGAGGGCGTGCCCACGCACGAGCGCGTGCACCAGGCCGTGGCCGAGCCGGTGGTCTACATGATGGACCGCTACGTGGTGGGCGGCTTCTACCGCGTGCATGCCGATCGCGGCATCGACGAGAACCTCAACGCCCCCGGCGCCAGCTACGTGCCGCTGGCCTTTGCCGACTCGCCCGTGCTGCCGCGCCTGGGCGAGAAGCCCGGCGCCAGCGCGCCCAACCGCTTCTACATGTATGGCGTCATCGCCCGCCTGGCCATGCTGGCAGCCAGCTACGAGCTGGAGGCCACCGACCCGCAGGCCGAGGCCGAGGCGGCTTGACGAAACAGCGGCATGGGCGCTGCGAGGCGGCGGTGAAATGTGGCTTTTTTGTGTCTGACTTCCTGGGGTAAACGCGGCATTTGGTGTTTGAGCGCTGGCGACGCTGGGCAGCGCCAGTAGTGTCGAAGCTTCGTCTTTCCAGCCTACCGGCTGTTATCGGAGCTCCACCATGCCACGAACCCGTCCGATGCGACCGCATTGGTTTGCCGCTGCCTTTGCCCTGCTTGCCGCCCAGGCCCAGGCCCAGACCGCCACTGAGCCGGTCAACAAGATTGAACGCGTCGAGGTCACCGGTTCGCTGATCAAGCGCATCGATCGCGCCACGCCGTCCGTCGTGCAGTCCATCACCCGCGAAGAGATCCGCAGCTCCGGCTATGCGACCGTCGACGAGATGCTGCGCGCCAACAGCGCAGTGGACGCCAGCTCCATCCAGGACGGTGCTGCCTCTGGCTTCGTCGGCGGGCTGTCCACAATTTCGCTGCGTGGCTTTGGCTCGCAGGGCACGCTGGTGTTGATCAACGGTCGGCGCATCGCCCCGGTCGGTGCCGTGGACATCAACTTCGGCCGCGGCTCGCTGATCAACACCAACACCATCCCCAAGGGCGCGATCGACCGCATCGACATCCTGAAGGATGGGGCCTCGGCGCTGTACGGTTCCGACGCGATGGCCGGCGTCATCAACTACGTGCTGCGCAAGGACTTCCAGGGCCTGGAAGGCAATGTGGGCTACAGCGCCAACGACCAGGGCGTGGGCGCGCAGAAGACCGGCGGCCTGACCTTCGGCTTCGGCAACATCGACACGCAGCGATTCAACGTCTTCGGCGGCATTGACGTCGCCAAGCGTGACTCGGTCATGCACTCGGAGCTGAAGGACCGCGGCGACCAGGCGGCCTATGACCGTTACCTCAACGCGACGGCCTCCGGCACCACCAACGGCTTGACCCGCTTCACGCCGGATTCGGTCGCCTCTCTGTACAGCAGCTACTACCGTGTGCCGACGAGCACCGCCGGCAGCTCGACGGTGAACGGCGCCTCGGTGGCCAACAACAGCCCGTTCGGCGCCAACTACCTGGGCACGCTGCCGGGCTGCCCGGCGGAGCTCACCGTCGGCAAGGGCGTGCCGCTGCGCCCGGTGGGCCTGGGCCCCACCGGCCCCAGCCTGCGCGACGGCCAGTGCCGCTTCAACCTGGACAACGCCGACGAGGCCATCTCCGCCCAGGAGCGCGTCAGCGGCATGCTGCGCGGCACCTTCGCGCTGAGCAACGACCTGACGGCCTACGCGGACGTGATGGTCTCCAAGACCAAGACCACCGAGCGCGGCGCACCGCGTACGCTGACCACCGGCATCTTCAGCACCGCCACCGCGCCGACCGCCGTGACCTGGCCCAAGCTGGACGGCACGTTCCTGCGCCAGAGCGCCATCGTGCTGCCCGTCGGCCACCCGGACAACCCGACCAACGGCACCGCCAATGCGCAGCCCGTGCAGCTGATCCACCGCTTCGAGGACGTGCCGGCCAACGACATCTCCACGCTGCAGTCGGGCCGTTTCCTGCTCGGCCTGGAGGGCGTCATCGCCGGCTGGGATGTCGATGCCGCCGTCATGCACAGCAAGCAGGAGAACGAGCGCGTGCAGCAGAACCGCCTGCGCTCCTCCAAGCTGACCGCCTCCATCGCGTCGGGCACCTACCGTTTCGGCAAGGTCAACACGCCGGAAGCCATCGCCAGCATCGGCTCCGACGCCATCAACACCGGCGACTCGACGATCACCAGCGTCGACGCGCGCGCCAGCCGCGAGCTGTTCGACCTGCCTGGTGGCCGGGCCGCCATTGCGCTGGGCGCCGAGTACCGCCAGGAAGAGCTGAACTCCATACCGGACGCCAACTACCTGGCCGGCGACTACATCGGCCTGGTGGCCAACGGCGCCAGCGGCAAGCGCAAGGCCAGCGCGGCCTTCAGCGAGCTGAGTCTGCCGGTGCTCAAGCAGCTGGAGCTGCAGGCTGCACTGCGCTTCGAGCACTACAGCGACTTCGGCAACTCCACCACCGGCAAGCTCGGCTTCAAGTGGGCGGCCATCCCGTCCATGCTGGCCGTGCGCGGCACCGCCGCCACCGGTTTCCGGGCACCGTCGATCTCGCAGATCGGCGACTCCTACCTCGCGTCCTTCCACAACTTCCAGGACTACGCGGTCGTCGACAACCTGCGCTGCAACAACGGCGTCAGCCGTGCCGATCCGCCGGTGCTGCGCGACTGCAACGTGTTGGGCCGCACCACCACCAACGCCGCCGGCAGCATCCCGACGGTCGTCAGCGCCAACCGCAACCTCAAGCCCGAGGAGTCCAAGTCCTTCACGCTGGGCGTGCTGATCTCGCCGAGCAAGGAGATCGACCTCAGCCTGGACGCCTGGTACTTCCGGCGCAACCAGGAAATCCGCGTCCAGCGCGGTGTGGACCTGATGGAGCGCTTCAACGCCGACCCGGTGGCGTACGCGGCCAGCGTCATCCGCGACCCCAACCCCGCCACCTGGCTGCCGGGCGTGCAGAACAGCGGGCCCATCCTGGCGCTGGTGCGCCAGTACGGCAACTTTCAGTACACCAAGACGGCGGGCCTGGACTACGAGCTCAACGTGCGCCTGCCGGCTGGCAACTGGGGCAAGTTTGGCGGCAAGCTCAGCGGCTCCTACACCCAGCGCTTTGACCAGCTGGTGCTCGCGGGCGGCACCGTCGACCGCCTGGCCGGCACGGCCACGGCCGACCTGCCCAAGACCAAGGCGACGCTGGAGGTGAACTGGAAGGGCGAGGAGCTGTCCGCCTGGACGCGCTACAACCACCAGGACGCCCTGTGGCGCACCACGACGGCCGGCTGCCTGAGCTCCACGACGGCCGCCAACGTGCTGCTGCAGCAGGACAACGGCTGCTTCGTCGGCCGTGAGGGCACGCTGGACTTTGGCGGCGCCTACCGCGGCATCAAGGACCTGGTGATCTCGGCCAGCCTGCTGAACGTCACCAACAGCTACCGCCGCGCCACCAACATCCCGTCGGCCTTCACCTACTGGGATGCGGGCACCACCGCCCAGCTGGGCCGCCGGTTCAACGTGTCCGTGGACTACGTGTTCAAGTGATCTGCCGCCGCCGGGCCACCCGGCGGACGGCATGCCAGCGGCGCCTTCGGGCGCCGTTTTTCGTTGTCAAGGGTGGAGGCCCGGGGATTGCTGCGCTGCACAAAACACCAAAACCGGGCGCAGAATCGCGGCTTTCGAACAAACGCCACCCCAAGCCGGTGGTCCTCGCGACGTGAGTTCTTCCCACGCGGCCCGCAGCCCCTCGGCAACAGCGGGCCTCACCCTTGGTGCCCTGGGCGTCGTCTACGGCGACATCGGCACCAGCCCGCTCTATGCGCTGAAGGAGGTGTTCCACGGCGGCCATGTGGCCACCACGCCGGACAACATCCTCGGCGTGCTCTCCCTGCTGTTCTGGACGATGACCGTGGTGGTCTCGCTCAAGTACGTGCTGCTCATCCTGCGCGCCGACAACAACGGCGAGGGCGGCCTCATCGCCATGCTGGCGCTGGCCACCAACGCCGTGAACGACAAGCCGCCGCTGCGCCGCGGGCTGATGCTGGTGGGCCTGTTCGGTACGGCCATCTTCTTCGGCGACGCCGTCATCACGCCGGCCATGACGGTGCTGGGCGCCATCGAGGGCATCGAGGTCTACGCGCCGCAGTACCACGACGCCGTGCTGCCCGTCACGCTGCTGGTGCTGGCCGGGCTGTTCGCGGTGCAGCGCTTCGGCACCGGCGGCATCGGCAAGGCCTTCGGGCCCGTGATGCTGGCCTGGTTCCTGACGCTGGCGGCGCTGGGCCTGCCCTACATCCTCGACAACCCGCGCGTGCTCGCGGCCGTCAACCCCGCTTACGCGCTGAACTTCTGCGTGGCGTACGGGTGGGTGGCCTTCGTCGCCCTGGGCGCCGTGGTGCTGGTGGTCACCGGCGGCGAGGCGCTCTACGCCGACCTGGGCCACTTCGGCAAGAAGCCCATCCGCATCGCCTGGTACGGCATCGTCATGCCCGCGCTGGTCATCAACTACTTCGGCCAGGGCGCCATGTTGCTGAACAACCCGGAGGCCATCAAGAACCCGTTCTACCTGCTGGCGCCGGACTGGGCCGAGATCCCGCTGTTCCTGCTCGCCATGGCGGCTGCCACGGTGGCCTCGCAGGCGCTGATCACGGCGGCCTTCTCGGTCACCAAGCAGGCCATCCAGCTGGGCATCATGCCGCGCCTGCGCATCCTGCACACCAGCGTGCGCGACACCGGCCAGATCTACGTGCCCTTCATCAACTGGAGCCTGTTCGCGCTGGTGGTGGTGGCCGTGGTGTTCTTCGGCTCGTCCAGCAAGCTGGCCGGGGCCTACGGCGTGGCGGTCACCATCGACATGACCATCACCACCGTGATGACCTTCTTCGTCATCCGCTACGGCTGGAAGTACCCACTCGCGCTGTGTGTGGCGGCCACGGGCATCTTCTTCGTCATCGACGTGACCTTCCTCGCGTCCAACCTGCTCAAGCTGGGCCATGGCGGCTGGTTCCCGCTGCTGATCGGCGTCTGCGTGTTCACGCTGATGCTGACCTGGAAGCAGGGTCGGCGCCTGCTTTCCGACAAGCTGCGCCAGGACGCCATCGAGCTACCGGCCTTCCTGGAGGCCGTGTTCATCAACCCGCCCACGCGCGTGTCGGGCACGGCGGTGTTCCTGTCGGCCGAGCGTGGCAGCACGCCCAACGCGCTGCTGCACAACCTCAAGCACAACAAGGTGCTGCACGAGCAGAACGTGTTCGTCACGGTGAAGCACCACGAGGTGCCCTTCATCGGCTTCGAGAAGCGCTGCGAGGTCGAGTCGCTGGGCAACAAGTGCTGGCAGGTGTCGCTGCACTTCGGCTTCAAGAACGAGCCCGACGTGCCCGAGGCGCTGGCGCTGCTGAAGACGCATGGCGTGCAGCTGGAGGAGATGGAGACCAGCTACTTCCTGAGCCGCGACATCATCATCCCCACCATCGGCTCGGGCATGTCGCTGTGGCGCGAGAAGCTGTTCGCCAGCATGCACCGCAACGCGTCGGCGGCGGCGGACTTCCTGCACCTGCCGACCAACCGCATCGTGGAGTTGGGCAGCAAGGTCGAGATCTGAGCCTGTGCCCTGCGAAATCGCCGCAGCCGAGAGCGGCTTCGGGTCGACAGCAAGCAACCGACGAAAAAAACGGCCCCTCGGGGCCGTTGCTCATGCAGCGCTGGCGCTCAGATCGTCGAGACGAACTGGTCCTTCGCGCGGCGCACCTTTTTCAGGTTCACCAGCCAGTCGCCGTCGGCCTGGCGGTAGCCCAGGGGCAGCAGCAGCACGGAGCGCAGGCCGCGGGCCTTGAGGCCCAGGATCTCGTCGACCTGGGCGGGGTCGAAGCCTTCCATCGGCGTGGCGTCGACCTGCTCTTCGGCTGCGGCGATCAGCGCCGTGCCCAGGCCGATGTAGGCCTGACGGGCGGCGTGCTGGAAATTCTCTTCGGCACTGCGCTGCGGGTAGACCGACAGCAGCTGCTGGCGGTAGGCCTCCCAGCCGTCGTTTTTGAAGCCGCGCACCTCGTTCGTCAGGTCGAACATCTGGTTGATGCGATCGGCCGTGTAGTTGTCCCAGGCGGCAAACACCAGCAGGTGCGACGCGTCGGTGACCTGGGCCTGCTTCCACGCGTGTTCGCGGATGCGGGCGCGCAGCGCCGGGTCCTGGACGATCAGCACTTCATAGGGCTGCAGGCCGCTGGAGGTGGCGGTCAGGCGCACGGCTTCCAGGATGCGATCCAGCTTGTCCTGCGGCAGGGGCAGGGCGGGGTTCATCTTCTTGGTGGCGTAGCGCCACTTGAGCTTGTCGATCAGGGTGGTCATGGGACGGGGCAAAACAGCGAAGCCGGGATGCTGCCCGTTGGCGCGCTGGCGCGCTGGCGCCAGCCTTGGTGCCCTTGCGTGGCGCTCGCCCTTGTCTGCGCCCCGCGCAGCGGCCGGGCCAGACGTAGTAGCGATCTAGGAGGCTATCGGGCTTCGGGCGCGTTCCAGGCCCAAAGCCCGACGGTCTCCTAGCATCGCAGGCCCGCGCCACTCTTTGCCCCATGCCCACCATGCCCACCATGCCCACCATGCCTCCCGCCCAGCCCGAATGCCGCCTCGATGTGCGGCATGCCGGCGCGCTGTGCGTGGGCATGGTCATCGGCGCCGGCATCTTCAAGACCTCGCCCATGGCCGCGCAGGCGCTGGGCGATCCGACGCAGCTGCTGCTGGCCTGGGCGCTGGGCGGCGTGCTGTCGTTGGTGGGCGGCCTGTGCTTCGCCGAGCTGGCCGCGGCCTTCCCCGACACCGGCGGCGACTATCACTTCCTGCGCCGCGCCTATGGCCACCGGCTGGGCTTCCTGTTCGCGTGGTCGCGCTTCGCCGTCATCCACACGGGGTCGATGGCGCTGCTGGGCTTCGTCTTCGGCGACTACCTCGCGCAGGTGGTGGACCTGACGCCCTGGCTGGGCCCACATGCCAGCGCACTGATGGCCGGAGGGCTCATCGTGGGCCTCACGGCGCTGAACCTGCTGGGTGTTCGCGTGGGCCTGGGTACGCAACTGGGCCTGAGCGCCGCCGTGCTGCTGGGCCTGGTGCTGCTGGGCCTGGGCGCCGGCGCGCAGGTGTTGGCCGGCCACGCGCCCGCCACGCCGCCGCCGGCCGTGCCGGGTGCGGACTGGGGGTTGGCACTGGTGTTCGTGTTCCTGGCCTACGGCGGCTGGAGCGACGCGGCCACGCTGTCCGCCGAGATGCGCGACCCGCAGCGCGGCATCCAGCGCGCGCTGCTGCTGGGCCTGGCGCTGGTGATGGGCCTGTACCTGCTGGCCAACTGGGCCTACCTGCGCGTGCTGGGTGTGAGCGGCCTGGCCGCCAGCGAGGCGCCGGCGGCCGACCTGATGCGCATCGCCTTCGGCCGCAGCGCGGAGCTGCTGATGGTGGGTGTCGTCACGCTGACCGCGCTGTCGGTGATGAACGCGCTGCTGATCGCCGGCCCGCGCACCACCTACGCCGCCGCGCGCGACCTGGCCACCGAATGGCAGCTCGCCCGCTGGAACCACGCCCGTGGCACGCCCACCGGCGCCGTGCTGGCCACGGCCGGCGTGGCGCTGGCGCTGGTGGCCTTCGGCACGTTCACGCGCGGCGGCTTCTCGACGATGGTGGACTACCTGTCGCCGGTGTACTGGTTCTTCATGACGCTGAGCGCGCTGGCCGTCATCGTGCTGCGCCGCCGCGAACCCGACCAGCCGCGCCCCGTGCGCGTGCCGCTGTACCCGTGGCTGCCGCTGCTGTTCGCCGGCACCAGCGCCTATGTGCTGTGGTCCAGCGTCGTCTACGTGAAGGCTGGCGCGGTCGTCGGCGTGGCGGTGCTGGTCTTGGGCGCGCTGCTGCTGTGGGGGCACGGCCGGCGCTCGCGCTGACCCCGCCGCTATGCTGGGTCGCATGCGCCCGCTGCTGAAAGACTTCTCTCCCGCCACCGTCGTGGCCGGCTTCGTCGCCGTGCTGGTGGGCTACACCAGTTCCGTCGCCATCATCTTCCAGGCCACCGTCGCGCTCGGCGCCACGCCGGCGCAGACGGCCTCGTGGCTGTGGGCACTGGGCCTTGGCATGGGGCTGACCAGCCTGGCCCTGAGTCTGTGGACGCGCCAGCCGGTGCTCACCGCCTGGTCCACGCCCGGCGCGGCGCTGCTGGCGTCCACGTCCAGCGTGGCGATGCCCGAGGCCATCGGTGCCTTCATCGTCTGCGGCCTGCTCATCGTGGCGGCCGGCGCCAGCGGCTGGTTCGAGAAGCTGATGGACCGCATCCCCGTCGCCATCGCGTCCGCGCTGCTGGCCGGCGTACTGGCGCGCTTCGGGCTGGATGCCGTGGCTAGCGTGAAGACCGATCCCGGCCTCGTACTCGCGATGGCCGCCGCCTACCTGCTGGGCCGGCGCTGGTGGCCGCGCTACGCGGTGCCCGGCGTGCTGCTGGTGGGCGTCGCATACGCGCTGGGCGAGGGGCGGCTCAGCTTCGCGGGTCTGGACACGTCGCAGCTGTGGGCGCTGCCGGTGTGGACCTCGCCCACGTTCACGTGGCATGCCGCCATCGGCGTCGCGCTGCCGCTGTTCATCGTCACGATGGCCTCGCAGAACCTGCCCGGCGTGGCGGCCCAGCGGGCCAATGGCTACCAGACGCCGGTGTCGGCTTCCATCACCGTCACCGGCGCCGCCACCACGCTGCTGGCGCCCTTTGGCGGCTATGCGTTCAACCTGGCGGCCATCACGGCGGCCATCTGCATGGGCCGCGAGGCGCATGAGGATCCGGCGCGGCGCTACACGGCGTCCATCGCCGCCGGCCTGTTCTACGTGCTGCTGGGCTTGGCTGGCGGCGCCGTGGCGCTGCTGCTGGGCGCCTTCCCGCGCGAGCTGGTGGTCGCCATCGCGGGCCTGGCCCTGCTGGGCACCATCGCCGGGGCGCTGGGCACGGCACTGAAGGACGAGGCCCACCGCGATGCCGCCATCCTGACCTTCCTGGTGTGCCTGTCGGGCGTTAGCGCCTTCGGTATCGGCGCGGCCTTCTGGGGCGTGGTGGCCGGTGGCGTGGCCACGGCGGTGGCCGCGTGGCGGCGGCCCTAGTCGGGCAGGGCTGAGGGCCCTGTGCAACACTGGCCGAACCGCCATGTACTCCCTGCACTGCCGATCATGAAGCTGCTCTTCGTCGCCGACCCGCTCGCCACCTTCAAGACCTACAAGGACTCCACCTTCGCGATGATGCGCGAGGCCGCCAAACGCGGCCACACGCTGCTGGCCTGCGAGCCGCAGCAGCTGGTGTGGCTGCGCGGCGGCCGCGTGACGGCGCGGGCTGCCGTCGAAATTGCGCTGACCGGGGATGCTGACGACTGGTACACCGTGACCGCCACGGCCGACGTGGCGCTGGCCGACGTCGATGCGGTGCTGATGCGCAAGGATCCGCCCTTCGACCCCGAGTTTTTCTACGCCACCCACCTGCTCAGCCAGGCCGAGCGTGAGGGCGCGCGTGTGTTCAACAAGGCCGCCGCGTTGCGCGAGCATCCGGAGAAGCTCGCGATCATGGAGTTCCCGGAGTTCATCGCGCCGACGCTGATCACGCGCGACGCGGCTGAGATCCGCGCCTTCCACGCCGAGCACCGCGACATCATCCTCAAGCCGCTGGACGGCATGGGCGGCATGGGCATCTTCCGCGTCAAGGACGACGGCCTGAACCTCGGCGCCATCATTGAGACGCTGAACAAGGACGGCGAGCAGACGGTGATGGTGCAGCGCTTCATCCCGGCGATTGCCGAGGGCGACAAGCGCATCCTCATCATCGGCGGCAAGCCGGTGCCGCACTGCCTGGCGCGCATCCCGCAGGGCGGCGAGGTGCGTGGCAACCTGGCGGCCGGCGGCAAGGGCGTGGCCCGGCCGCTGACTGCGCGGGACCGCGAGATTGCCGAGTACCTGGGCCCCATCCTGGCCGCGCGCGGCTTGCTGCTGGTAGGCCTGGACGTCATCGGCGAGAACGTCACCGAGATCAACGTGACCAGCCCGACCTGCTTCCAGGAGATCACCGACCAGACCGGCTTCGATGTGGCCCAGATGTTCGTCGATGCGCTGGAGGCCGCGCTGTGAAGCGGCGTGAGTTCGTCGCGCTGGGTGTGGCCAGCGCCGCTTTGCCGGCATGGGCCAAGACTGCCGGTTTCGATGCTCAGGCCGAGGCCTTCCTCGAAGCCCTGTGGCAGCAGGATGCGGACGCAGCCGTCATGGCCGGCCGCTTCGAGTTCGCCGGGCGCATCCGCCTGCCTGGTGCAGCGCAGCGCGCCGCGATGCGCGGCTTCCTGGCCGGCTGGCGCCAGCGCTTCCAGGCGGTGCCCGAGGCCAGCCTGTCCACCGCCCAGCGCATGGACCGCGCGATGCTGCTCGCCAAGATCGAGAGTGACCTGTGGCGGCTGGACACCTTGCGCGAATGGGCCTGGAACCCGTCCGAGCACAACCCCGCCGCGCCCATCGACCTGACGCTGAACACCGACTGGGCCCCCGTGCAGCAGCGCGTCAAGGCGCTGCATGCGCGCATCCGGCAACTGCCGGCCTTCTACGCCGAGGCGCGCAAGAGCCTGGCTGGCGTCACGCGCGAGCACACCGA
Organism: Pelomonas margarita; assembly: GCF_043555875.1. NCBI lineage: Bacteria > Pseudomonadati > Pseudomonadota > Betaproteobacteria > Burkholderiales > Sphaerotilaceae > Roseateles > Pelomonas margarita. The sequence continues at coordinate 49,215 of NZ_JBIGHW010000009.1, read as the reverse complement.
GCTGGCGCTGCAGCAGGCGCCGGGCGTGCTTGCGGTGTTGGAGGACCTGGAGTCCCACGCTCAGCAGGTGGGCCTGGGGGCGCTGATGCAGCCCGACCTCGACAAGGCGCGTCGCGCCGTGGCGGGCTACCAAGCACACCTGAACACGCTGCTGCCCGTGGCCAAGCGCAGCTTCCGCCTCGGCACGGCGCTGTACGAGCCCAAGTTCCGGCACGACATCCAGTCCGCCCGCACGGCGCGCCAAACTTACGTGGCCGCGCTGGCCCGCCGCGAGCTCGTGCTGGCCAGCATGCACACGCAGGCCACGGCGCTGTGGCCCTCCGTCATCGGCAGCGAGCCGCTGCCGGCCGACCGTTTCGCGCTGATCGGCCGCGTCATCGACAAGCTCAGCGTGCGGCACGTAGCGCGTGAGAAGTTCGTCGACGAGATCCGTGCACAGATCCCGCAGCTGGAGGCCTGGATACGCCAGCATGACCTGCTGACACTGGACCCCGCCAAGCCGCTGGTGGTGCGCGAGACCCCGGTCTACCAGCGCGGCATTGCCGGCGCCAGCATCGAGGCGCCCGGGCCCTACCGGCCGCAGGACAGCACCTACTACAACGTCACGCCGCTGGATGACCTGACGCCCGAGCAGGCCGAGAGCACGCTGCGCGAATACAACCACTGGATCCTGCAGATCCTCAACATCCACGAAGCCATCCCGGGCCATTACACGCAACTGGTCTATGCCAACCAGGTACCCAGCAAGGTCAAGGCCTTGTTTGGCAGTGGCTCCATGGTGGAGGGCTGGGCCGTCTACGGCGAGCTGATGATGCTGGAGAGCGGCTACGGCGCGTCGCCCGAGATGACGCTGATGTGGGGCAAGTGGCATCTGCGCTCGGTCACCAACACCATCCTCGACTACAGCGTGCACGTGCTGGGCATGAGCGAGGCTGACGCGCTGGATCTGCTGACCCGACAGGCCTTCCAGACCGAGCGCGAAGCCCGGGAAAAGTGGCGCCGCGTGCAGCTCACCTCGGTGCAGCTGACGAGCTATTTCAGCGGCTTCAGCGAGATCCATGCGCTGCGTGAGCAGCTGAAGGCCCGGCCGGGCTTCCAGCCCAAGGCCTTCCACGAGAAATTCCTCAGCTACGGCAGCGCGCCGGTGCGGCTGATTGCGGCAGAGATGGGCAAGGCCTGATCAGGCCCGCTTCACCTGGTGCCCGGCGGCGGCCTTGTAGGCGTTGACCTCGGCCGCCACCTCGGCCGGGTCGATGACGTCGGCCAGCTGCGCGAAGCCCTCGGGCGCTAGCGCCTCCACGCGGTCCAGGATGGCGTCCAGCCCTTCCTGGCGGTTCATCTCGACAATGCGAGCGCACAGCGGCCGGCGTTTGTCCTCGTAGGCGGCCAGCGCCGCGTCCAGCCCGGCATGCCGGTCCAGCGCGTCGGCCAGCGCCTGCGCGTCCATGATGGCCTGCGTCGCGCCGTTGGAGCCGATGGGCACCATCGGGTGGGCCGCGTCGCCCAGCAGCGTTGAGGGCCCCAGGCGCCAGCACGGCAGCGGGTCGCGGTCCACCATGGGCCACTCCAGCATCTGCTCGGCGCGGGTGATGAGGCCCGGCACGTCCAGCCAGTCGAAGCGCCAGGAGCCGAAGGTGGGCAACAGATCGTCCAGCCGACCGGCACGGCTCCAGTCGGCGCGGTCGGGCGCAGTGAGGCCCGGCGCGGATTCGCGCACGCGGCGGTCGGCAATCCAGTTGATGAGCTGCAGCCCATCCGCACGCGGCGTGCTGATGGGGTAGACGACGAACTTGGCCCGGCTGTGGCCGGCCTGGACCATGGTGCGGCCGTCCAGGAAGGGCGGCGCCCAGGTCGTTCCGCGCCACATCATCACGCCGCGCCAGCAGGGCGCGCCCTCGTCCGGCGCGAGCCGTCTGCGCAGCGCGGAATGAATGCCGTCGGCGCCGACGATGAGGTCGGCCGCCTGTTCGCGGGGACCGTCGGCGGTATCGATGAGGGCCACGTGGCCGTCGCGTACGCCCACCACGCGCTGGCCGCTCAGCACGGTCAGCCGGGCGCAGGCCTCCCGCCACAGCAGCATCTGCAGCTCGCCCCGGTGGACGCTGAACTGCGGGTGGCTGTAGCCGCCGTAGACGCCGCGCGCATCGCGGTGGATGGGCTGGCCATGCCGGTTGGCGAACACCAGCGCCGAGGTCTCCACCGCCATGCCGCGCAGCGCCGGCAACAGGCCCAGGCCCTCCAGCACGCCCACCGAGTGCGGCAGCAGGTTGATGCCCACGCCCAGCGGCCTCGGCTCGCGCACGGCCTCCAGCACCGTGACGGCATGGCCGCGCTGATGCAGCGTCAGCGCCGCCGTCAGCCCGCCGATGCCGCCGCCCGCGATCAGGATGTTCATGGGTTCAGGGTAAGCGAGATAGTTGCCATGCGCAACAAAACCTACCCTGACGGCATGAGCAAGACCGACAGTGCTGCAGCGCTCGCGCCCGAGGGGCTGATGCTGCCAGTGCCCGGCGTGGACTACGGGCTGCTGGACGGCCTGCTGGGCTATGCGCTGCGCCGCGCGCAGAACGCGCTGTACGTGGACTTTCATCGCGCCACGGCGGCCTGGGACGTCAGCCCGCAGCGCTTCGCGGCGCTGGTGCTCATCGCCCGCAACCCCGGCCTGCGGCAGGGCCTGCTGGGCCAGGCCATGGGCCTGCACCGCAGCGGCGCGCTGCGCCTGACCGACTGGCTCACCGCGCAAGGCTGGGCCGAGCGGCGCGACGCGCCCGACGACGCCCGCGCCTGGGGCCTGCACCTCACCGCCGCCGGCAAGCGGCGCCTGGCCAAGCTGGAAGCCGCCGTGGCCGCACATGACCGCGCGCTGCTGGCCGGGCTTGGCGAGCAGGGGCCTGCATTGAAGGCGGCGCTCGACCGCCTGGCCTGGGTGGCTACCGCCCAGAGCACGACACCGCAGAACAAACCAAGGAGACAGACACCATGATGGACCGCCGCCACGTTCTTGCCTCACTTGCGGCGCTGCCGCTGGCCGCCCGTGCGCAGGGCCAGCCGCCGCGCATCCTCGTCGGCTTCCCGGCCGGCGGTTCGGTGGACGCCACGGCGCGCCGCCTGGCCGACTTCGCGCGCGGCAAGCTGGCCGACAGCGTGCTCGTGGAGCAGCGCGTAGGGGCCGGCGGCCGCATCGCCATTGCGGCACTGAAGGACGCTGCGCCCGACGGGCAGGTGCTGCTCGTCAGCCCGTCGTCCATGTTCACCATCTACCCGCACGCCTATCGCAAGCTGGCCTACCACCCGGCCAACGACGTGATCGCCGTTGCGCCGCTGGCGCTGTCCACCTGCGGCTTCGGCGTCGGGCCGCAGGTGCCGGCCGCGGTCAGGACGCTGGCCCAGTTCGCCGACTGGGCCAAGGCCAACCCCGACAAGGCGGCCTACGCGTCGCCCGCGGCCGGTGCCATGCCGCACTTCCTGGGCAACCAGTTCGAGCAGGCGGCCGGGCTCAAGCTCACGCACGCGCCCTACCGTGGCGCCGCACCCGGCATGCAGGACCTGATGGGCGGCCAGATCGCGTCGGGCTGCTTCTCCGTTGGCGACTTCCTGCCCCACCTCGCCGCTGGCCGCGTGCGCCTGCTGGGCGTGACGGACAAGGCCCGTTCTCGCTTCGCGCCCGATGTGCCCACCTTCGAGGAGCAGGGCTTCAAGGGCATCGTGGGCGTGGAGACCTACGGCCTGTTCGCACCCGCCCGGACGCCGCAGGCCGTGGTGGACAAGCTGTCCGACATCGCCCGCGCCGCGGTGCGCGAGCCGGCCGTAGTGGAGGCGCTGGCCAAGCTGGGCTTCGAGCCGCTGAGCCTGGCGCCGGCCGACTACACACGCCGCCTGGCCGCCGAGCGCGACTACTGGGGCCCGGTGGTCAAGGCCTCGGGCTTCTCGTCGGACGACTGAGCGGGCGCTGCCGAAAAGCTCTTGCGCCCTTGCTGACGCGCGCTCAGGCCGACGCCGCCAGGCGGGCGCCCAGCAGGCCCAGGCCGAACAGCAGCCAGTCGTTGATGATGTGGGCGCCGGTGGACACCCAAACGTTCTTGGTCAGCAGCCAGGGCAGCGTGAGCACCAGGCGCGCCGAGCCAATGATGACGATGCACTGCACGAGGTTCCAGCCGTAGGTGGGCAGGTGGATGAGCCCGAACAGCAGCGACGACGCGCCCCACGCCAGCAGCACGGCCTGCCGGCGCTCCAGCCCGAAGCGCTGTGTCAGCAGCGCCATCAGCGCCAGGAATGGCAGCAGCGTCATCAATTCCTCACCCAGCAGCTGCGGCAAGGTCTTCGCAAAGAAGGTGAGGCGCTCGGTCGTGTCCATGGTGAGCAATTGGCCGGCGGCGGCGTTGTTCGTTACGTCGCTGAAGCTGCGCACCAGGCTGCCGATGCTCATGCTGATGACCACGTTAAGCAGCGCAAAGCCCACCATCAGGCGCAGTTCGCGCGTGCCGACTCGCCCGAACAAGGTCCGCCAGTGGTGCGGCGCAACGCGGGCCAGCGCGGCCAGCGGCAGCGAGACGAACAGCACCGCTGGTGCCAGCGTGCCGACCACGCCGGCCGGCCAGGGCAGGGGCGCGATCAGCGCCACAAAGCCGACCACCACGCCGGCCATGACGAGCAGCCATTGGGCGGCGGACAGTGCCGCCGGCCGGCCGTCGTAGAAGGGAAAGTTGCCACTCCTGCCTTCCAGCCGCAGGCGTTGTGAGGGCGGGAGGGGGTGAGGAGCGTCCTGGGTCACAGGGGCCTTTGTTGCGCTGGAGGTCGGGGTGTTGCGGGCTCGCATGATGGCCCGGCTGCATCGCGGCAGGCAAGCCTGCCGGCAGGGCTAGCATGCGCCCCTCATCGATGGAGTTGATCTCATGTCCTGGTGCCGACTGGCCGTTGGCCTCGCTGTCTGTCTCTCGCTGCACACCGCCGCGCTTGCGGCCACCGACACCGCCCGGCTGCACACGCTGCTGACCGCGCAGCGCTATGCCGAGGCCCGGCCCGCGCTGGACGCGCTGCTGCGCGTGCGCCAGCCCGACGCTGCCGAGCGCGCCGTGCTCTACCAATGGCTGTTCGCGCGGGATGACACCGCTGCTGTCGCACGTCGCACCCGTCAGCTGCTGATCGACGCGCGGGCCGAGGCCGTTGACCTGCTGGCCGCCGGGCGGCTGGCTCTGTCACTGCAGGACCATGAGCGCGCGCGCCAGTGCTTCGAGCGCGCGTTGCGCCAGGCTACGCGCCCGGCCGAGCGGGCCGAGGCGCTGCGAGGCCTGGGCCAGCGGCACTACCAGCTGCGCGAGTTCGACGCCTCGCTCGCGCAACTGGAGCAGGGCCTGGCCGCCGAGCGCACGGCCGATGGCCTGAGCGCACTGGCCGACACGCTGATCCGCCTGGGGCGCACCGAGGACGCCATCGCCGCTGCCGAGGCTGCCGTGGCGCTCAATCCGCACCATGAGGCCGCCCACTACCTGCTGGGCAACGGCTATGTGCGCGAGAACTACACGCAGCTCGCCGCCCGGCTGGGCGGCGAGCTGGCGCCGCTGCTGGCCGAGGTGCGGCGCGCGTCCGACGCCTTCGAGCAGGGCCGTTTCGACGAGGCGCTCGCGCTCAGCCTGGCCGTGCTGCAGCGCTGCCCGCAGCTGGGCCGCGCGCATGCCATCGCGGCCAAGGCCCTGGAGTCGCAGCGCTTCGCCATTGACGTGCGCCGCACCGACTACGAGCGCCGCTTTGCCGCTACGCCCATGCCGGTTATCCCCGGCATCGAGCGCTATGTGCTGAACTGGCAAGACCTGTCCCCGCGTCACCGCAAGCGCGTGGCGCTGTCGGTCGCGCCGTGGAAGGCCTTCATCCCGGTGTTGGTGGAGGGCGGGGCGACGCACTTCATCAAGCCGATGTGGATGCGCCTGTCCGAGACGCCGCAGGCGCAGGCGCTGAAGGACGCGCGCATCGACTACGACTCGCGCCTGTGGGACGACGTGCGCGGCATGGGCGGCCACTTCACCGTCACCGGCATCGAGGACGTGGAGCGCAGCATCTTCGACAAGTACAACACCGTGCTGCACGAGCTGACGCACCAGGTGCACGGCGTGCTGACGGCCGACCAGGCGCGCGAGATCCAGGCGCTGTACGCCCGCGCAAAGGCCCGCGACGCGAAGACGCGCCAGGCCTTCCTGTCGCGCTATGCGGGCGGCTCGGTGTGGGAGTACTTTGCCGAGGGCGCCAACGCCGAGATGTCGCCGCGCCGTGACGCCTTCGACGGCCGCGAGATCGTGCGCGAGCGCCTCGTCGCGACCGACCCGGCCCTGCGCGCGCTCGTGCGCCGGCTGTTCGCGCTGCGCGACACGCGTGCCAGCCTGCCGGTGGCGCTGGTCAAGGCCGGCCAGCAGAAGCTGGAGGACGGACGCCTGGCAGAGGCCACGCCGCTGATCGAGCGCGCGCTGGCGCTGGCCCCGGCCGATGAGGACGCGCTCGGCGCCCGGCTCTACGCGTTGGCGCTGGCCGGCGAGGGCGACGCGGCCCGTGCACTGGCCGGCCGCGCGCTGGCCCGCCACCCGCGCAGCGGCGCGCTGCATGTCACTGCGGCCGACGCGCTTTGGCATGGCGGCGCTTCGCTGGCGGCCGACGTGGTGCCGGCGCTGGCCCGTGCCGCAGCCGGGCTGCAGGGCGAGGACGGCTTTCGCGTGAACCTCGCGCTTGCCGACCACCACCGCCGCCTGGGTCAGGTGGAGCCGGCGCTGGCCGCCTACGAGGCCGTGCTGGCCTACCAGGCCGACCAGCCCGAGGCGCTGTGGGGGCGCGCCGCCACGCTGGCGCTGGACGGCCGCTGGGACGCCGCCTTTGCGCAGTACGAGGCTGTGCTGCGGCTGCGCACGGGCCTGGTGCCGCTGCGCCGTGACTACGCGCTGGACCTGCTGCGCGCCGGCCGCTTGGACGCTGCCCGCGTGCAGCTGCGCGAGGCCCTGCTGCTGGACCCGCGCGACCCCGACACGCTGGCGCTGCAGGGCTGGCTGGCGCTGCAGGAGAGTGACGCACCCGGCGCGCAGCGCATTGCCGAGCAGGCGCTGGCGCTGGGCGGCTGGAGCGATCTCGCCCGCATCGTGCAGGCCGGCGCGCTGCAGGCCCAGGGCCTGCAGGACAGCGCCCAGCAGGCCATCGCGCCGGTGCGCCAGCGCATGGCTGATGGCAGCGCGCCGCGCTACGTCTACCGCGCCGAAAAGTCTGCCTGGTTCTCAGTGCACGAGCTGCCGGCCAGCGAGCGCCGCGTGCTGGCGCTGCTGGTCAAGTGAAGGCCTTCTTCCAGCGCCTGGAGGCGGCGCACCTCAACGGCCTGGGCGTCGCGCTGGGTGTGGCGGTGGTGCACCTGGGCGTGGACGCCGTGTTCGGCGACACCGCCGGCCTCGCCGCCGTGGGCGGCGCCGTCTGCGCTAGCCTGACCGATGTGCCCAATCCGCCGCAGCGGGTGCTGCCGCGCGTGCTGCCGGCCGCGTTCGCGGCCGGGCTGGTCACGCTGGGCGTGGGGTTGGCGCACGGCTCGCTGCCGCTGACGCTGGCCCTGGTGGCGGTGGTTGCCTTCCTGTCTCTGATGACGCTGGCCTGGGGGCTGCGCGCCGGGCCGCTGTCGTTCTCGCCGGTGCTGGCGCTGGTGTTCGCGATGGCCTGGGACCGCACTGCCGGCGCGGCCTCGCCGGTCGAGCATGCGCTGTGGGTAGCGGTGGGCGGCTTTCTGTACGCCGGCTGGGCCCGCGGCGCGGCTGTGCTGCTGCGCCACCGGCTGCGCGAGCTGGCGCTGGTTCAGGCGCTGCGCGCCACCGAGCGGCGCATGCGCTCGCGGGCCCAGCGCATCGCGCTGGCGGTGGGGGCCGAGGAGGCGCGCATCCGCGCCTCCATCGCCGACGACGTGGCGCTGGCCGATGCGCTGCAGGCTGCGCGCGACCAGGTGTTCGCCGCCCGGCGCTCGCCGCGCAGCCGCAAGCAGACCGACCTGGTGCTGGGCCTGATCGAGGTGCGCGACCTGCTGCTGGCCAGCCGGCTGGACACCGAGCTGCTGGGCCAGGACTTCCCCGGCCGCCAGTGGCGCGCGGCACTGGCCGACACACTGCGTCACCTGGCCGATGCGTTGGCCGCATTGGCCGACACGCTGGCCTCGGGCGCGCCTCTGCCCGAAGTGTCGGCCGAGGCCTGGCGCGCGCAGCTGGCGGCGCGGCTGGCCGACGTCAGCGCGCCGGCTGGCGACTCGCGCGGCCACCTGGTGTCGGCGCTGCAGTCACGGCTGGGGCACATGATCGACGACGTCTGCGCCATGGTGGCCCGCCAGGCCCGCACGGACGATCCGCCCAGCCCCTGGACGCCCGAGCGGCTGGCGCCCTTCCTGTCGCCCGAGGGCTGGCCGCTGGCCGCGCTGCGACCCCACCTGACGCTGCAGTCCAGTGTCATGCGACATGCGCTGCGTTCGGCGATGGCGCTTACGCTCGCCTACGCGCTGGGCGCTGCGCTACCCTGGGCGGCGCACCCGTTCTGGCTGCTCATCAGCGTGGCCGTGGTGCTGCGCGGCAACCTGGAGCAGACGCTGTCGCGGCGCAATGACCGGATCGCCGGCACGGTGCTGGGCTGTCTGTTCGTGATGCTGCTGTCGCATGTGAGCTGGGTGCCGCTGCTGAGCCTGTGCTTCGTGGCCGCCGTGGGCACGGCACATGCCTACGTGAACCGCCGCTACCGCGTGGCCGCCACGGCCGCCACACTGATGGCGCTGCTGCAGCCGCTGATGCTGGACCCGAGCAGCGACCCTGCCATCGTCGAGCGCATCGCCGACACGTTCATCGGCGCCGGCCTGGCCTGGCTGTTCAGCTTCGTGCTGCCCAGCTGGGAGCGCAGCGCCGTGCCGCGGCTGGGTGCGCAGCTGCGCGGCGCGCTGGCGCGGCACGCCGGCAACATGCTGCAGTGGCGGCCCAGCGCCGAGGCGCAGCTGGCGCAGCGCGTGTCGCGCCAGCAGGCCTATACGGCGCTGGCCGGTCTGGCTGCGGCCGCGCAGCGCACCCGTGTGGAGCCCGAGAGTGTGCGCCTGCCGGAGGTCGACATCGAGGCCGCGCTCAGCCACGGCTACCGGCTGATGGCGCTGCTGGGCGCCGTGCAGCAGCTGACGCAGCGCCGCAGCGACCGGTTGGACGAGGCCCGCGCCCAGGCCGCGCTGCCGCTGGCCCGCGCCGCCTGCACCGACGTGCTGGGTGGCGCGCCCATGACGGGCACCGCTCCGGCCGACACGCCCGACGGCGATGCCGGCGCCTGGCCCGAGCACCTGGGCCAGCACGACCTGACCCCGTGGCTGCTGCGGCGGCTGCGGCTGTGCCGCCACGAGGCGCGCGAGTTCGTGGCGGCGCTGGAGCGGCTGCCGTAACCCTGCCGCTGCAGGCAGCGCCCGTCACGCGGTGTAATGTGGCAGGAATCAATGCGCCTGGCGCGCCAAGGAGTCACCCCATGCCCATTCAAACCCGTGCTGCCGTTGCCTGGAAGGCCGGCGCCCCGCTGACCATCGAGACGCTGGACCTGCAAGGCCCGCAGGACGGTGAAGTCCTCGTCGAAGTCAAGGCCACCGGCATCTGCCACACTGACGACTTCACGCTGTCCGGTGCCGACCCGGAAGGCTTGTTCCCCGCCGTGCTGGGCCATGAGGGCGCGGGCGTGGTGCTGGAGAGCAAGGTGCCCTGGCTGAAGCCGGGCGACCACGTCATCCCGCTCTACACGCCGGAATGCCGCGAGTGCAAGTTCTGCCTGAGCCGCAAGACCAACCTGTGCCAGTCCATCCGCGCCACGCAGGGCAAGGGCCTGATGCCCAACGGCACGTCGCGCTTCAGCCTGAACGGCGAGCCCATCTTTCACTACATGGGCACCAGCACGTTCTCCAACCACATCGTCGTGCCCGGCATCGCGCTGGCCAAGATCCGCCCCGACGCGCCCTTCGACAAGGTCTGCTACATCGGCTGTGGCGTGACCACCGGCGTGGGCGCCGTGCTGTTCACTGCCAAGGTGGAGGCGGGCGCCAATGTCGTCGTGTTCGGCCTGGGCGGCATCGGCCTGAACGTCATCCAGGGCGCCAAGATGGTGGGCGCCAACAAGATCATCGGCGTGGACATCAACCCCGGCCGCGAGGCGATGGCGCGCCGCTTCGGCATGACGGACTTCGTGAACCCCAAGGAGGTACCCAACCTCGTCGATCACATTGTTCAGCTGACCGATGGCGGCGCGGACTATTCCTTCGAGTGCGTCGGCAATGTGCAGCTGATGCGCCAGGCGCTGGAGTGCACGCACAAGGGCTGGGGCCGCAGCATCATCATCGGCGTCGCGCCGGCGGGCGCGGAGATCAGCACGCGGCCGTTCCAGCTGGTCACGGGTCGACACTGGGAAGGCTCGGCCTTTGGCGGCGCCCGTGGCCGCACCGACGTGCCCAAGATCGTCGACTGGTACATGGACGGCAAGCTCAACATCGACGAGCTGATCACGCACAAGCTGAAGCTGGAAGACATCAACGAGGGCTTCGAGCTGATGCGCCGCGGCGAGAGCATCCGCTCGGTCGTCGAGTTCTGACGCAGTGCGGGCGCTGGCGCTGCTTGCCGCCTGGTTGCCGCTGGCCGTGATGGCTGATACGCGGGTCTACGTCGGCACCGACACCGGCGGCGACAGCCAGGGCATCTACGTTGCCACGCTGGACGAGGCGAGCGGCACGCTGTCGCCGCCCTGGCTGGCGGCGGCTGTCGGCAACCCTGGCTTCCTGGCCCTGCATCCGGCCCGGCCGCTCGTCTACTCGGTGACTGCCAGCCGCGCGGCGGACGGCGCGTGGCGGGAGGAGGTCGCCGCGTTCGCGGCGCAGACGGACGGCCGCCTGGCGCTGATCAACACACAGCCGTCGCAGGGCAGCGGCCCCTGCCACCTGGCGCTGGACCCGAGCGGGCGTGTGCTGCTGCTGGCCAACTACAACGGTGGCAATGTCGTGTCCTACCCGGTGCGCGACGACGGCAGTCTGGGGCCGGCGGCTTCCACGCTGCAGCACGAGGGCGCCAGCGTCCACCCGCAGCGCCAGACGCGGCCGCACCCGCACGGCATCTACCCCGGCCCGACGCAGGCGCTGGCCTATGTGCCCGACCTGGGGTTGGACCAGGTGCTGATCTATCGGCTGGACGCCGGCACGGCCCGCCTGGCGCCGTCGGCTGCCGGGCATGCGGCCACCGAGCCTGGCGGCGGGCCGCGCCACCTGGCCTTCGCGCCCGATGGCCGCCACGTCTATGTGGCGCTGGAGCTCAGCTCGCGCGTTGCGGCCTACCGCGTGGACGCCGTGAGCGGCGCGTTGCAGCCGGTGCAGGCGCTGTCCAGCCTGCCGCCGGGCGCCGCGGCCAAGGGCAATACGGCGGCCGAGATTCTCGTGCACGAGAGCGGCCGCTTCCTCTACGTGTCCAACCGCGGTCACGACAGCCTGTCGGTGTTCGCGATCGACCCGCAGGACGGCACGCTGCGCTTCGTCGACAGCACACCCAGCGGCGGCCCCACGCCGCGCAGCTTCGACCTCGTGCCGGGCGGGCGCTGGCTGGTGGTGGCCAACCAGGGCGGTGGCAGCGTCGCCGTGCTGCGCATCGACCCGGACCGCGGCACGCTGACGCGCACCGGCAGCGAGCTGCGCATCGACAGGCCCAAGCACGTGCGCGTCCTGCGCCGCTGAGCGACGCGACGCTTTGCCGTGCGAGAACCGCCGCTTCGCGGCCCGCTGCCTTGCACGGCAGCGGAGCGGTTCGGATGTGGGAACACACAATCGCCACCGCCTGCCCCGGCCCCTAAGCTGACGGTTACAGCCAGTTCCAACCGCAGGACTGGACGGAGCCGTTCATGCATCACACCCCCACATCCAAGCAGCCGCTGTACAAGTCGCTGTACGTCCAGGTCATCACCGCCATCGTCGTCGGCGTGCTGGTGGGCCATTTCTTCCCGCACACCGGCGAGGCGCTCAAGCCACTGGGTGACGGCTTCATCAAGCTGATCAAGATGATCATCGCGCCCATCATCTTCTGCACGGTGGTGGTGGGCATCGCCGGCATGGAGGACATGAAGCGCGTGGGCAAGACCGGCGGCTACGCGCTGCTGTACTTCGAGATCGTGTCCACCATTGCGCTGGTGGTGGGTCTGGTTGTGGTGAACGTGCTGCAGCCGGGCGCCGGCATGCACGTGGATCCGGCCACGCTGGACACCAAGAGCATTGCCGCCTACACCGCGCCGGGTAAGATGCAGGGCACGGTGGACTTCTTGCTGGCCATCATCCCCACCACGGTGGTGGACGCCTTCGCCAAGGGCGAGATGCTGCAGGTGCTGCTGTTCTCGCTGATGTTCGGCTTTGCGCTGCACCGCTTCGGCGGCCGCGGCACGCTGATCTTCGACGGCATCGAGAAGACCTCGCATGTGCTGTTCGCCATCGTCGGCATGATCATGAAGCTGGCCCCCATCGGCGCGTTCGGTGCGATGGCCTTCACCATCGGCAAGTACGGCGTGGGCTCGCTGCTGTCGCTGGCCAAGCTGATGGGCGCGTTCTATGCCACCTGCTTCCTGTTCGTGTTTGTCGTGCTGGGCTTCATCACCCGCGTGCATGGCTTCTCGGTCTGGAAGTTCATCAAGTACATCAAGGAAGAGCTGTTCATCGTGCTGGGCACCTCGTCCAGCGAGTCGGTGCTGCCGCGCATGATGGCCAAGCTGGAGAACCTGGGTGTGCGCAAGTCCACGGTGGGCCTGGTCATCCCCACCGGCTACTCGTTCAACCTGGACGGCACCTCCATCTACCTCACCATGGCCGCCGTCTTCATCGCGCAGGCCACCGACACGCCCATGACGCTGACGCAGCAGCTCACGTTGCTGGCCGTGCTGCTGCTGACGAGCAAGGGCGCGGCCGGCGTGACGGGCAGTGGCTTCATCGTGCTGGCGGCCACGCTGTCGGCCGTGGGCGAGGTGCCGGTGGCCGGCCTGGCCCTGATCCTGGGCATCGACCGCTTCATGTCCGAGGCGCGCGCGTTGACCAACCTCGTTGGCAACGGCGTTGCCACCGTGGTGGTGGGCAAATGGACCGGCGACCTCGACACCGAGCGCCTGCAGGCCGTGCTCAACGAAGAAACCCCGGCCCAGGCCGACGAGCCCGAGGCCGTTCTCGATACAGTGGACCAACGCATGGCCACTTGAGGGAAGGTTGAGGATGGAACTGTTGTCTGAACACGGCTGCTTTGGCGGCACCCAGCGGTTCCACCGCCACGAGTCGGCCGAGATCGGCCTGCCGATGCGCTTCGCGCTGTACCTGCCGCCAGCGCCCAAGGCGCTGCTGGTGTTCCTGGCCGGGCTGACCTGCACCGAGGAGACCTTCACCGTGAAGGCCGGTGCTCAGCGCCTCGCGTCGCAGCTGGGCCTGGCGCTGCTGATGCCCGACACCAGCCCGCGCGGCGCCAACGTGCCCGGCGAGGCGGAGGCCTGGGACTTCGGCGTCGGCGCGGGCTTCTACCTCGATGCCACGCGGGCGCCGTGGGCCCGGCACTGGCGCATGGAGAGCTACCTGTTGAATGAGCTGATCCCGCTGGTGCAGCGCGAGACCGGCCTCACGCAGACCGGCCTGTTCGGCCATTCGATGGGCGGCCACGGCGCGCTGACGCTGGCGCTGCGCCACCCGGGGTGCTTCCAGTCTCTGTCGGCCTTGGCGCCCATCGCGGCGCCCATGCACTGCCCCTGGGGCCGCAAGGCCTTCAGCGGTTACCTGGGCGAGGACCGCGCTCAGTGGGCCGCCCACGACGCCAGCGAGTTGATGCGCCTGCAGCGCAGCGCGCCTTACCCCGGCGGCATCCTGGTGGACCAGGGCCTGGCCGACAAGTTCCTGGCCGAGCAGCTGCACCCCGAGGCCTTCGAGGCCGCCTGCGCCGCCGCCGGCCAGCCGTTGACGTTGCGCCGCCACGCGGGCTATGACCATGGCTACTACTTCATCGCCAGCGTCGTCGACGACCACCTGCGCCACCACGCGGCGCACCTGATCACGGCCTGAGCGTTCGCGGCGCCGGGCCGCTTAGCGCGCCGCCGTCATCAGCCGGCTGACCACCCGCAGCATCGCCGGCGAGTGCCACTCACGGGCCAGCGCGTCCAGCGGCGGGCGGGCCAGCCGAGGGCGCAGCGCAGCCATGTCGGGGCTGGTGTCGGTGTCGAGGTCGAACAGCGCGGCCCCGGCCTGGCCCCGGGCGATGCGCTCGCCCAGCAGCGCACACAGCGCGCACAGCGTCAGGGCCGTCTCGCGGTCGGCCGCCATCGGGCGTGCGGGGTCGAAGCGCAGCGCCGACAGCGTGCGCGCCTCGTCGGCTAGCTCCAGCGGCACGTCCCAGGCGCGCATCAACAGGTGGCCCAGCTCGTGGGACACCAGGCCCAGCGCCTGTTCTTCGTGCTGCGCGCGCTGGTAGGCGTCCAGGCCGTCCAGCGCGGCGGTGTCCAGCAGCGCCGCGCAGGCCTGCCGGCCCAGGAAGGACAGCACCAGCAGCGTCATCAGCGAGCCGGTGTCGGGCAGGCGCAGCCGTGTGGCCAGTTGCTGGCACAGCTCGCCGGCGATGCTGCTGGCGCGCCACAGGCGATCGAACTCCTGCTGCTGCGCCGCGTTGCGCGGCTGGAAGCAGGCGGCCAGCATGTGCTGCATGCACATCTGCCGCACGTTGGCCAGGCCCAGGAAGGTGATGGCCTGGCCCACGCTGTTCACCGGCTGTTGCAGCGCATACAGCGGCGAGTTGGCCGTGGCCACCACGCGCGCTGCCACGGCCGGTTCGCCCATGACCAGCGTGGCGAGCTCGGCGGAAGTGGCTGTCTGCACGAACTGCGGCGACATCAAGGTGTGCAACGAGCGCGGCGGGCGCGGCAGGTGCCGCAGCGCCTGTACCAGCTGTTCGGCCTGCGGGCCGTCCAGCAGCTCGGCGGCGCGCAGCGGCAGCGCCACCGGTGTCGGCCATGGTGGCGCTTCGGCCGCCGGTGCCGGGGGCGGCAGCGGGGCTGGCGGGCCGGCCACAGGCCGTGGTGCGATCGAGGGCCGGGCGGGCGGCGGCGCTGCGCGTGTGCGCAGCCACCACCAGGCCATCACCACTGCTGCACCTGCAAGTCCCAACAACATCAGCCCCATCCCATGCCCCGCTTCTTGTTTTGAACAACGGTGGCAGCATACGTGCCAGCTTCGGGCGTCGGCGTGGCGCGGGGCGTCCCGCTGACAATACGGGCATGGCTGTCCTCTCCCTCACCAATGCCCACCTCGCGTTCGGGCACGTCGCGCTGCTCGATGGCGCTGGCTTCTCCCTCGAAACCGGCGAGCGCGTCGGCCTCATCGGCCGCAACGGCACCGGCAAGTCCTCGCTGCTGAAGATCCTCGCCGGCCTCGAGAAGCTCGACGACGGCCTGCTGCAGCAGCAGCAAGGCCTCACCAACGTCTACGTGCCGCAGGAGCCCGAGTTGCGCGGCGACGCGACCATCTTCGACGTCGTCAGCGAGGGCGTGGCCGAGGCCAAGGCGCTGCGCGAGCGCTACGAGCGCCATGACGAGAACGACGACCTGGCCTGGGTGCAGGAGCGCATCGAGCACATCGGTGCGTGGAACTGGGAGCAGCGGGTCGACGAGACGCTGCACCGCCTGGGCCTGGATGGCTCGCGTCTGGTGGGCAGCCTCTCCGGCGGCCTGAAGAAGCGCGTGGCGCTGGGCCGTGCGCTCGTTGCCCAGCCCGACGTGCTGCTGCTGGACGAGCCCACCAACCACCTGGACCTGGACGCCATCACCTGGCTGGAAGGCCTGCTGAACGACTTCAAGGGCTCGCTGCTGCTGATCACCCACGACCGAGCCTTCCTGGACAACGTGGCCAACCGCATCGTCGAGCTGGACCGCGGCCAGCTGCGCGGCTACCCCGGCAACTACGCCGCCTTCCAGGCCGCCAAGGCCTACGAGCTGGAGAACGAGGCGCTGTTCAACGCTCGCTTCGACAAGCTGCTGGCCCAGGAGGAGATCTGGATCCGCAAGGGCGTGGAAGCGCGCCGCACGCGCTCCGTCGCGCGCATCCAGCGCCTGGAGGCCATGCGCCTGGCCCACGCCGCGCGGCGCGATGTGCAGGGCAAGGTCAGGCTGGACATCGACACCGGCGCGGCCAGCGGCAAGATCGTGGCCGAGCTGGAGGACGTGTCCAAGAGCTACGGCGACCGCGCCATCGTGCGCGGCTTCACGTCGACCATCCTGCGCGGTGACAAGGTGGGCCTCATCGGCCCCAACGGCGCCGGCAAGACGACGCTGCTGAAGATGATCCTCGGCGAACTGCCGCCCGATAGCGGCACGGTGCGCCTGGGCTCGCGGCTGACGGTCGCCTATTTCGACCAGATGCGCGACACGCTCAACCTCGACGCGACGCTAGCCGACACCATCAGCCCGGGCTCGGAGTGGATCGAGATCGGCACGCAGAAGAAGCACGTCAAGAGCTACCTGGGTGACTTCCTGTTCTCGCCGGCGCGCGCCAACTCGCCGGTGCGCACGCTGTCTGGCGGCGAGCGCAACCGCCTGCTACTGGCGCGCCTGTTCGCGCGGCCGGCCAACGTGCTGGTGCTGGACGAGCCCACCAACGACCTCGACATCGAGACGCTGGAGCTGCTGGAAGAGCTGCTGGCCGAGTACGACGGCACGGTCTTCCTCGTCAGCCACGACCGGCGCTTCCTGGACAACGTCGTCACGTCGACGCTGGTCTACGAAGGTGATGCGCGCTGGCGCGAGTACGAGGGCAGCGTGCAGGACTGGCTGACGCAGTCCAAGCGCGCCGCGGCGCTGCAGGCCAAGGCCGCGCCCGCCGCGGCCGTCGCGCCGCCGCCAGCGCCCGAGCCGGCCCCGGTCGTCGCGACCAAGCGCAAGCTCAGCTACAAGGAGCAGCGCGAGCTGGACGAGATCCCCAAGCAGATCGCCGCGCTGGAGGCCGAGCAGACGCAGCTGAATGCGCTGCTCAACGGCACCGAGCTGTACACGCAAGGCGCCAAGCGCATCGCCGAAGTGACCGAGCGCGCTGGCGAGATTGACGGCGAGCTGCTGGCACTGATGGAGCGCTGGGAAGTGCTGGAAGCCAAATGAGATGCCCCTCGCCCAGCCCCGCCCTGCTGAACGCAGGCGTGTCCAGTCGGTCCCCCGCGGGGACGGCGATGCTTGCCGGATCGACCGGCAAGCACATCGCCAACCGGGCCGGCTTGGGGCGGCCCGGCGCTCGGCCCGCTACGTCTTCGTGCCGCACTGACGCAGACTGACATGACGCCCTTGCACCACGAATGGCTGGCGCTGCAAGGCCAGCATGAACGCTACGAGGCGTTGGCGCTAGGGGTGAAGCTGGTGGCCTTCGTCGCCACCGTCGTTGTCTCCGACAACACGCTGGCCCTCGCGTTGCTGGCGCTCCTGTGGCTGCAGGAAGCGGTGCTCAAGACCTTCCAGTCCCGACTGGGTGAGCGCTTGCTGGCCGTGGAGCAGGGCCTGACGGCCGGCGACGCGGTGGCGATGCAGCTGCACAGCGCCTGGTTGACCAATCGGCCGCGCGGCGCCGGCCTGGTGGCCGCCTACCTGAAGAGCGCGTTGCGCCCGACGGTGGCGCTGCCCTATCCGCTGCTGATACTGCTGGTGATGGCCGCGGCCTAGCGCCCGACTCAGCCCAGCCGCGCGAGCGTGCTCTCGGCGGTGACTGAGTCGTCCGGCGGCTGCCAGGTTTTGGCCCAGGCGATGAACTGCTCCTGCGGCATGGGCTTGCAGATGAAGTAGCCCTGGCCCTCGTCGCAGCCCAGCTGCGCCAGCATGGCCCAGGCCTTGGCCGTCTCCAGGCCCTCGGCCACAACGCTGAGGCCCAGGTTGTGCGCCAGCTCGATGGTGGAGCGCACGATGCGCGCATCGTCCAGATCGCGCTCCATGGCCATGACGAAGCTCTTGTCGATCTTGAGCTCGTCCACCGGCAGGCGCTTCAGGTAGGCCAGTGACGAGTAGCCGGTGCCGAAGTCGTCGATGGACAGCTTGAAGCCCATCGCGTGCAGGTGCTCCAGCGTGGACAGCGCGCGCTCGGGATCGTCCATGATGGCGCTCTCGGTGATCTCTAGGCACAGCGAGCCGGGCGAGACCTCCAGCGGCGCAAGCATGGCCTCGATCTTGGCGGGCAGCTCCTGGTCCATCAGGTCGCGCGTGGACAGGTTGACCGACAGCCGCAGCGTGAGGCCCGCGTCGCGCGCCTCGCGCGAGAACCTGGCCGAGCCGGCCAGCACCCAGGCGCTGAGCATGCGGATGAAGCCGGTCTGCTCGGCGAAAGGGATGAACTGCATGGGCGGCACCAGGCCGCGCGTCGGGTGCTGCCAGCGCACCAGCGCCTCGGCGCCGATGACCTTGCCGCGCTGCAGGTCGATCTTGGGCTGCAGGAACAGCCGCAGCTCGTCGTTCTCGACGGCGCGGCGCAGCTCCGACAGCAGCGACAGTGACTCCTGGCTGCCCGCATCCAGCTGCGCGTGATACAGCAGGCTGCCGCACTGGCGCGTCTTGGCGGCGTACATGGCCAGCTCGGCGCGGCCCAGCAGCAGGTTGACGTCCAGCCCATGCTCGCCGAGCAGCGCGATGCCGATGCCAGCGCCCAGGTCGATGGTCTCGTCGTCGATCTGCAGCGGCTGCTCGAAGTCCTTCAGGATGGCCAATGCCACCTCGCTGGCCTCGCGGGCGTCGGCGTGCGGCAGCAGCAGCGCGAACTCGTCGCCCGACAGCCGCGCCAGGATGGCCTGCAGCGGCTGGCACAGCGCCTGCAGCCGCAGCGCGACGCTCTGCAGCAGACGGTCGCCGAAGTCGTGGCCCAGTACGTCGTTGACGTGCTTGAAGCGGTCCAGGTCCAGCATCAGCACGGCACCACGGGTGTGGCCCAGATCGAGGTGGAACTGCAACACCTGCGCGAAGCGGGCGCGGTTGGGCAGCTGGGTCAACGTGTCCACATAGGCCAGCTCGTTGACGAGCTCGTCGCGGCGGCGGATGCCCTCGCGCATGCTCTCCAGCGCCAGCGCGAGCTTGTGCACCTCCACCAGCGGTGACGTGGCTGGCACCGGCGTCTCGTAGTCGCCGCGCTCCAGCCGCCGCGCCGCGCCGGACAAGGCCTTGATCGGGTTGCTGATGCCGCGCGCCAGCAGCACGCTGACCAGCGCGAACACCGCCACGCCCAGCAGCGTGATGCCCAGCAGCGTCAGCTGCAGCTGGCGGTAGGGCGCGAGCGCGGCGTCCAGCGAGCGCAGCAGCAGCACGCCCAGCTGCTGCTCGCCCAGCAGCAGCGGCACGAAGCGCACCCGCTGCCGCTCGCCGCCCAGTGTCAGCACGCCTTCGGCCGGCTGCTGCGGGCCCAATTGCTGCGTCAGGGCCTCAGCCGCTTGCGGCGGGAGGTGGGCCACCGTGCCCTGCCAGCGCTGGCCGGCGGGCTGCAGTAGCACCGCGCTGTCCAGGCCGGACAGCGCCTGCAGGTCGTCCAACACCTCGCGGTCCAGCTGGAAGGCCATCAGCACCCAGCCCACCGGCGCCGGCGTGCGCACCTGCACAGCGACGACCTGGAACACGTCGGTGCCGCGCACCGCCAGCGCGTTGCCGTCGGGCTTATCGACCAGCTGCTGCAGCGTGCTGCCGAACGAGGCGGCGCCGTCGCGTGTGGCCGCCACCGGCTGCAGCTGTCCATCGAAGTAGGCCACCATGGACGCCCCGACTCGCTCGCCTTGGTTGGCCAGCGCGTCCTTGATGGTCTCCAGCGTGCCTTCCTCGGCCAGCGACAGGCCGATGGTGGTGCGAAAGCCGTAGTCCTTGGCCAGCAGCTCTGCCGCGTCGCGCAGCTTGCCGGCGCGCTGCTCCAGCAGGCGGCGCAGCACCAGCTCGCCGGTCTGCAGTTCGGCATCCAGCGAGGCCTCGGCGTTGTGCCTGATGCCGGTGTGGATGGCCGTGAAGCTGAGCAGCTGCACCACCAGCAGCAACGCCAGGAAGAGGCCGACGATGCGGCCCTCCAGTCGACGGGGGTTGAGCCAGGCGGGCATGGGTCAGTCGGCCAGCGTCAGCGTGGCGTTGCCGCCGGCCGCAGGCACGTTCAGGCGTAGGCTCTGCAGCGTGGGTGACTTCTGCGCCGCGTGCCAGGCCTTGACGGTGTGTTCGCCGGGAGGGAGGTCCAGCACGAGCTGGCCCTTGTCATCGGTGCGGCCGAACAGCGCTGTGTCGACGACGATGACGTGGGCGCTCATCTTGTCGTGGATGTTGCAGCCCAGCGCGGCGACGCCCGGCTTGTCGAAGACGACCGGCTCGGCCGGCGTGCCGGAGTACAGCTTGATGTCCATGACCTTGATTGGCGAGATCGAGTAGACGTGGTGTCGCACGGTGTCGAAGTTCGGGAAGTTCACGGCCGTGCCGGTCTGCACGATGAGCACCTGCGGTGTGAACTGGCGGTCGCGCTGGCCGATCTCGGCCTTTGCAGTGCTCGTCTTGGCCGGCCGCCCCTTGACTTCAACGGCGACCGCTGCCCCGGCCAGCGGCTGGCCGCCCGGCCCGCGCAGCTGCACGGTCATGGGCACGGCCTGCGCGGCAAGGGGGCACAGCGCGAGGGTCAGCGAGGCGAGGCGGCGGGCGGTCGTCATGGCGGTGATTTTCCGTCCAGCACGATAGCCCAAGCGCGCTCAGCGGACCGTGAGAACTGCCCCGGTTTTGCCGCTTGCGGTTTCTGCCAGCATCAGGGCCAGGCGACGCAGCGCGGCCCAGGGGTCGCCGGGCCAGTCGGGGTGGCGCAGGCCCTTGACGAGGCCATCACACACCTGCGCGGCCTGCACCAGCACGCCGGCCTGGGCCGAGTCCAGCCGCGGCGCGATGCGCTCGATGAGCCGCTCCTTGGCTCCCCATACGCGCGCCTCGCGCATGGCCATGGGCAGCGGTCGGCCGGCGTCCAGCGCGGCGCGCACGCGGGCCAGCGCGCGGGCATCCTCGGCCAGGTTCCAGTGCACCAGCACGGCGGCCTCGCCCTCGGCCTCCAGGCCGTCCAGCATGCGCAGCAGGCGCGGCACGTTGCCGGACAGCACGGCCTCGCTGAGCTTGAACACGTCGAAGCGCGCCACATCCAGCACGGCAGCTTCGATCTGCGCCAGCGTCAGTTCGCCCTTGGGGTGCAGCAGCGCGAGTTTCTGCAGCTCCTGGTGGGCGGCCAGCAGGTTGCCCTCCACGCGATCGGCGAAGAAGCTCAGCGCGCGCTGGCCGTCCTCGCCCTCGGGCACCGACTGGCCCTGCGCCTTGAGTCGCTGTGCCAGCCAGGCCGGCAGCATGCGGCGCTCGACGGGCTCCACGCGCAGGGACACGCCGTGGCCGTCCAGCGCCGTGAACCAGGCGCTGCTCAGCTGGGTCTTGTCCAGGCGCGGCAGCGTCACCAGCGTCAGCACGTCGTCGGGCGCAGCCTCGGCGTAGCGCTGCAGCGCCTCGGAGCCATCCTTGCCGGGCTTGCCGCTCGGAATGCGGATCTCGATGAACTGGCGGTCGGCGAACAGGCTCATGGCCTGGGCTGCGGCCAGCACGGGCGCCCAGTCGAAGTAGGCGCCCGAGACGGTGAATATCTGCCGCTCGCCGAAGCCCTGCGCGCGCGCGGCGGCGCGGATCTGGTCGGCCGCCTCCTGCGCGAGCAGCGGCTCGTCGCCGTGCACGGTGTAGATGCGGGCCAGGCCCTTGCTCAGGTGGGCGGCGAGGCCCTCGGCGCGCAGCTGCATCAGCCGGGCAACCTGATGGCTGCGAGCCGCCGCATCACCTGTGCGATGGCGTCGGAATGCATCGCGCTGTAGAGGTTGGCGGCCTCCTGCTCCTTGGCCAGTGCGGCGGTCTCGGTGTAGTTCATGTCGCGCACGAGGCGCAGTTCGACCTTGGGCACCAGCAGCTCGCCCTCGGCCGTGCGCACCAGGTAGTCGAAGCGCAGCCGCAGCTGGAATTCGCGCACCTGCCCGACGCTGGTGGAGGCCACCACCGAGCGGTCGCGCTGCTCGTCCAGCGCCTCCAGCACGACCTGCGCACGCGCCGGGTCGTCCAGCACCTGTACCGGCGTGCGCTTGATCTGGCGCTTCAGGCCGAGCGCCAGCGGCGAGTCGGCACCGAAGCCGGTCAGCGCCAGCGTCTTGAACGGCAGCTCGGGCTCGCGGCGCAGCGCAAACCCGCAGCCGGCAAGGGCTGCGAGGCCGATGAGCGCGAGGCGGCGGTCCAAGACGCCGCCGGGCCGTCCCAAGGCGTCTTGCGCCCCCTCGGGGGGCAGCGAGCGCGAGCGAGCGTGGGGGCGCATGTTCTTAGACGACGATGTTGACCAAACGACCCGGCACGATGACGACCTTCTTCGGCGCCTTGCCTTCGCTGAACTTGGCGAACTCGGGGTTGGCCAGCGCAGCGGCCTCGATGGCTGCCTTGTCGGCGCTGGCTGGCACCTTGACCGAGCCGCGCAGCTTGCCGTTGACCTGCAGCATCAGCTCGATCTCGTCCTGCACCAGCGCGGCCTCGTCGACCGTGGGCCAGGGCGCGTCGAGCAGATCGCCCAGCTCGGCGGCGAAGCCGAGGTCCTGCCACAGCGTGTGGCTGAGGTGGGGCGTGGCGGGGTAGAGCACGCGCAGCAGCACCGAGAAGCCGTCACGCACGGCGGCCGATTGGCCTTCCGCCTTGAAGCCTTCCAGCGCGTTCAGCAGCTTCATGGCGCCGGAGACGACAGTGTTGTACTGCATGCGCTCGTAGTCGTAGCTGACCTGCTTCAGCACGTTGTGCACCTCGCGGCGCAGCGCCTTGCCGTCGCCGCTCAGCGCGGCGAAGTCGTTGCCACCGGCCTTGATGGCATCGGCGTTGCGCACGCCGAAGTTCCACACGCGCTTCAGGAAGCGGTGTGCGCCTTCGACGGCCGCGTCGTTCCACTCCAGCGTCTGCTCCGGCGGGCTGGCGAACATGACGAACAGGCGTGCCGTGTCGGCACCGTACTGGTCGATGAGCGCCTGCGGGTCTACGCCGTTGTTCTTGGACTTGGACATGGTCGTCATCTCATACTCGAGACGCGTGCCGTCCTTCTTCAGCGTGGCGCCGGCGATGCCGCCCTTGTCGTCGTGGATGACGTCGATCTCGTAGTCCCAGTAATAGTCCTTGCCGCCGCCCTCGGGCTTGTGGAAGAACGCGCCCTTGAGCACCATGCCCTGCGTCAGCAGCTTCTCGAAGGGCTCGCTGATCGTCACCAGGCCCAGGTCGCGCATCGCCTTGGTCCAGAAGCGCGCGTACAGCAGGTGCAGGATGGCGTGCTCGATGCCGCCGATGTACTGGTTCATCGGCATCCAGTACTTTGTGCCTTCGGCGACCATGGCCTGGTCGTTCGTCGGGTCGCAGTAGCGCATGAAGTACCAGGAGGAATCGACGAACGTGTCCATCGTGTCCGTCTCGCGCTTGGCCGGCTTGCCGCATGTCGGGCAGCCGACGTTCAGGAAGCCAGCGTGCTTGTTCAGCGGGTTGCCGCTGCCATCCGGGATCAGGTCCTCGGGCAGCGTGACGGGCAGGTCCTTTTCGGGCACGGGCACGACGCCGCAGTCATCGCAATGGATGATGGGAATGGGCGTGCCCCAGTAACGCTGGCGGCTGATGCCCCAGTCGCGCAGGCGCCAGGTGGTCTTCTTCTCGCCGATGCCCTTCTCGGCCAGCAGTTCAGCGACCTTGTCGACGGCGGCCTTGTGCGTGAGGCCGTCCAGCACACCGGAGTTGACGCAGACGCCGCGGGTCTTGTCGCCATACCATTCGGCCCAGGCGTCGGTCGTGAAGGCCTCGCCGTCGGCGGCCACCACCTGCTTGATCTCGATGCCGTACTTCTTGGCGAACGCGAAGTCGCGCTCGTCGTGCGCCGGCACACCCATCACGGCGCCGTCGCCGTAGCTCATCAGCACGTAGTTGCCGACCCAGACAGGCACCTGCGCGCCGGTGATCGGGTGTGTGACGAACAGGCCCGTGGGCACGCCCTTCTTGTCCTGCGTGGCCAGCTCGGCCTCGGTCGTGCCGCCGGCCTTGCATTCCTCGATGAAGGCAGCGACTTCCGGCTTGTCCTTGGCCGCGATGGTGGCCAGCGGATGCTCCGGTGCCACGGCGCAGAAGGTCACGCCCATGATGGTATCGGCGCGGGTGGTGAACACCCACAGGCGACCGCCGCCGCCTTCGATGCTGTGCGGAAACGCGAAGCGCACGCCCTGGCTCTTGCCGATCCAGTTCTCCTGCATCAGCCGCACGCGCTCGGGCCAGCCGCTCAGGTAGTTCGGGTCCTCGGGGTTGGCCACGGCCGAGAGCAGCTCCTCGGCGTACTGCGTGATCTTCAGGTAGTAGCCGGGGATCTCGCGCTTCTCGACCAGCGCTCCCGAGCGCCAGCCGCGGCCGTCGATGACCTGCTCATTGGCCAGCACGGTCTGGTCCACCGGGTCCCAGTTGACGACCTGCGTGCGGCGCTCGGCAATGCCGGCCTCCAGCATCTTCAGGAACAGCCACTGGTTCCACTTGTAGTAGCTGGGCTGGCAGGTCGCGACCTCGCGGCTCCAGTCGATGGCCAGGCCCATGGCCTGCATCTGGCCCTTCATGTAGGCGATGTTGGAGTACGTCCACTGAGCGGGTGGCACCTTGCCCTTCATCGCAGCGTTCTCGGCCGGCAGGCCGAAGGCGTCCCAACCCATGGGCATGAGGACGTTGTAGCCCTTCATGCGCAGCTGGCGGGCCAGCATGTCGTTGATCGTGTAGTTGCGCACATGGCCCATGTGCAGCTTGCCCGAGGGGTAGGGCAGCATGGAGCAGGCATAGAAGTGCGGCTTGCTCGCGTCTTCCGTGACGCGGTAGGCGTCGCGCTCCGTCCAGTAGGCACGGGCGGCGGCTTCGATCTCGTTGGGGTTGTAGCTGGGCGCTTCGGTCTTGGCGTTCATGTCAGGGGTGCCCGGCCGTCCGAAACCCCTGACACACCCCCTCGGGGGGGCAGCGAGCAACGGCGAGCGTGGGGGCTGTCTAGTTTTGCCAAATTGTAGGTGGCGCCCCAGGCGCAACCCTTCGGTCAGGGCGCGGAAGCGGCGGCCTGCGCGACGAAGGCGATGCGGTTCATCCCTGCCGCCTGCACCCAGCCGATCAACTCGGCCACCTGGCCGTAGGGCACGCTGCGGTCGGCGCGCAGTTGCACTTCCAGCTGCGGATTGGCGCGGCCCAGGTCCGCGATGCGTTGCTGGAAGGCCTTTGCATCCAGCGCCTGGTCGTCGATATGCAGCTGGCCATCGGGTGTGATGGCCACGGCGATGACGCTGGGCGCGTCACTGGGCGTTGCGGCCTCGCTCTTGGGCAGGTCCAGCCGCAGCGAGGCGGTCATCAGCGGTGCGGTGATCATGAAGATCACCAGCAACACCAGCATGACGTCGATCAGCGGCGTCATGTTGATGTCGCTCATGGGGCGAGCGGTGTCGGGGCGTTCGAGCCGACCGAAGGCCATCAGTCGTGGCCCAGCAACTCACGCAGGTCGTGCGCGAAGCCTTCCAGGTCGGCCTCGCAGGCCGCCACCATCTTGCCGAAGACGTTGTAGGCCAGCACAGCGGGGATGGCGACCGCCAGGCCCGCGGCCGTCATGATCAGCGCCTCGCCTACGGGCCCCGAGATCTTCTCGATGGTGATGTTGCCGGCAGCCGAGATGCTGACCAGCGCGTGGTAGATGCCCCAGACGGTGCCGAACAGCCCCACGAACGGCGCCGTCGCGCCGATGGAGGCCATCAGCACCTGGCCGAACTGCAGCTTGGCCAGCACCGCGTGTAGCGCGTCCCGCAGGCGGCGGGTCAGGCGCGATTCACGCTTACCGGCAGCGTCCAGCGTGGCCGCACGCGTTTCGGCCGTGGCGGCGTCCAGCAGCGGCAGCAGCAAGCGTTCTGTGTCGAAGTTCTGCAGGGCCGTGCGGCCCTCGTTCACGCCGGCCGCCGACCAGAACGCCGGCACGGCGCGCTGCAGGCCTTTGCGCGCGCGGCGCAGCAGCCAGGTCTTCCAGAGGATGAGCGCCCAGGCGCTGACCGACATGGCCAGCAGCAGCACGGCCACGCCGCGGCCGATGGCATCGCTCTGGCCCCAGAAGGTCGTGAACATGTCAGCGGCTGAAGCCCAGCACGTCGTTCATGCCGAACAGGCCGGTCGTCTTGCCGCTGGCCAGGAAGCGCGCGCAGCGCAGGCTGCCCTGGGCGTAGATGCTGCGGTTGGTGGCCTTGTGGCTGACCTCGATGCGCTCGCCGATGCCGGCGAACAGTACGGTGTGGTCGCCGATGATGTCGCCGCCGCGCACGGTGGCAAAGCCGATGGTCGATGGATCGCGGGCGCCGGTGACGCCTTCGCGGCCGTAGACGGCGCATTCCTTGAGATCGCGGCCCACGGCGTTGGCGACGACCTGGCCCATCTGCAGCGCCGTGCCGCTGGGCGCATCAACCTTCATGCGGTGGTGGGCCTCGACGATCTCGATGTCGTAACCCTCTGCCAGCGCGCGGGCGGCCATGTCCAGCAGCTTGAGCACGACGTTGACGCCCACGCTCATGTTGGGTGCGAAGACGATGGCCGTGCGCTCGGCCAGTTGAGCGAGCTGGGCCTTCTGGGCGTCGTCAAAGCCAGTGGTGCCGACGACGGCCTTGACGCCCAGGTCGGCGCAGATGGCCAGGTGTTCCAGCGTCGCCTCGGGGCGGGTGAAGTCGATCAGCACATCTGCACCGGCCAAGCCGGCGCGCACGTCATCGCCCTTGTCCAGCGTGACGTGCAGCGTGCAGTCGTCGGCGGCCTGGACGGCCTCGATGAGCATCTTGCCCATGCGGCCCGAGGCGCCGGTGATGGCAACCTTGATCACGAGCCGGCTCCCGTCTTGGCATCCAGCGGCGGGTACACGCGGCCAGGCGCCGGGCCTTCGGCGGCGGCGGTGGGGGCCGCCTCGGCGCTCTTCTTGGGTGGCGGCAGCGCGGCGCGCTCGGCGTCGCTCAGGGCCAGCTTGGGCTGCTTGCTGCCGGGCTTGAAGGTGTTGATGGCCGCGACGAACTCGTTCTCCGTCGGCAGGTCGTCGGGCACGGTCAGCGTCTTGAGCTTGTCGCCGTCGAATTCGGCGACGACCAGGCGATGCTGTTCCGGCGCGCCCTGGCGACGGATCGTGAACGGGTAGTCCCAGCGCGACTCATGGAAGATGTCGGTCAGCAGCGGCGACCCGAGCAGGTCGCGCACCTGCGCCTTGGGCATGCCCGGCTTGACGCGGGCCACCATTTCCTTGGTCAGCACATTGCCCTGTACGACCTCGACGCGGTAGGGCGTCAGCACGCCCAGCACCTTGTCGCCGGTGATGGTGGGCAGCGAGTCCCATTTGGGCAGGTAGGAGCAGCCGCCAAGCAGCGCGAGCAGCGGGAGAGAGGCAAGCAGGGGACGCATGGGGCGGCTGGAGATGGGACGGAGAACACCCGCCGAGGGCTCGGCTGGCTATGATCGCGCGGATTCTAGCGGGGGCCCTGTCGGGCTCCGGCCCACGCGCCATGCCCACTTCTGCCAAGACCCAAACCAGCGACATCAAGAACAGCGGCCTCAAGGCAACGCTGCCGCGCATCAAGATCCTGGAGATTTTCCAGCGCGCCCAGCAGCGCCACATGACGGCCGAGGATGTCTACAAGGCCCTGCTCGGCGACGGTGCCGACATCGGCCTGGCGACGGTCTATCGGGTGCTGCAGCAGTTCGAGCAGGCCGGCCTGCTCAGCCGCAACCATTTCGAGACCGGCAAGGCCGTCTACGAGCTCAACGAAGGCCACCACCACGACCACCTCGTCTGCCTGAACTGCGGCAAGGTCGAGGAGTTCTTCGATTCCGGCATCGAGTCGCGCCAGAACGCCATCGCCAGTGAGCGCGGCTTTCAGCTGCAGGAGCATTCGCTGGCGCTGTACGCCACCTGCATCAAGACCGACTGCCCCAACAAGGGCTGAGCTTCGCCGCAGCGGCTCAGTCCATCGAGCCGTTGTCGATGGCGCGCTGGTGGCGCTCGACGAACTCTTTGTAGGTGTCGATGCCGCGTAGCTGCAGGATGGTGTTGCGCACGGCGGCTTCCACCAGCACGGCCAGGTTGCGGCCGGCGTCCACAGCGATGACGACCTTGCGCACCGGCATGCCCAGCACGTCCTCATACAGCGGCTCGTAGGGCAGGCGCTCGAAGTCGCGCTCCATCGTTTCCTTGCGCACCAGGTGCACGATGAGCTTGAGGCGCATCTTGCGGCGCACGGCCGTCTCGCCAAAGATGGCCTTGATGTCCAGCAGGCCGATGCCGCGCACCTCCAGCAGGTTCAGTAGCAGCTCGGGGCAGCGGCCCTCGATGGCGGTCTGGGCGATGCGGAAGAAGTCGACGGCGTCGTCGGCCACCAGGCCATGGCCGCGCGAGATCAGCTCCAGGCCGAGTTCGCTCTTGCCCAGGCCCGATTCGCCGGTCAGCAGCACGCCCAGGCCCAGGATGTCCATGAACACGCCGTGACGCGTCGTGCGGTTGGCGAACAGCTGCGACAGGTAGCCGCGCACCAGGTCGATGACGTGACCGGCGGACTCGTTGGTGCGGAACAGCGGGATCTCGGCCCGGTCGCACATGGCCACCAGGCGCGGCGGCGGCACCGAATCGTCGGCAATGATGATGACCGGCGGTTCTAGCGTGACGATGCGCGAGATGCGCCGGTCCTGGATCTCCGTGCTTTCCTGGCTCAGGTAGGCCACCTCGCGGCGGCCGACGATCTGCACCCGGTAGGGGTGGATGTAGTTCAGGTAGCCCACCAGGTCGGCGGCACTCTGTGCGTCACGCACGGCGGCTTCGTCGAAGCGGCGCTCGGGGTGGGCGTGGCCGGCAATCCACTCCCAACGCAGCGCCTCGCGGTGCTCTTCAAACAGCCGCTCGGCACTGATGGAGGTGGGTTTCATGGGGCCGCCAGAAGGGCGTGAGCGCCGGGCACTAGGCCGGCGCATGGTTGTTCAGGGATTTCGCGAGGCGCTTTCAGGCGACCGACTTCAGCGGCTCCCAGGCCGCGATCAGCTTGTGCAGCGTCTGCGCTTCCGGTTCGCTCTTGAGTTGTTCTCGCAACTCGCGGTCCGAGAGCATCTCCGCGATTTCGGACAGGATTTCCAGATGTCGCTGCGTGGCGGCCTCGGGCACGAGCAGAAAGATGAGCAAGCTCACGGGCTCATCGTCCGGCGCGTCGAACGCGATCGGCTGCTGCAGGCGCAGCACGGCGGCGAGCGGGTTCTTCAACCCCTTGACGCGGCCATGCGGAATGGCCACGCCATGGCCCAGTCCGGTGGACCCGAGGCGTTCGCGGGCGAACAGGTTGTCGGTGACCAGCGCGCGGGCCATCTGATGATGGTTCTCGAACAGCAGGCCTGCGTGTTCGAAGGCGCGCTTCTTGCTGGACGCATCCACGTTCACCAACACGTTGTCGGCGGGCAGGATGGCGGCGAGACGGTTCATGGGCAGGGGCCTCGTGTCGGGGGCGCCTGGTGGGCGCGGCCGCAGTCGGCTGTGGGTCAATCAGAGTCGCAGATTATGGAACTGCGCGTCGTTTTGCGGAGGGGGCGTGACCCTGCAGGCGTTGAAAACGTCCTTCGTCACCCCCGAATGCGGGCTTTTGCGGCACTGCAGCAACAGCCGCCGGGGAGTGCTGCGTGACGCGGCAATGAGAAAGCGGCCCGAAGGCCGCTTTGACGATGCGCGGGGGGATCAGCGTGCAGGCACCTCAAGGCGCTTGGCCGAGGCGTGGTGGTGGTCTTGCACCTTGTCCTTGTGCCGGCAGACCTGGCGGTCCAGTTTGTCCATCAGTTGGTCGATGGCGGCGTACATGTCTTCATGGGACTGCTCGACAAAGATGTCGCGGCCCTTCACGTGCAGCGTGACTTCAGCGCGCTGGCGGCGTTCCTTCTCCTTTTGCTTCTCTACGGTCAGCAGGACGTTGATATCAACAACCTGGTCGAAGTGGCGAGTCACACGATCCAGCTTGGTGAGCACGTATTCGCGCAGCGCCGGGGTGACTTCGAGATGATGGCCACTGATCGTCAGATTCATAAAGCCTCCTTTCAGAGGAATGGGTCGAAAAAAACGGAACCAAGAACGGGGGAGAGGGAGGGAGGAGGAGGGGTCTTTCGGGTAGCGGAGGTGGGTGGGAGTGGGGAAATCGACGAGCCCAGTCTGCGCGCAAAGTGGCGGTGTGACAAGGGGATGACGGTGTGCTTTTGTCTCAGCTCAGGCCTTGTTTTTGAGTCTTCTTTCACGGCCTGCGCGGGTGCAATAATCCACGGCTATTTCCGCTACGGAGCACTTCTTGGACAGCGATCACCCTCGGTGACCGTCCACTCCCGCCGGCGGCCTGGAGCAGGCCGCGCCCGCCCGGAGTGAGACGGTTGACTGACCCCGCCACCCCGGACGGCGCCAGGCGTCGTCCTTTGCCAGCGCTGCTGGAGACGATGCATGCTGAATGTGTTCACGCTGGACAATGGCCGCCTGAAGGGCGGGCTGTTCCAGGAAGAAATCGAAACCGCTGAGGACCTGGCGCAATCGCGCCCGATCTGGGTCGACCTGGAGAGCCCCAGCGTCGAGGAGAAGGGCTGGATACGCGACCGCTTCGGGCTGACCATCCCCGAAGACATCGTCGACGAGGACCTGGAAGAGTCTGCGCGTTTCTACGAGGAAGACAACGGCGAACTGCACATCCGTTCCGACTTCCTCATCGAGGGCGGTGAAGACGCCGACGGCGGCAAGTCGGCGCGCAATGTGCGCGTGGCCTTCATTCTGTTCAACAACGTGCTGTTCTCGGTGCACAACGAGGACTTGCCGGTGTTTCGCTTGCTGCGGCTGCGGGCGCGCCGCATCCCGGCGTTGATCGAGGATGCCAAGGACGTGCTGCTGAAGCTCTACGACGCCGACGCCGAGTACTCGGCCGACGTGCTGGAGGGCATCTACGACAAGCTCGAGGCCGTCAGCGCCCGCGTGCTGAAGAGCGACGTGACCGACGCCGAGGCTGGTGAGGTGCTGGGCTCCATCGCCCGCGAGGAAGACTTGAATGGCCGAATCCGGCGCAACGTGATGGACACGCGCCGCGCGGTCAGCTTCATGATGCGCAGCCGCATGCTGAATGCCGAGCAGTTCGAGGAGTCACGCCAGATCCTGCGCGACATCGACTCGCTGGACTCGCACACGGCCTTCCTGTTCGACAAGATCAACTTTCTGATGGACGCCACGGTCGGCTTCATCAACATCAACCAGAACAAGATCATCAAGATCTTCTCGGTGGCCAGCGTGGCGCTGCTGCCTCCCACATTGATCGCGTCCATCTACGGCATGAACTTTCAGCACATGCCGGAGTTGCGGTCCGAGTGGGGCTATCCGTTCGCGCTGACGCTGATGCTGCTGTCCGTGGCGGCGCCCTTCATTTACTTCCGCCGCAAGGGGTGGCTGAAATGACGAGGGCCCGTGTCTTGCGACACGGGCCCTGGTTGTAAAAGCGGCCGCGGAACGCCTCGAAGCCAATGAGGGAGGGAGGAGGAGAAGGGCTCCGAGATTGCTGCTCTGCGCTCAGAGAGGTTGGGCGGCCTAAGTTTTGTGGACAGGGCCCCGCACTTGGTGGGCTGCAGTCGCATGTTGTGGTGTGTAGCCTGCATGGGTGTGCGGCGGCGCGCGGGGCGTCTTGTTGTCCCTGCTTCCGGTGACGATTGTTGCCCTGTGCGGCAGTAGCCGGGCGCCTGCCCTCGCGCGTTAGGAGTGACCTGCAAACAGTGCCTCCATGGGGCTTTCCGACGGGTTGACCTTGCCCCGACGAGGTCGGAAATCGGCGCGCCGCACGAACTTTTAGAATCCCGGCTCTAAACAAGGATTCACCATGCTTTACCCCGAACTGTTCAAGCAACTTGAAGCCGTGCGCTGGAACATGGACAGCGACATTCCCTGGGACAAGTTCGACGCCAGCCTGCTCACCGATGAGCAGGCCCAGACGATCAAGATGAACGCCATCACCGAGTGGTCGGCGCTGCCGGCCACCGAGATGTTCCTGCGCGACAACCGCGAAGACAGCGACTTCTCGGCGTTCATGTCGGTCTGGTTCTTCGAGGAGCAGAAGCACAGCTTGGTGCTGATGGAGTACCTGAAGCGCTTCCGCCCCGACCTCGTGCCCACCGAGCAGGAACTGCACGAGGTGCGCTTTGACTTCGACCCGGCGCCGGCGCTGGAAACGCTGATGCTGCACTTCTGCGGCGAGATCCGCCTGAACCACTGGTACCGCCGTGCTGCCGAATGGCACACCGAGCCGGTCATCAAGGCCATCTACGAAACCCTGTCGCGCGACGAGGCTCGCCACGGTGGCGCCTACCTGCGCTACATGAAGCGCGCCATGGCCAAGTTCGGCGACGAGGCGCGTGCCGCCTTCGCCAAGGTTGGCGTGCTGATGGCCAGCGCCCGCCGTACGGCCCAGGCGCTGCACCCCACCAATCTGCACGTGAACGCCAAGCTGTTCCCGCGCGACACCATCCAGAGTCGCCTGCCCGACCCCGAGTGGCTGGAGCGCTGGCTGGACACGCAGATCCAGTTCGACAGCGTGTGGGAAAACAAGGTCGTCGAGCGCATCCTGCACAACATGAGCCTGCTGATGGACCGCAGCTTCGCCAGCGTGCAGGAGCTCAACCGCTTCCGCAAGGAGATGGCAGCGCGCCTCGTCAGCCCGGCCAAGGACGACGGACTGGCGGGCGCGTCGGCCTGAGCCCGGCGGCGCAGCCACCAACGGAAACCGGGGCCGCAGGCCCCGGTTCTCTTTTGCGCGTGCCCGCGCGGCGTCAGCCTGCGCGTTGCCGCTTCAGCACCAGCAGCGCAAAGCCTGCGGCCGCCACGGCAGCCCAGCCGATGAACTCCAGGGAGGCCAGCTGGCTGACGGCCCGGCCAAGGTCCTGCACAGCCCATTGCCAGATGGCGGCCGTGTCGCCGGCTTTCAGCGCTTCGCCCAGCACCATTTCACTGCCGAACAGCGCGTGGCTGGCCTGCTGCACCAGGCTCTGCAGGGCCTGCAGCGGCCATTCGATGTCATAGGCCTTCTTGAGCACCGTCACGGCAACGCCGCCGCCGACCAGCACCACCGGCACGCCCAGGCGCTTCAGCCAGGCCGAGGCCGCCATCAGCGTGAAGATGGCCGGAGCCAGCCACAGCAGCAGCAGTGCCGTGCCGACGATGGCGCGCAGCAGCATGGGGGCGACCAGGGTCAGCATCTCTCCCCAGGGCAGCGTGCCGACAGCGGCCAGGCCTTCCTGCTTGGCGACCACCGCCGCCGCGATCGGCCCGCCCAACAGGGTGCCGACCAGCAGGCCGCCCAGCGGTGCCAGCCAGGCGTGTGCCAGCACGGTGGCTGCGATGCTTTCGCTCGGGCGGCCTGGCAGTGACAGCCAGAATTCGATGGACCGGTCTTGCACGTCGCGGCGCGCCAGGCCCGGCAGTTGGAACAGCGCGATCAGCAGGCAGATGCCGTAGACCGACATCGTGCTGACCGCGAGCACCATGGTGGCAGTCAGTGGCAGCTTGTCGCCCGGAAGCCCCTGGACCGTGGCCGACGGGATCAACAAGATGCAGAGGAATAGCAGCGGCGGAGCGAAGGCCGCCGTCAGCCAGCCGCGCTTGTGCTGCATCCATTCGCGCAGCAGCAGGGTGGGAATGTGGGTGTTCATGGCAAATCCTCCGAGGTTCAGGCCTGGGCCTTGTTCAGCGCCGGGTTGCGGGTCAGCGCCATGAAGAGATCGACGAGGCTGGGGCGCACGCGCTGCCCCAGGCTGGCCAGGTGTTCCGGCGGGGCGCCGTCGAACAGCGAGGTTGTGCGCCCCTGCTCGCGGTAGCGCAGCAGCGGGTGGGCGGCTGCCATCGCGTCGGCGGCCGCCGGGTCGTGGTTCAGCGCGACGAAGCGGCGGTCGATGTCTTCCAGGCTGATGGCCAGCGCCACGCGGCCCTCGTCCAGCATGATCACGTCGGAGAGCAGCGCCTCCACCTCCTCTACCTGGTGCGTCGAGATCAGCACGCTGCGCTCACCGTCGCACCACTCGTCGATGAGCATCTCGTAGAAGCTCTTGCGCGACACCACGTCCAGCCCCAGCGTCGGCTCGTCCAGCACCATCAGCTTCGCGTCGATGGCAGCGATTAGCGCCAGGTGCGTCTGCGCCACCATGCCCTTGGACAGGCTTTTCACCTTGTCGTTTTCGCTGACGCTGGTGCGCTTGAGCAGTGCCCGGGCCCGGTCGGCAGAGAACTTGGGCTGCAGCCGGCTCATCAGCGTGACCAGCTCATGCACGCGCGCCCAGCGCGGCAGCACGGCCACGTCGGGGATGTAGCTCAGCTGCTCCAGCAGCTTCTGGCGGTTCTGCAAGGGGTTGAGGCCCAGTACCGTCACCTCGCCCTGCATCTGCTGAAGGCCGACCAGCGCCTTCATCAGCGAGGTCTTGCCGGCGCCGTTGTGGCCCAGCAGGCCGACGACGCGGCCCGCCGGCACGGTGATGGAGACATCGTCGAGCGCCGTTTTCTTGCCATAGCGCAGGGTGGCGTTTTTGACTTCGATGAGGTTCATGTCGACTCCCAGTTCAGATCCTTGGCGGACAGGCCCAGCCGCTTGAGCTTGGCACGCAGCGCGGGCCAGTCCTTCTGCAGGAACTGCTCGCGCTCCTGGCGCAGCAGCCGCTCACGTGCGCCGGCCGTGACGAACATGCCCAGGCCGCGGCGCGGCTCCACCAGGCCGTGCTCGGCCAGCGCCTGCAGCGCCCGCGTGACGGTCAGCGGATTGATGACGTACTGGCTGGCGAGTGCGCGCACCGAAGGAAGGGCTTCGCCTTCCGGGGGGCTGCCGTCCAGCAGCTGCACGGCCAGTCGGTCGGCCAGCTGCTGGTAGATCGGCGCCTGGTCTGTCCAGGTGGGAGTCATGGGAGCTCCGTGGTGTGTTGCTGATGTAGCACACCATATCGCCCCCTGGCCTGGCGGCCCAGCTTGGCGCGACAGACTGCAGATTCGAGGGTATGAGCGACTTGGGTGTCGGTTCTCACCCAAGGTGGAACTTCTTGCACTCAACTTGGAACTCGTGCGTACGGCACGAGTGCTGGTGACCCTGGCGAGGCTGAGGTTTTCGCCATCTACATGTGCCAACTACCGATGACAAACCGTGCAGAATGGCAGTTACTAAGAGATACAGAGGGAGGCCCGCTTGAAGACTTTTCACAATCCCGATCGCTTCATGTCGGATCTCCGACAAGTCCTGTCGCAGGGGCGCAAGCGCATCGGTATGTTGGTAGGCGCTGGCGCTCCGATGTCGCTTCGGGTGAACGAGGCCGGGACATTGGTCGCCGAAGGCGGTCGTTCATTGATGCCTGGGGTGGAGGCTCTGACGACCCAGTCAATCGAAGCATTGAGTGGGCAACAGAAGGTGGCTGCCGAGGCGATTCGTGCGGAATTAGGCGCCGCCGCAAACATCGAATCCATACTCACCCGAATCCGACTGCTTCAACAGGCGTTGGGTCCTGCGCAAGTCCATGGCCTTGATTCCGACGGATACAAGGCACTCGGCGCAGAAATATGCAAAAAAATAGGCGAAGTGGTCGGGGCACCGCTGCCCAAGGAACGAAATCCCTATACCGAGTTGGTCTCCTGGATCAGCGGAACTCTTCGATCGCACCCGGTCGAGATTTTCACAACTAATTATGACCTTTTGTTCGAAGAGGCGTTTGAACGATCTCGGGCATCATATTTCGATGGGTTCACCGGAGGGCATTTGCCTTTCTTCGATCCTGTTAGCGTTGCAAGTGATGACTTGCCGCCAAGATGGTCGCGACTGTGGAAATTGCATGGCTCGTTGGGCTGGGCCCTGGAGGGCGATTCTGTGGTGCGGGGGCGTGGGAAGGCAGCTTCTCAACTCGTTTATCCGGATCACTTAAAATATGAGCTAACGCAAAAGCAGCCATATTCGGCGCTGTTTGAGCGTTTGCGCCAATTCCTTTTGACGCCAGACAGTATCTTGCTGACTTCTGGGTTTTCATTCCGCGATGCGCATATCTGCGCCGTGCTGGATGAGGCATTAGCCATGAATGCCAACGCTGCGGTGATGGCCTTTCAGTACATGCCGCTGGCATCTGAGGAGCCAGCCTGCAAGCTGGCATATGAACGCCCCAATCTTTCGGTATACGCAGCAGATGGTGCCGTTATTGGCGGTGTCAAGGGAGCTTGGCGCCCAGGTGACCCACCGAAGAATTGGGAAGATATTCGAGCGACCTTCTGGGGACCAAGGTGGGAAGGAGAAGAAAGTAAGTTTCTGCTTGGGGACTTCGCCTTTCTCACTCGCTTCTGTGCCCTTGCTCAGGCGACTGATATGAGTGCCCAAGCGACGCCCGACGCCAACGTAGCGGCCTTGGGTGCCGGAAGCGCGGCAGTTGTTGCCGTTGCCGTGGCAAATGTGGGGGAGGCAAAAGCGTGAGCGCCAAGGATCCAACCTTTCTTGGCTTGGTTGTCTCTGTTTCAGGGCCAACGGTCACAGTGTCTCTTGCTGAATCGCTGGCTTCTGGCATCGCGCTGATTGATGGGCATATGTACCGCGTTGCCCAAGTCGGCGGGTTTG
Organism: Pelomonas margarita; assembly: GCF_043555875.1. Lineage (NCBI taxonomy): Bacteria > Pseudomonadati > Pseudomonadota > Betaproteobacteria > Burkholderiales > Sphaerotilaceae > Roseateles > Pelomonas margarita. The sequence goes on along the minus strand of NZ_JBIGHW010000009.1, from coordinate 12,532 downwards.
TTCGAATTCCCCAGGGCTACCAGGATCTCTTTGGTATCGTGAGCGAGGTTGGCGCATCAGCAGATTTGAAATCACCTAGCGGTGGGCGCTGGATGAGGGTGGAACTGGCTGGCGAAGCGCTTGGGAATAATTTCGAGCGCGGGCTCAGTCAGCTGCCTTCGATCAACGACGCAGTGCACATCGTTACCGAAGCAGATTTAAAGCGCATATATGGTAGCGAGGGCCTTGATCAAATCGCAATAGGAACGCTGTCCAGTTCTGAGAGCATCACCGTCAAGCTTTCCTTGGACGCGCTGGTGACAAAGCACTCCGCTGTGCTAGGTTCGACAGGGTCGGGCAAATCGACAACAGTCGCCAGCCTCCTGCGTTCAATAGTGCGGCCAAATCAGCAGGGCGGCGCCCCAGCGTCTCGCATCCTGTTGCTGGATCTGCATGGCGAGTACACCCACGCGTTGGCAGACTTTGCCCGCGTTTACAGCGCGACGCCACAGCCCGGTGAGCGGCCTCTGTTCGTGCCTTACTGGGCCCTTCAATCGAAAGACCTTCTGGACTTCGTGGCGGGAGGCCTAAACGAAAACCAGGAAATTGCATTTTCCGACAAGATTCAGGAGATGAAGGCTGCGGTACTGGCGGCGGGAAACTTCCCCGGATTAGATCCCCAATCTCTCACTGTCGATAGCCCAGTACCGTTCAGTATCAAGCAATGCTGGTATGACCTAGTCGACTTCGAGATGCGGACATTTAACGGCCCGCAGCGAGATCAGCCTGCGCTGGAGAGCGCGGGGGATCCGGCGACTTTGACCGCACCAAAGTACACGCCAGCCGCAATGGGTTCAGCGGGACCGTTTCTTAACCAGCAGGCAAAGGGTATTCGACGGCAGCTAAATCTAATGCGGTCGCGATTACTAGATCATCGATTCGATTTCATCCTGCATCCTGGACCGTGGGAGCCTGCACTGAATGGAACAGTGCCGCTCGATCTTGATCGGCTGCTAGACGATTGGCTGGGCCATGAGAAGCCCGTCACGATTCTTGATTTGTCGGGAGTGCCTAGTTCGGTCTTGACCACACTTGTCGGTTCAATTCTCCGAATTGTCTATGAGGCGCTATATTGGAGTCGGGAGAAAACGGAAGGGGGAATACATCGCCCTCTGCTCGTCGTGATGGAAGAGGCGCACCGATACCTTACGGGTGCCAAAGATGATGGGCCAGCAGCAGACGTTGTGAAACGAATTGCCAAGGAAGGGCGTAAATACGGAATAGGGGCGATGGTTGTCTCTCAACGCCCTGCCGAAGTAGACGAAACCATCCTTTCGCAATGTGGCACAATTTTGGCGTTGCGATTGTCAAATCCGGACGATCGCGCACGTGTGAAAGGTGCGCTTCCCGATAATTTGGGCGGATTGGTGGACTTGCTTCCAGTATTGAGGACAGGTGAAGCAATTGTTGCTGGCGAGGCAGCCAGACTACCCGTGCGATGTCGAGTAGCGCTGCCGCGGCCGGAGCAACGCCCCAAAAGCTCAGATCCCAAGGTATCCGAAGCCTGGGCCAACAAACGTATTGCCGAGGGGTACGACCGGGTTGTAGCTTCTTGGCGAGCGCAGAGGACCTTTGCTGTTACGCGAGACTTAGGTATCGTGCGATTTCCAGTCGAAGATACAACGGATTCACAGGGGGATAAATAATGAATCGAGAACCCGTAGCGTCATCCAATGTCGCCTCAATCGGCTACGATGAACCTTCGCAGACGCTCGAAGTGGAGTTCACGAACGGCGCCGTTTATCAGTATTACAACGTTACGCAGGCAGTCTTCGATCAGTTTAAGGAGGCGGGGTCTAAAGGGCAGTTCTTGGCCTACCAGATCAAGAATTCATACCCATTTTCGCGAGTCGGATAGCGCAACTGCCAATAGTGCCGGGCTGCGAGACAGCGCAGATTTGACCTTACGTGGTCGTTTAGGCGCGGCGACGCATAGTCAAGCTGAGGCAAGCTCCGCCCGACGCTTGCGAGCGACCTTGTGCATCGTTACCGGCGTCGCTTTGAGCACGCGGTCGACCATCGCAGCGAGGAAGCGTCCTGGGTTGAGCTCATCGGGCGTCGCGTCGAGCCTGATCTTGACCTTAGGCAGCTTGGCGATGGCCTTCTCCAGATCGCCATCCGCGGCTGGCACAACGTCATCCTGGGTCTCCACGCCTGGCTCTTCGGGGACGCCGTGCTCAAGCTCTTCGCCGTCATCGACGACCGACGCACCCGAGTACTCCATCAGCACGAGTCCTGTCGCGTGATACGCGTCGTCCTCTTGTCCAAGCTTGATCAACAGGTCGAAGAGCCATTCGGCGGTGCCTGGCTCCTCCACCAGCGCATTCGCGCTCAGGCCAAACACGAATCCGAGCGCCGCTTGGGGATGTCGCAGCCTTAGATTCTTCGCGTCGCCATAGGACTCCTCGACGCGGTTCGGCGCGTTCTTGCCGAATGACGAGTCCATGCGTTTGGTCGAGATCAACAGCTCGGGCCCGGTCGACCAGTCCGTGATGATCACGTCAACCTGCTTCAGATAGTTCTTGCCCAGGATCTTTGCGCTTGCAGAGGTCACGCCGGTAATCGCGCCCTCCTTCTTCAGCAGCTTCTTGACTGCCGTCGCATCCTCTCTCGGCAGGGCCTTCAGCAGGTTGGCCACAGAAGCCGGAAGGATGCGCGGGTGTTCCGGGCGCGGCCAAGTTTGGTCGGGCCCGAAGCCCGCTCGCCGCAATTCGTAGCTGAGCCAAACGTCGAGTGCGAGCGCCGGCACGCCGGACTGGGTATTTGCCTTGAGGGCCAATGGCACTCCAAGAAGCTGGCACAGAGTTCCGTAGTCGGGCTCGTAGCGGCGCTTTCCGTCTGCAGTCTTGACCCAGGGATTGGTGTGCTCGCCTTTTGGCGCTGCCATCTCGACGATGCGGTCAAATAGGGCCCAGGCCTTGGCTTTGGCGGTCTTCTCACTGGCCACTGCTGGACCTCATTTCTCTTCGGTTTGCGAGCAATTCGCGCGCAGCTCTCATCTGCTCTGCCTGCTTGCGCGATAGCACGCGTCCGTCGACGAGAAGCGCACGATCGACAAGGTCTACCGCGCCCATCAACTCTCCCTTGACCAACTGCGAGACCACACCATTCTTGACAGCACGCAATGCTGGCGCGCGCGCGCACACAAGCGAGAGCGAGGGCACAGCCCAGAGGTCGGCCTCCTTTGGCTCAAGCTTCAAGATACCGCCACCGTAGGCGCGCCCCACCATCTCGGCATGCATCAACGTCACGGAGTTGAGGCTCGCCAGCGAGAGAAGCTCGCGGCCAATGTCGCGATTGGCTTCGCACAGGTACACGCCGTGCACTGAGTTGAGGTGATAAGCGTCTGCTTCGTTCGACACGAGCCGGGGCGTGTCCGCGTTCATGCAGGTCAGAAGCAGATCGGCGGGCCGGACAAGCGGCACGCGATACCAGACCTTCCGGACACGGCATTTGTAAGCTAAGTCCACACCCGTTCGGTGCCCGTCATCTATGTAGGCCTTAGCCTCCTTTGACGGCTCTTCGCGGGGGTAAAAAAGCCGCGTGGACTGGCCGTCCTTGCCTAGTTTCGTAAGCAATTCGGCAGTCAGCGACAGACCACGCAAATGCGAGCTGCCGGGAGGGGACAGAGGAAGCAGCTCTGCAGCCTTGAGTCCCAGCTCTTTGGCACGCCCCGGCGAAACTGCGAAGTACTTGTTGTTGCCCGTGACGATGCCCAGCGTCGTGTCACCCCACGACTCCAGAGGAGCGAAGTGTCCGGCGCGAGTCAGTGAGTACAAAGCGTCGAGAGCGGCTTGGTCCACCATGCTGCTGGTCCATTTGCCGGCGGGATCGACGGGCGTCCACGCCTGTCCTGCCTCCAAGCTGGCGAGGCTCTCGGCATTTCGTGCCTGCCGAATCGTCGCGTGGCCCGCTGGTCCCTCACCGTAACCTTCGGCTAGTAGGAGGACGACGTCCGCCTCCGCCTCCGGAAACACTCGCTGCGCGAACAGCACCAGTTCCACCTTCCGGAATCGGTCGAACAGGAACTGGCGCACCGGCGCCGCATAGTTCACCGACAGCAGTTCCGCCGGAAGCACGAGCCCCAAGCGGCCCCCCCGCTTCAAGAAGAGTGCTGAGTGCACCGTAAATGCAGCCCAACTTGAAGCGAGGCCAGTGAGCGCGACGCCGCCGCGCAGCGCGGCTTGTCTGGACTTCGCCCGAGCCTCGCCCGAGAAGCTCTGATAACGAATGTAGGGAGGATTGCCGATGACGACGTCGTAGCCAGGATCTGGGGCGACATCAAAGAAGTCGCTTTGGCGAACTCGGGCATTCCCTCCAGCCGCGCGCACCCTTTGGCGAGCGACCCTTGCGCTGTGGGCGTGAATCTCGACGCCGTCTACCGCAGGCTCGTCGCCTTTGCCTCCGCGGAGCTTCGCAAGCTGCGATACGGCGGCCACCAAAAATGCCGCGTCCCCGGCGGATGGCTCGAGAACGCGATCGTCGCCTGACCTGATGGCCCACCGCGCCACGAAACCCGTAATGGCTTCCGGGGTGAAGAAGGCGCCGCGCTCCTTGCGGAGTTCGGGAGTGTCTTTTGGATGGATCAACGAGTTCGCCACGGGAAAAATCATTCTAGAGGCGGGGCTGGTCAGTCCAGCTACGTTCGCCGCACGGCTATTGATCGCCGCACAGGGACGCAGTGTTCCGAAAAGCTCCGTACGAGGAAGTATCTTCAACGTCTGGCTCATCGCATGAGCTAGCCGATCTATACGCTTGGCGCTTGGCTGGTGGGGCGAGCCCAGCAGCGATGACGCTGTCGCACAGAAGGTCGATACAGGCCGGGTTGCGAACCATGAAGGGAGGGCAATACTGTGTCAGACACCGTGGAGCAGCGGCAACAAGGTCCTGAGGCTCAGCGCTGGACGTCCGGGATGGCTTGGGCCGTCCGGCAGGGTTCTCGGGAGCCTGTGTACATCGGCCAACTCGTGCGCGCCGACAAGGGCCTTGCCTGCGCGTGCATCTGCCCCGCGTGCGATGCGCCGCTGCAGGCGGTGGCGCCCGGCCTGCAGGAGACCTCGACGCGCGTGCCATTCTTCCGGCATCACCAGGCGCAGCAAGGCCCAGGTTGCAAGCACCGTGTTGCCGAGCTCACGGCGCTGCGGCTCTTCGCGGAGAAGGGGATCATCGAGATTCCAGCGCCTACCGGTTCCGGGGCGGTCATCGGGCACAGCGGCAAGCTCTACGAGAAGGCCCGAGTTGGCGAGGTCATCCGGGAAGAGGTCGTTGGCCGACGGGCTATCAGCGACATCGAGGTCGAACTTACGCTGAAGAGCGGCCGCACTTTCATCTTCACGCTTCGCGGCGAACAGCACCTCGGCGAGTTCGGCAGTGCCAACGCTGTGATCCAGATCCATGTGACGGATCCTGAGGTGGCGATGATGTCCGAGGCGCAGATCCTGGAGCACGCCCGCATCACGCCGCGGTTCCTTCGGTTGATCGCCCACGCGGACAAGAGCGGGCTGGATGCTCTCGCAGCGCACGATGCACGGCAGGAGGCGCTTGAGCGACTCGATATCTCGCCGGACGACATCCACCTGCCAGAGGGCGCGACAGCCAAGCAAGCGTCTGAGTCGCTACTGCACTGGGTGGTGAAGGATTCGCTCGCGACGCTTGGCCGGCTGAGGACGCCCGTGTTCCGGCATCTGGCGAGCGTCATGACTTCCGACGGGAAGCCCTACACGGCAGAAGTGACGCTGCCTGAACTGACCCTCGAGTTGAGCGACGTCGAATGGGAGGTGCACCACGAAGGATTTCGGCCCGACATCGTGTGCTGGGCTGTGGACAGGCAGGGCGGGCTGGGGCGGTTTCGCCTGTTGATCGAGGTGGCCAAGACCAGCACGGTGTCGGCGACCAAGCTGGCTCGCATCCGTGCGGCGGGCCTCGCGTGCTTGCAGATTGACGTCTACAAGTTCGCGAGGTCTGGCCAGGTCACTCGGTCAGAGCTGGGGTCGCTGGTCGCAACCGATGTGTCTTCTAAGGAGTGGCTGTGCCATCCAGTCCTTGATCGGCTCATCGCGGACGCCGAGGCCAAGGTCAACGGATACAAGGTTCGGCACGAACTGACCATCGAAGAAACCGCGAAGCGGCTCGTGGTGCAGAGAGAGCGTGAGGCCAGCGAGAAAGAGCGGCTGCAGCGTGAGGCCGTCCGCCGAACCAGTTGGGCCGGCCAGCTCACCCAGCGCGAGGCGCTGCGCGAGCTGCGCGCTGTCCTAGAGCGACGGTGGTCTAACGAGTTGGAGATCACCTCCAATGGCATGCATTGGGAGAACGGCGAGTTCGAGAAGCGCATCCAGCATCTGTGGCTTGCTGATCAGGTGCCGCGGTCGCTGACGGAGCGCGGCGGTTTGGCCTGGCGCATCTCGCGCATCCTGGCTGTGTCGTACGGGTCGGTCGAACAACTCGATTTCAAGAGCACGCTCGGCGATGGATCCGAGCTGCCCTGGACGCGGACGCAAGACTCTTGGCTGGGGCTTCTGCACGCCATCATTGAGTTCCTCAATGTCTCGCCCTTTCCGCTTCAGTACGAGGCATATGCCGCCCATCGGAACAGGGTGAAGGCCAGCCTCCTTGCCGGCAGCGCGACGTTCGCTCGTGACACCGGTGACGATGCCTTCTTGGCAGAAATGTTCCCTGAGATAGCTCCGGTTCTGAACCAACCGGTGGGCACGGTGGGATATGCAGAGGTGCTCAAGAAGAGATTCTTGGAAGAGCGAGATGCCAGGCTCGCCGAGGAAAACGCCTTCAACCAAGCCGAGCAGCAGCGACGGCAGGCAGAACTCGCCGTCGCGGCGACTCGCAAGGCGACCGAACAGGCGAGCTTTTCAATGGTTTGGAATCCCATCGCGGGCGCGCCGGCAACGCCAGAGCGCGTACTGCTGTGCCTCCGGGCCACTGGCACGGGGGAGCTCGATGCGAGGTGGAAAGAGATGGTCTTCAGCGCGCTCCGAGCCAAGCTCGCGGGCGAGCCGCTCGCGGCCTGGATCAACAGACAGGTCTTTGAATCGGCCGGTGATGTGGATCGGACGATGCACCTTCTGCGAAACGCCTACCTGGCAAAAGGGAGATAGATCGTTGCCTACCGGGGCTGCTCAGTTGAGCCGACGTTCGGCGTGGCCGAGGAGGTCAAGCAACTCGCTCACTAAGACGGGCGGGCAAGCTGGGTTCTGGATGCGAGATTCAAGCGCTTCTCGATTCCGCTCAAAGAGCGCGCGCGCCAAGGTTTCGGGAGCATCGACTTCGCATGGACCGAAGGGGTCATCATCCTGTCGGACGTAAGTGAACTGAAGCACTTCGCATCGCAGATCTGGTCTCAGAAACACCCAGTTCGGAAAACTGATATCGACTGCCACCAGCACTGGATCTATTGCCGGCCATAGTTCCAGCGAATCGCGGAGGCTGGGCTGGATGCGTATGGAGGTCTCGCGCGCGAGCTTCCGAAGTGCGGGCGACGAGATCAACTCCGCCCACTTCATCAGAAGGACTGCCGCCTCCAACGCAGCAAAGCCGCCTAGGCGTACCAGCGCGTCAGCGCGCTCCTGATCAAACGGGCGCATAAGGCGCGGCGGTCCGCTGTGCGCCGGCTGCGGCTCCCAGAGCAGGTCTACCACTGGCGCTGGCAACGACAGTAGTTGCTCTCGCACCCACCGAGCCGAGACCATGTCCCCGCGAAGCAGCTCCCGCATCGGCGAGTTGATGAACCTCGCCGTACCTGGATATCGGGCTTCTGCCACAGAGATCGTTGGGCCCTGGGGCACGCGTTGGCCGGCTTCGTACAGCGCCCATTTCCTGGTTCGCTTCGTTCCGTCCTTGCTGCGCTGAACGAGCCGAGGCTCGAGGTGCTCCTCTACGGCGTCAGGCGTGCTGAGCCCCGTCCGCGCCTTGATTGCGCCGAGCCACAGGTGGGTGAACAGCACGTCGATGATGTGGCGCGGTGGTCGTCCACGTCCGCGCGTGCTGGCTTGGTCAGTCATTGCGACGGAGAGTACAGAAATTCGAATATCTGTACGGCTGGTCAGAAGCGTGATCACGTAGAACACTTCGCGCATCCATACCGGATGCCCGAGGCCACATGTCACAGGAACGAGTTGCCGAGCAAGCTGCCTTTGCTGATGAACTGCGAGGCGAGCTGGAATCGCTGCATGGCCCGCTGCTCGGCGGTCAGAAGCTGATCGCGGCGCTAGGCCTTGCGAGCGCCGCGTCGCTGCGCCAAGCGCGCAGGCGGGGCCGCGTGTCCGTTCCCTTGTTCACGCTGCCGAAGCGGCGCGGATTCTTTGCACTTACCCGAGATGTGGCTGTCTGGCTTGCCCAAGCTCGACTCGCCGCCACTCATTCGACAGCCCAAACGCAGCGAGAGGAGCCAAACACCTGAAGACCTGACACATTCCCCGCCCAGAAACGACAAAACCCGAGGCGGCAACCTCGGGTTTCGCGTCCGGCTCGAAGGCCAGAAGACAAGCTAGCAACTTGAGTGGCCAGTATGGGCTGCATACCGTGAGGCGTCAAGCCTTGGGGTAGCTGGGCGAACTCATCCCTTCATCCTGAAAGGACCGCCCATGCGGAAGCCCAGCCCTTCAGCAGGCCCGACCGTGCCTGCGACGCGCACCAGCGCATCACCACCAGTACCCACAGACGTCATCAGCGCCGCACTACGGCCAGATGACGTGTCCCCCGCGCCTGCACGTCGGCTCATCAAGCCCACGACGCCACGAACGGTGCACTTGCTCAACATCCCGGCGCTGGTGGCGCCTGTTCAGGCCGAGGCAACGACCGAGGCTGACTTCGTGCGCCTGGCTGCGCTCTGCCCTGCGGTGAAGAACATCGCAGCCCAACCTTGCACGCTGCCGCTGGGCAGCCAGACGTACACGCCGGATTACCGCGTCGAGTGCCACAGCGGCGCCGTGTCGTACTGGGAGGTCAAGCTGGAGAAGCGTTTCGATGATTACCGAGCGCTGTTCAACGAGGCGGCCCAGTACCTCCACCAGCGTGGTGAACGCTTCTACGCCGTCTCCAACGTGTCGCTGCGCGTTGGCGGCCGGCACCGACACGCCGAGCTGCTGCATCGCTACGGCAAGGCAGCTCCCGATGAGACGGACGTTGTGCGCGTGCTGTCCGAGGCCCGCGCCCACCCTCCCGGGTATTCCGCCGTGCGCCTTGCCGTTCGCGCGCGCGTGCCGCTGGAGCTGATCTACCACCTGCTTGCCCGCCGCCGCCTGACCTTCAAGCGTCACATCGGCGAGGCCGACCTCATCACCCTGCCCGAATTCCTGGAGAAACAAGATGACTTTCTGCTTGCAAGCTGGCTTGATGTTTCGCCGTGGCGAACGAACGCTGGAACTGACGCGCGAGCTGCCGGACGGCAAGCTGGCCCTTGAGGACTGCGTGACACGGCGGCAGGTCCTGTTCGACAAGGCAGAACTGCTCAAGCAGGTCTGGAGCGGCCGTTTGAACCTGCTCAATCAGGGCGCGGCGGCGCCGAGCGAGGCCCGGGCCGCAGCACCGAGCATCCAAACGCTCGCGGCCTTGAAGCCGGCTGCCCGACAGGAGCTGGAGCGTCGCCTGGCGTACTTGAAGGGCATCGACCAAGCGCACATCTCTTTGGGGCAGCGTCCGCAGATCGCGCAGGTGATCGACACCGTCGCTGCACGCCTCGGCGATAGCAGGAAACCGTCGACCTCTGCCGTGATGCGTTGGGCGCGGCAGCTGCATGCAGCTCAGGGATATGCCGGCGCGGTGGTCGACAAACGAGCGACCAGGAAGGCCGGTCGCCGCATTTCTCCCATCATGGAGCAGATCGTTGCCAAAGCCCTCCGACAGGTCTATCTGACCCGAGCACGCAACTCGCTCGTCCATACGCTGGCTGCCATCCATGCCGAAGCCGCGAAGAAGGTCCGTGCCGGCCAGCTCAGCCAGGACGATGCCCGCATGAGCTTGGCCACGCTGAGCCGGCGGGTCGCCGACGTCGATCGCTACCGGGTCATCGAGGCTCGCCATGGAGCGGCGCGCGCACGCATGGTATGCAGGACGAGCATGGACGGTGGCGCCGCGGAATATCCGCTGCAGCGCGTCGAAGTCGACCACACCCCGTTGAACTGGGTCGTAGTCTGCGATCGCACCGGCCTGCCGCTGGGACGACCCACGCTGACGGCGCTCGTTGACGCCTTCTCCAACTACGTTCTCGGCTTCTATGTGAGCTTCTATGGGTCCGGCCTCACCAGCGTTGCAGGCGCCTTGCGTTGCGCGGTGCAGGCGAAGGACGACATGACGAAAGGGCTGTCGTTATCCAACCGCTGGCTGGCCGAAGGCATTCCGGACCGGCTCGTGCTCGACAACGGCCTGGAGTTTCACAGCCCGGTCTTCCAGCTGATGGGCTGGGAGTTGGGCATGGACTTCACCTACTGCCGGGTTCGTACGCCCTGGTTGAAGCCGCACGTCGAACGCTTCTTTTCAACGCTCGACACGTTGACGCTTGCCAAGGGGCGCATTCACAAGCGGATGGCGAACGTCGTCGAAATCGATCCGGTCGATGGCGCCGCCGTGATGTTCTCCGACTTCGTCAAGGGCATCGTGCAGTTCGTTGTGGACGTACATCCCTTCCAGATCAACCAGCGCAAGTTGGCTCGACCACACGACCTGTTCATGGAAGGTATCCAGCGCCGGCCGCCCGTTCATTACCCGCCGGACCTTGAAGCCCTGCGTCTGACATATGCGTTGTCAGCGACGAGGACCGTGGGACCTGGCGGTGTCGAGCTTGCCGGACTTCCATACGGGGGGCCAGAGCTTCTAGACATGCGCAAGTGCCACGGCGAGCGGTTCAAGGCGCTCATCAAATGGGACCCCGACGACATGAGTCGAATCTGGGTGCAAGACCCAAAGAGCAAGCAGTGGGTGGCCAGCAGTTGCCGCTGGCACGCGTACGCCGACGGGCTGAGTTCGATCCAGCATCGCACGATCAGGAGGTTCGCGCGTCAGGAGCTGAAGAACTGCAACGCTGTCGAGTACCTGGAGCAGGCCAGGCTGCGGCTTCATGAACATTGGACGGACGCCACGGCCTGGAAGACTCGCGCCGACCGCAAGCTTGCAGCCGTCATGACGGGCTACACCTCGGCGCGCGTACTGGGCAGTTACGACGTCAAGGCCACCCCGGGCGGAGGATCGACGCCCCTCCCCGAGCCGCCACCGCCGTTGTGCGAAGAAGACTTCGAGGCGGTCGTCCTGAAAGGAGTCGGCTCATGGCGCGCGATGTGATCGACGATGGATTTGAGCCCGGCGATGACGATGACGGGGAGACGCAGGCGCGGCGCATGTCGATGTACTCGGTCCAGGCCATCAGGGTGGCTCGCGAGGTCGCCGACATGTACATCTTGTTCCCACAGATCAAGACTGCCCTGGCGGCGTTTGATCGCATATACCAGCTCTCGCGCGACGTCTCGATTCCGCAGGGCGCCTTGCTGACGGGGCCACCTGGTTCGTCCAAGACCAGCGTCGCCCGCTACTTCATGCAGTCCCTGCCGCCAGCGCCTGACGTGGTCGACGGATTCGGCGCGCTGTACGTGCGCCTGCGGCCAGGGGCATCCGCCGGGGTGATCGTGTCGCAGGTGCTCAACGCGGTGCGTCACCCCTTCACGAACGTCCGCAACGACCGCATCACGCCCATGCGTGACATCGCCTGCGAGGCCCTGCAGCACAGAGGCACCCGGCTTCTGTTCATCGACGAGGCCCAGTGCCTGTGCCTGCGTGGGCGGGGGCGTGCCGCGGACGACCGGGACACCTCCGCGGTGAATATGCTGCGCGAGATCATGGACCGCGCGGGCGTCGGGCTGGTTCTTCTGGCGGACCACCGACTGCCCCGGATCGACCATGTCGATCGGGCGTTGGCCGACCGAGTCTCTGTCACCCTCTCGCTGTCGCACTTCCAGAACGACGGCGCCTGGTCGGCCTTCTTGCGCGGGTTGGCCCAACATGTTCGGACCCCGAGCCTGCGGCTTCTCACGGAGAACGCGATCCGAGCCGCCACTCACCTGGCCACCGGAGGCAGTCGTCGGGCGACGATGCGCTTGATCATCGAGTCGGTGCTGATCGCTGTCGATGCTGAAGCCGGCGAAGTGAGCCTCCCCCATCTGCGGCTGGCCTTCGAGCGGTCGCACGGCACGACCACCGAAGTCCCCAACCCGTATGGCAGTGCTTGACCCACGCCAGTTGCCGGTGCGGCTGGATCTCGTGCCTGCGGAGTCCGGCCTCGGCTTTGCGCTACGCGCTCTGCGCGCCAACGGCATTGCGTTCGAGCAAGGCATGAGGTGGCTGGATCTTGATCGGCATCGGCCGCTGTGCGTATTTCAGCGATCGTGGACGCCCATTTCAGGCTGATCGTGGACGGCAAAACTGAGCTTGCCGTGGCGGCGCCGGGGAGGCGCGCAGGAACTGGTTTGAATGTAGCTGAATCGTCCACGATGAG
>NZ_JBIGHW010000097.1:0-241 GCF_043555875.1 Pelomonas margarita | reverse complement strand
CGCGCTCAGCGCCACGTGCCGACGTCAATCACGTCCTTGCGGCACCTGCTGAGCTATGAGTTGAACCTTCGATTGGGCTCATGCACGTGCTGCGGACGAACGTCGCTATTCTTGTGACACAGTAAGATTAGGGCTACGCTGAACAAGTTGGCGATTTCGACGCTCCGTCATGCCGACGGCTGACGTGTTCGAACTGATGTCGTTTTGGCCCGCACATGCCGATCCTTTCGGCTCTTTTGAG
>NZ_JBIGHW010000096.1:0-252 GCF_043555875.1 Pelomonas margarita | reverse complement strand
CCCCATCAGGGCCTGCATGCAGGCCCTGATGCCATTGGGCCGTGGCCGCTTCACCGCCAGTCCACGACCGCAACCAAATCCGACACCTCGCCAGCGAATAGACGCGGATTTACATCAGCGGCAACACGAGACGCCGGTGCCGCTGCTGGACCCGGGCGCCGGCAAGACGAAGAAGGCGTACGTCTGGGCCTGGGCGCGCAGTCATCACGACCCACACCCGGGCGTGATCTACGAGTTCTGCCTGGGTCGAGG
>NZ_JBIGHW010000095.1:0-253 GCF_043555875.1 Pelomonas margarita | reverse complement strand
CGCGGTGCGCCTGCTGCCTCAAAAGAGCCGAAAGGATCGGCATGTGCGGGCCAAAACGACATCAGTTCGAACACGTCAGCCGTCGGCATGACGGAGCGTCGAAATCGCCAACTTGTTCAGCGTAGCCCTAATCTTACTGTGTCAATAAAATCAAGGCATTATGCGGACTTCTTGATTCTTTGGTTGAGGATCGATGAACGTCGCAGACCGCTTTGAGGAATACCTGGAGCATTTGGCTTCGGGGCTGGGACAC
>NZ_JBIGHW010000094.1:0-255 GCF_043555875.1 Pelomonas margarita | reverse complement strand
ATGTGCGAGTCGATGGCCGAGCGGCCGGCGTTGCTGCCCCGCGCCTTGATTGCCTGCGTCAGGCGGCGCAGGTCCTGACGCTGGACGTAGCCCCACACCAGCCGGGCGCGGTGCTCCTCACCCAGCAACGACTCCAGGTCCGACGCGCGAAGTTCGATCTGCTGGCGATTGGGGCGCAGCAGCCGGGCGGGCTGGCTGCGCAGCGCGCTGGCTCGCGCCTGCGCCGCCGCAGCGGCTGCTTGTTCGGCTTGTTCA
>NZ_JBIGHW010000093.1:0-255 GCF_043555875.1 Pelomonas margarita | reverse complement strand
ATGGAGTCCGGCGCTTCCTGGAGGAGCTGGGCGAGGTGCTGCGCGCAGGTGAGTACGGGGCGCAGGTCGTGCGGCGCACCTACATCCCCAAGGCAGATGCAAGGAAGCGGCCACTGGGCATCCCGACGGTGCGAGACCGAGTGGTGCAGATGGCGGCCAAGCTGGTGCTGGAGCCCATCTTCGAGGAGGACTTCAAGCCGTGCTCGTATGGGTTCCGACCCGGACGCAGTGCAACGATGGCGCTGGAGGAACTCA
>NZ_JBIGHW010000092.1:0-255 GCF_043555875.1 Pelomonas margarita | reverse complement strand
AGCGACAAAGTGCGACAACTGCGAAGGCAGCTCTGGGCCGCAGCCAAGCGGGCTCCGGGAAGGCGCTTCCATGCGTTGTACGACCATGTGTGCAGGGCTGACATCCTGCACGAGGCGTGGAAGCGAGTGCGCCGTAACAAGGGCGCAGCGGGCGCTGATCGGGTGACGATCGGCGAAGTCGAGCAGTATGGAGTCCGGCGCTTCCTGGAGGAGCTGGGCGAGGTGCTGCGCGCAGGTGAGTACGGGGCGCAGGTC
>NZ_JBIGHW010000091.1:0-255 GCF_043555875.1 Pelomonas margarita | reverse complement strand
TCGACGGCGCGGTGCTGATGGGCGGCTGCGACAAGACCACGCCCGGCCTCTTGATGGGCGCCATCAGCATGGGCCTGCCGCTGATCTACCTGCCCGCCGGCCCCATGCTGCGCGGCAACTGGCGCGGCCAGGTGCTGGGCTCGGGGTCGGATGCCTTCAAGTACTGGGATGAGCGCCGCGCCGGGCGGCTGAGCGACCAGGCCTGGGCCGAGATGGAAGCCGGCATCGCCCGCAGCCACGGCACCTGCATGACCA
>NZ_JBIGHW010000090.1:0-255 GCF_043555875.1 Pelomonas margarita | reverse complement strand
CGCTGGGGCGCGCGTGGTAGGCCGGCATCGTGTACCTGGCGATGTCGGGGCTGTCACGAAACCCGCCGTCGGTGACGACGCCGGCGCAGCCGCGCACCATCAGCCGCGCGACGAGGATGCCGCCGGCTGACGCGGCGCGTGCATCCTTGCGGCTGTCGATGACGAGCACGGCACCGGGTGGGCATTCCTCGACGGCGACGCGCTGCGGGTGGCTGCGGTCCTTGAAGACCTCGATGCCGTTCAAGTCCTCGCGCG
>NZ_JBIGHW010000089.1:0-255 GCF_043555875.1 Pelomonas margarita | reverse complement strand
CCAAGATCGACAAGCTCAACTTCGAGCTTGCCCGGTTGCGCCGCTGGCAGTTCGACGCCAAGACCGAGGCCATGACCGCCGCGCAGCGGCTGCTGTTCGCCGAAGCCCTGGCCGAGGACGAGGCCAGCCTGCGCGCGAAGTTGGCCGAACTGCAGCGCGGCCTGCCTGAGGCGCCCAAGACGCCCAAGGCACCCCCGCGCAAGCCGCGGCGCCAGGCGCTGCCCGCGCACCTGGAGCGCGTGGAGCACCGCCACG
>NZ_JBIGHW010000008.1:0-232865 GCF_043555875.1 Pelomonas margarita | reverse complement strand
CGCATAGCGCGCGCTCAGCCGCCGCAGCTGGGCGGCGGGAGTTCGCACTTACCGGCGCCCACGCCGTCGGTGCAGATGGAGCAGCTGGGGTCCCACCAGGGGCAGGTGGGCAGGTCCGGCGGCGTGGGCCCGGGCCCGGGGTCGGTGGGCGTGCCGTCGTTGCCCGGCCCCGGGCTGCTCACCATCGCCGTATTGCGGATGGCGTCCGACTGCATGCGCACCACCACGTGCGACACCACAGGGATGCGCCCCGCCTCGATCAGCCCCAGCTTGAACGCGTCCCCCACCCCGGCGCCCAGCTTGCTCAGCGCCCAGGTGTAGAACCGCCCCACCAGCGGCATCTGCTTGTCTTTCGGGATGCCGTAGGTGATGCGCAGCTTCAGCAGGTTGGCGTCTTGCAGCGTCTGGCCGCTGGCGTTGCTCTTGGGGTCGCTCTTGCAGCCGGGCACGTCGCGCGGGCACTGCAGCTCGTCCAGACCCACGTTGGGGATCACCAGGTCACCGGCCTTCAGCGCTTCTTTGAGCGCCGGGCTGGCGTAGTCGTCGAAGCTTTCCTTGGTGGGCGACAGCACTTCCACACGCATGCCCACCGCCGTGTCGGCCGTGGCGCGCGCGTAGCTCGCCGCCAGCTCCGCCACGGTGCGCCCGCCGCCGTAGTAGCCCACCATGCCTTTGCTGAACGCCGCCTTGATGCTGCTCACGCTGGCGTTGCTCACCGCCCCCGCACGCGCCGCCTCGAAGGTCGCGTAGTTCACGCTGCTCTTGGCCTGGTACCCCAGCGCCGCCTGCCAGATCCCCAGCACCAGGAACAGCAGCGTCGGCATCACGATGACGCTCTCCACCAGGCCCGCTCCCCGCTGGCGATGCGGGGCGTGGGCCGGCAGACCACGGGCGGGACGGCTGCGCATGTCAGTCGACCTGTGCAGTGAAGCCTTCGGGTATGGCCAGCACGCCCGCGCGCAGCGGCTTGTCTCGCTCCAGCGCCAGCGTGACGACGCGCACCTCCTGCACCGCGCCGGTGACGGACTCCAGCGCCCAGGGCAGGTTCAGGTACTTGCGTGCCGGGAAGCGCTCCCACAGGCAGGCGCCGTCCAGGGACGGATCGGCCGGTGTGCTGGCCACGCGGCAGCTTTCACCCATCACCGTCTTGGCGGGCCAGGCGGCTACCTGGCTGGACGTTGCGAGGTCGGTGGGCGTGAAACTGAGATGGCTGCGACGCCCCAGCGCCTGCTTGGTGGCGAAGCGCAGCTCGTAGCGGATGTCGTCCAGCCACAGGTAGCCGCTGAACGCCTCCTCCTTCTGCACGACGCTGCAGTCGGGCGGCGTGGCTGGGTTGGCGCCCGTGCCGCTGCGCAGCTCGTTCGTCCAGCGCTGGTAGTCCGTCAGCCGCAGGCCGTAGCCAGTGGTGAGCTCGCCGGCCTTGCGGTTGTCGTAGAAGCGCTCCAGCGTCTTCACGTCCAGGCCGGCCATCAGCGCGACATCGGGCTGCACGGGCGGCAGCTCGTAGCGGGCCTTGCGCTCGAGGTTGCACTGATCCACCAGCCCTTGGGTGGTGGATCGAGCCAGGCCCGGCCCGCCGCCCTTGGCCAGCGTGGTGACCTCCAGCTTCTGGTACGCCGTGCCGGCATAGGGGTCGGTCGCGGCTGGCGGCGTCGTAGGGGCGGCAACCGCCTCGCCGCCGCCGCCACCGCCGCAATGGGCCAGGGCGAGCGTCAGGGGCAGCAGCAGCAATCGGGAGGAGAACAAGGTCATGGCGTCAACCGTCAGGGAACAAATCAATGGGTGTCGATGTGGGAGCCGGGCCGCAACCCCAGCCGCTGCGCCTCACCGGCAGCGAGCTCCAGCGTGGCGCGCGCGCCGGGGCAGGCGCTGACGCGCCAGGGCGCCAGCGCCGGCACGACCTTGATGACGCGGTCGTCGCGGTCCACGTAGACCACGTCGATGGCGTAGCGCATGAAGCAGGTGTGCACGCTGGCGCAGGGCTTGAGCACCAGCACCTCACCCGGCTGAAGCCGCGGCAGGGCCAGCAGGCCCAGCAATCGGGCGCGGAAGCTGTCGGCGTGCAGCACGCGCAGCGCCGGCATGGCGCGGGAGGTGTGCATCTGCATGTCAGAGCCCCATGTGCAGGAACTTCATTGCGATCGGGAAGCCCAGCACGACAAAGGTGCAGGGGAAGATGAAGGCAATCAGCGGGAACAGCAGCTTCACCGGCGCTTCCATGGCGAGCTTTTCGGCGCGGGCAAAGCGCTCGGTGCGGCGCTGCTCGGCCTGCGCACGCAGGATGGGGCCGAGATTCATGCCCATGCGCTCGGCCTGGATCAGCGCCGACACGAAGTTGGTGATGGACGGCTCGTTCATGCGGTCGGACAGCGTGCGCAGCGCGTCCAGCCGCGGCCGGCCCGCGCGCACATCGCGCAGCACGCGCGAGAACTCGTCGCGCAGCGGTCCGGCCGGCCCCTTGGCCACCGCCTGCGCGAAGGCGCCCGTCAGGTTCAGGCCGGCCTCCACACACAGCGTGATGATGTCCAGCATGAAGGGCAGCGTCTTGAGCGTCTCGCGGCGGCGCAGCTGCACGAGGTCGCGCAGCCAGATGGCCGGGAACAGGAAGCCGAAGGCCGCGCCCACCCAGGGCCAGGGGCCGGCCGGCCGGCCGAAGCTGACCAGCAGCCACCAGGTCAGCAAGCCGCTGATGGCCGCGCCCAGCAACTGCGCGGCAATGAACTGCTCGGGCGCCAGCGCGTAGTCCAGCCCCGCCAGCCGCAGCCGGCCCTGCACGCGCAGGCGCTGCGCCGGGCGCAGCCGCGGGCCCAGGTAGTGCGCAATCCAGCGGATGGGCCACCACAGCAGCCGGAAAGCTGTGGGCGGCGAGTCGCGGTAGCTGCGATCCTCGGCGGGCACATCGTCGATGGCCTTCATGAGGCTGTGCGCGATCAGCGCCATCGCCACGCCCAGGCCCAGCGCACAGGCCAGCGGCAGCCACTGCATCCAGGTGAACTCGGCGCCGCTCATACGTCGATGTCCACGATCTTGCGGATCACGAGCACGCCGAAGAACTCGAACAGGCCGATGACCACCAGCGTGGCCCAGCCCATGCGCGTCGTGAACATCAGGTGCATGGCCGCCGGCTCCATCTTGTTGAGCACGACGATCAGGAACAGCGGCAGCGCCCCCACCACCCAGGCCTGCAGCTTGCCCTGCGAGGTGAGCGCGCGGATCTTGCCCTCCATGGCCAGCTTCTGGCGCAGCGTCTGCGCGGCGCGCTCCAGCGTCTCGGCGAGCTGGCCGCCCGTCTCGCTGGCAATACGCATGGCCGAGATCGTCAGCGTCATGGACTGCAGCGGCACGCGCCGATTCAGGCCTTCCAGCGCGTCATCCATGGACACACCCAGGCGCTGCTCGCGCAGCACGAGGTCGAACTCCTGCGAGATCGGCGGCCGCGCCTCCAGCACCAGCTGCTGGATGGCCTGCGACAGGCTGACGCCGGCCTTCAGGCCACCGGCCAGCATCTGCAGCGCATCGGGCAGCTGCTGCTCCAACTGCTCGCTGCGGCGCCGGCGCAGCCAGCGCAGCATGAAGCGCGGCCCCACCGCCAGCACCAGCGACACCACCAGCGCCGGCAGCGCATTGCCCGTCACCGCCCAAGCCAGCACCCCGCCCAGCACGATAAGCGCCAGGTTGAGCACGAACAGACGACCCGGGTCGACAAACAGGAAGAGTTCGCGCAGCCCGATGTGGGCCCGCTCGGTGAACAGCCGCCGGTAGCGCGCCAGCCCGCTGGTGGCGATGCTGAATACCGACCACACGAGCATCATCATCGCCACGGCAACCGCGCCCGCCACCAGCGTTGCGACGGTGCTGGGCGTCATGTCCGCACCCCTGCCCCGCCGAGCGGGGATGAGCCCCTTCGGGCGGCCGTGCGGGGGCTCATGCCGCCCTCCGGTTGAACAACGACAGGTCGAACTGGACGCCCTGCTCGCGCAGCTCGTCGTAGAAGGTGGGCACGGCATCGCAGCCGACGAACTCGCCCACCACGCGGCCGTCAGCGCCGAAGCCCCGGGCCTCGTAGCGAAACAGCTCCTGCAGCTGGATCTTGCCGTTCTCCATGCCGGCCACCTCGGTAATGCTGGTGACCTTGCGCGAGCCGCAGGCAAAGCGCGACTGCTGCACGATGATGTCCACGGCCGAATTGATCTGGTCGCGGATGGCGCCGATGGGCAGATCCATGCCGGCCATCAGCACCAGCGTCTCCAGCCGCGCCAGCGCATCTCGCGGCGTGTTGGCGTGCAACGTCGTCAGCGAGCCCTCGTGGCCCGTGTTCATGGCTTGCAACATGTCCAGCGCCTCGCCGCCACGGCACTCGCCGACGACAATGCGGTCGGGCCGCATGCGCAGCGAGTTCTTCACCAGCTCGCGGATGGTGATGGCGCCCCGCCCTTCCACGTTGGACGGCCGTGACTCCAGCGACACCAGGTGCGAGTGGTTCAGCCGAAGCTCGGCCGCGTCTTCGATGGTGATGATGCGTTCGCCGTCCGGGATGAAGTTGGACAGCACGTTCAGCAGCGTCGTCTTGCCCGAGCCCGTGCCGCCCGAGACGATCATGTTCTTGCGCTGCTTCACGCACAGCTCCAGGAACTCCACCATGGGCCGCGACACCGAGCCGTAGGCCGACAGGTCGTCCGCCGTCAGGCGCTTCTTGGAGAACTTGCGGATGGTGATCGTCGGGCCCTTGAGCGCCAGCGGCGGGATGATGGCATTGACGCGCGAGCCGTCCTTGAGTCGCGCATCCACCAGCGGCGACGACTCGTCGATGCGCCGCCCCAGCGGCGCGACGATGCGCTCGATGACGCCCATCACCGCGCGGTCGCTGGTGAAGGCCAGCGGGTAGCGCTGCAGCCGGCCGCCGCGCTCCACGAAGATCTCGTCCGCGCGGTTCACCATCACTTCGGTGACGCTGGCGTCCTCCAGCAGGTCTTCCAGCGGGCCCAGGCCCACGGCCTCGTCCAGCACCTCCTTGCGCAGCGCCTCGCGGTCCAGGCCCGCGGGCAGCTCGCCGCCCAGGCGCTCCAGGATCTCGCGCACCAGGGTCTCGGTCTCGGCGCGCAGCTCGGCGTCGCTCATGCGAGTGAGGTCGCGGCGGCGCAGGTCGATGGTCTCCAGCAGCTGGTCATGCACATGCTTGCGCCACGGATGGCGGGCCTGCACGGCCAGCACCTCGGGCGGCAGCGCCTCGGCGGCTGCACCCGCGTCGGCGGCCCGGGCCGCTGCCGGCTGGGCCGTGTGCAGCGGGATGACACCGGGCGCCGCCGGCGCCGGTGTGGGCACGGACGTGGGCGCCGGCACCGCTGGGCGCGGCGACGCGCGGCCCTCGGCCTCGCGCACACGCAGCGTGGTGGTGCCGATGCGGATCTGGTCGGCAAAGCTCAGCGGCCCGTAGCGCACGATGCGCTGCGCATTGACCCAGGTGCCGGTGAACTGGCCCAGGTCTTCCAGCACCCAGCCGTCGCGCGTCTCGCTCAGGCGGGCATGCTCGCGGCCCACGCGCCAGCCGCGCAGCGCGATGTCGCAGGCCTTGTCGCGGCCGATGCGGATCTCGCGCTGGTTGAACTCGACCTCGCGCGTCTCGCCGCCCGTGCTGTCGGTGATCTGGATGATGAGATGGCTCATGGCACCGATCTCCGGCTCAAGGCATGTTCAGGGGAACGAGCCACTGCGCCAGCACCCAGCCGCGCTTGCCCGTGGAGCCGGCGCCGATCTGCACCGGCAGCCAGGCGCCCTGCGGCGGAAGGCTGAGGCGACGCACCAGGTCACCCCGCTGTGCGCGCCACACGACGCCCGCATTCACGTCCGGCGCCTGGCGCAGCGCCAGCGCCTCGGACTGCACACGCAGCGGCGCACCGAGCAGCGCGTCGTCCACCTTGCCCAGGAGCACCGGCTGCAAGCCCGGCACCGGCTTGACCACGGCCGGCCGCACGTCGGGCTGGCCAACGTCCTGCGGCCGCCACGCGACGATGTGCTCGGACAGCACCCAGCCGTTCAGCGCACCCACGTGCACATTCGTCCATCGGCCCTGGCCTGGCGGCTGCGACGGCGCCGAGCCCAGCACCACGGTGGCGCCGCGCGCCAGCGTCAGCAAGGCCTCGGCCGTGGCCTCGGGGCGGCTGCGCAGTACGGTCTGCACGCCCTGCACGCGCAGCAGCGCGCCCTCGGGCGCCCGGCCGATGCCGGCCACCAGCGGCGCCTCGGCGCTCACCGGCGGCGGTGCGTTGTCGGCCAGCGGCTGGCCCTCGCGCGGCGGCACCTGGTCGGCGCGCTCATAGCTGACGCCGGGCTGCAGCGGCTCGCTCAGGTAGGGCGTCGGGCCCATGCGGGCCTCCAGGCGCTCGGTGGTGCGCTGCAGGCGGTCGCGGTTGGACGGGGACTCGGCCGACACGATGCGCGGCGTGACGAACACCACCAGCTCGGTCTCCTTGTTCTGGAAGCGTTTGGAGCGGAACAGCGCGCCCAGCACCGGGATGTCGCCCAGCAGCGGCAGCTTGTCCATGTCCGACGACACCTCGCGCTGCAGCAGGCCGGCCAGCACCAGCGTCTCGCCGTCGCGCAGGTTGAACTCGGTGTTGGCCTTGCGGGTCAGCAGGGCGGGGCCGGCCAGCGTCGTCACCGAGCGGTCGATGCTGCTGACCTCGGACTCGATGGACGCGCGGATCACGCCGCTGGCGTCCACGCGCGGCGTGATGTCCACCTTGATGCCGTACTGCTTGAACTGCACATAGGTGCCGTCCCGCGTGGACACGGCGTAGGGGATCTCGCCGCCGGCCAGGAAGCTGGCCTTGGCGCCGTTGCGGGCCGACAGCTGTGGCTCGGCCAGCAGCGCCGCCTTGCCCTCCTGCGCCAGCAGGTTGAGCTGGGCGTTGAGGCCCAGGTTGAGCAGGCTCAGCACATTCAGCCCCGAGGGGATGGGTACCGGCTGGCCGGGGATGGGGCTGGTGATGGGCACGCCGTTCGAGGTGCCGGTCTGGATGTTGATCTGGTACGGGCCGTCATGCCCGCGGCCCGCCGGGCCCCAGATGGCGCCGACCGCCGCGCCGCCGGTGCCGTTCCACTTCAGACCCGTCTCCTTGAGCAGGCTGGTAGGGAACTCCACCACCTTGACGTCCATCGCGATCATCTTTTCCCAGCCGACGCGATTGGTGAAGTTGACGATTTGCGGATAGCGCTTGGCCAGCATCTCGATCTTGTTCAGATCGAAGTCCGACAGCTGCTCGCCCTCCACGACGATGTTGGCGCCGATGATGGACGTCTTGGCGTTGGGGATGGTGGCCAGGAAGGCCGCAATCTCGCGCGCATGGCGCGAGGTGTCACCGGCCACGATGTTGATCTTCACGCGCTGGTAGCGGCCGTCGGCATTCCAGATGAACAGCGACGACGTGCCCTCGCCGTTGGCGAACAGGATGACCTCCTTCTCGTCCAGCGCGGCGGCCGACAGCAGCTTGCCGTTGCCCACGGCGATGCGCGCCACGCCCGGCGCGGGGAACACGCGCGACTCGCCGACGAACATGTCGATCTCGGCGATCTGGCCGTCGTTGCCGCTGGCCTGGATGGGCGTGTACGGGGTGCCGGCCGTGCTGCGGCTGCGCTTGGCCGTGGGCTTGAGCGAGGGCGCAAAGCCACCGCCCTCGCCGGCCGGGGCAGCCCCGTCGGCAGCGGCCGGCACGGCGGCGTCCTGGGCCAGCGCCAGCGGCGCGGGCAGCACCAACGCCACGCTGAGCAGCGCGGCCAGGGAGCGGGTGGAGGTCGATGAAGAGGTCACGCGGGAATCCAGGGAGAAATCGGCAGGCATCACCAGGGCGCTCAGGGGCGGGCGGGCGAGAGGACGGGGGCGACGGGCGCGACCGCAGCGGCGGGCGCACGGCCCAGCGGCGCGATGGGCTTGAGCGCGCCGCCGCCGTAGATGACGGGCACGCGCTCGTCGGATACAGCCGCGCCGCCCAGGCCCAGCAGCGTCATCGCGTCGGTGCGGGTGGCAGCCACCTCGGCTTTGTCGCCCGGCGCACGCAGCATGGCGGTGAGCTTGCCCACCTCGCGCGCAGCGATGACGCGGCGGCCGTCCTCGGGCGAGGTCTCCAGCGTGACCGTGGAGAAGCTGCGCTTGCTGCTGTCCTTGCCGTCCCAGCCGGCCACGGGGATGGCCTGCGCGCCGGTAGCCAGCACGGTCACGTTCTGCAACAGCGGGAACAGGTAGCTCTTCTGCTCGTGTTTGACGGTGACCATCAGGTCGATGCGGTCGCCCGGCTGCAGCAGGCCGGAAATGGAGTTGACCTCGTCCACCGTGACCGTGATGCCGCGCTGGCCCGTGGGCAGCCGCGCCGAGAACGACGGCGAGCGCCCGCCCTCCAGCAGCGACCACAGCAGCATCTCGCCGCGCGCCACCGGGTAGGCCAGCGGCTGGCCTTCCACGCGCTCGAACTGCTCGGGCGAGATGGCGTTGGAGTGCGTCCACTCCTGCGGCACCTCGCGCACGGCCACGTGCGCGGCCTGCAGCACGGTGCCCTTGGCGAGGTCTTCCTTGGGCACCACCACCTTCACCGTGCGCTTGGCGCGGGTGCGGGCCTCGATGTCCTCCACGTGCTGCTCGATGTAGCGCTTCACGCCGTAGGCCGACACCCCGCCCAGCACCAGGGCCACGCCCAGCAGCAGCCAGCTTCGATTGATCGCAAATCTCATGTCTTGTTGGTCCAGCCCTCAGACGGGCAGTGAAACGGCACTCAGGAACTTGGCAAAAGCGGTGCGGATGGCGTCCAGCATCAGCTCGACGACGGTGTCGCTACCCGGGTTGCCATCCCAGGGCAGGAAGAACATGGCCGCCACCGCGAGGCCCACGACGAGGTACTCCACCATCGCCTGGCCGCGCACGCGCCGCCGCGCGACGCGCCTCATGGCCGGGCCTCGCGCACGCGGTTGATCACCACCAGACGGTGCTCGCCCGCGTCGATGACGCTGAGCGTGGCCTCCTCCTGCGCGCTCTCGGCCCACAGCGTCAGCGCGCTGCCGCGGGCCAGCGGCGCACGCTCCTCGCGCGCCAGGTTCAGGCCGCGCTGGCGCAGGCCGCGCACCAGCTCGTCGCGATTGGTCTGCAGGTCCACGGCGTTCATCGCGGTCAGCATCACGGCGCGGCGGCCGTCGTCGCTGGACTCCATGGTGTTCATCACCGTGGAGTCGGCGGGCAGCAGGCGCTGGGTGTCGCGCAGCACGCGGCTGAGTTCGCCGGGTCCGGTCATCAGCGTGCTCATCAGCGTGGCCTGCACGCGGCCCGGCGCAAGCTCGCGCAGCTGCACAGTGTTGAAGTAGTCGCCCTGGCGGGCCGCGATGACGCGGGCGTCGCGCAGCGGGTTCTCGACATGCTGCCGGCCGAACTGTGCGCGGTAGAAGGCCAGCGCGTCGTCCACGCTGCCGCTGAACTCGGCGCGCAGGATGCGGGCGCGGCGGCCGTTGAGCACGCTGTCGGCGGCCACGCTCTGGGCGCGCACGCCCTCGGGCAGCGGCAGCTCGGGCCAGGGCGATGCGACGCAGGCACCGGCCAGCAGCAGCAGGGCGGCAGTCGCGGCATACAGGCGCATCAGCAGCCCTCCTTGAGTCGGTCGCAGGGCACGATGTCCCAGTCGTGGTCGCCCACCTTCAGCGCGGGGTCGTTGACGGCCACGGGCACCATGCCGATCAGGTCCACCAACGGTTTGGCCTTGCCGATGGGATAGACACCCAGGCCACCGTCCTCGATGCGGTTGCGCACCTGCGCGTTGTTGCGCGCCGTCCAGGCGTCCGCCAGCAGCACGGTGCGGCGCGTGGTGGCCATGGTGGGCACGAGTGCGCTGTCGGCCATGTTCACGGTGACGGCGCCGCTGTACCAGTTGTCGTGGCTCAGCCCCAGCCAGCTCCGAAACGGCGCCGTCCAGGGGATGGCGTTCTTGCCGCTGACGGTGGTGGCCACGGTCACGTCGTCCTCGAACTTGGCGATCAGCGGCTTGCCGGTGTGGTCGGTCCAGACCGGGTTGCGGTGGGCCACGAAATCGCCCGCCGCGTCGCCGGTCTTGATGGGTGCGTTGGAAGTGCTGAAGAAGCGTCGGCGCACCTCCAGGCTCAGCTCGGCGTCGGTCTTCCAGCTGCTGGACGAGTTGCGGGCCACGCCCTCGAAGGCCACGTAGCGGCTGGCGGCCTCGGTGGTCTGGAACAGGTCCAGGTACTTGCCCAGCAGCGGCACGGCGATGAACAGCGGCAGCAGCGCCAGCGCCGCCACGACGAACTCGACGGTGGACTGGCCGCGCTGGCGCCGGCCGCACGACTGCAGCCCGGTCGAGGCCCGGGCCCGGCGGGCAGCGGCGAGAAACTGGCGGTGGGGCAGCTTGACGACGCTCATGGCAAGGCCAGCCCTCCCTGCTGGGCGGCAGCCCAGGCCCGGTCGACCGCCGTGGGCGCCACCAGGCGCACGCGCCAGTACGGGTTGTAGAGGCTTGCGATCTCGGTGCGGCCATCGGCGCGCGGCGAGATGCGATCGAAGAACACCTGCGCGCGGGCCAGCGCCGCAAGCTTGGCGCCGGCCGGCTTGTCGTTGAACAACGCCAGCTGGCCCGAGGGCTTGGCCTGGGCGGCGCCGCCGGAGGTGCGCAGCTGGGCGTGGTCTTTGGTGACGAAGAGGGTGATGCCGGTGCTCAGCTCGGCGTTGGGCGCCACGTTGCGCAGCTCGCGCACGGCGGGCAGGCCGCTGAAGCAGTAATAGCCGGGCCGTTCCATCTCGCCCTCGGCCTTGTTGGCGGTACGCCGGTTCTCACCGTAGGCATTGCCGTGGTAACCGTTGGCCCCGCTGCTACTGCCGCTGCCGCTGCAGTTGTTCTTGGGGATGTTGACCGCCGCCCAGCCCAGCGGCTTCTGGATGTCGCCGCACCAGCTCAGACCCCACTTGCCGCAACCAAAGCGCTCGCCGTGCAGCTCCAGCGTGTCCATGCCGCGCCACTCGTCGTAGCCGATCAGCTCGGTGCCGGCGCGCTTCTTCATCTCGCCGTTCTTCTTGAACAGCGGGATGTCCGGGGCGCTCACGGTCCAGTTGCGCTCGCGGCTGAAGCCGTCGCGCGAGCGCATGGTCACGTCGGCAAAGCGGCCGCGATCGTCGTTGGCGTAGGCCTTGGTGAAGTTGTCAAAGCCGTGCGAGGCCAGCACCACCTGCGTCTTGAGCTGCGGGTCCATGGCCTGGGCCACGTCGTCGGCGATCTGCTTCTGGCGCACGCCCGCGGTCAGGTTGGCATGCACCAGCCCCTGCGAAGCCGCCATGGCGACGACGACGGCGTCATGCGCCGCGATGATCGGGCCGACGCCGTACTGCAGCACGTAGTCGGCGTAGTAGTTCGCGCTCTGGCCGGTGTAGTACTCCAACACCACCTTGGTGGCCGCGAAGATGGCCAGGATCTTGTAGCCCTCCAGGCTGGGCGACATCATGAAGAAGATGTCGGTGCCCGAGGCCGGCACCTCGTCCACCGCGTTGGCGAAGTAGCGCACCCACGAGCCCACGCTGACCATCTGCGCAATCGCGATCTGGTTGGCCACCATGGCCCGGTTCAGGTAGGCGTCGTAGTTCAGCGCGCGCGCTTCCACGACACCAGCGCTGTAGGCCGCCGCATCGGCGGCGTTGGTCACGCGCATCTTCTCTGTGACGGCCTGGCCGCTGTTGACCATGTAGTACAGCAGCCCGGCCGACATCAGGATCAGCGCCACACCGGCCATCAAGACCTGGCCCCGCTGCGCCTGCAGGCGCAGCGACGGCTGCACGGCGCGCCCCGGCTGCCACAGCAGTGCCAGCACCAGGCCCGCCACAGCCAGCGATTGCGCCAGCGCGTCGCCGAAGCGCGCGAACGGCGTCAACCCGCGGCGCGCCTGCAGCGTGACTGGCAGGCTGGCGGCGGTGTCCCGCGCCAGCCGCGCAACCGTGTGGCCGCCATGGTCCAGCGCGAAGGCGCCGCCAAGGTCGGTGGCGTGCAGCAGCGGCTTTTGGAACTCCAGTGCACGCGCCGCGGCCTGCTGGTCGAACTGGCGCTGCAGCAGCGTGCCCGGGTGGGCGGCCGCCGAGGACAGGTTGACCAGCACCTCGCTGGTGGCCGCCTCCTGCCGCCACAGGCCGGGGAAGGCCAGCTCAAAGCAGAGGCTGAGGCTGACGCGGTGGCCACCCAGCCACAAGGGCTCGGCGTCGGCCGGACCACGCGAGGTGTCCTGCAGCGCGGCGCCTGCGGCCAGCCAGTCGCGCAGCGCGCCCTGTGCGGGCACGAACTCGCCAAACGGAAACAGCTGGCGCTTCAGGTAGCGCTGCGGGCCCGAGCTGCCCAGTGACAGCACGGCGTTGTGCAGGCGACCGTCGCCCGGGGCCACGTACAGGCCCAGCAACAGGTCGCTGTCGCGGCGGTCCAGCTCGTGTGCGAGCTGGCGCAGGTAGTCGTCCGGCAGCGCTGACGCCGTCTTGCGCAGGGCCAGCTGCGGGCCCACCAGCAGCTGGGAGCGCGCCACCTGCGCGGCTGTCATCAGCGTGGCCATGCGTTGCTGCGTGCCGGCCTCATCAGCCGCCTCGGGTGCCGCACCCGTCTGCAACAGCACGGCGTCCAGCTCACCGCTGGCCTGTGTCCATGTCTGCCGGCCCAGGCCGTTCACGACGGCCAGGAGCGCCACACCCGCCAGCAGTGCACGGCGGCGCCCGGCGGGCCGGACCCAGGCCTGCCACAGCAGCCCGGCCGTCCACCACATCAGCAGGCCGGCCAGCAGCGTGCCGCCCAGCGGCAGCGCCGCCGCCCAGGGGCCGTGTGGCGCTTGCAGCTGCCCCAGGCGCAGCCAGGGCATGGCCAGCGGACCTTGCGCCAGCAGCGCCTCGTGCAGGCACCACAGCGCCGGCCAGGCCAGCAGCGCACGCACGGCCGGGCTGGCCGGCAGCCGCACTGCCAGCGCCGCGCATGCCGCCAGCAGCAGCGCATGCACAGCCACCAGGCCGACACCGGCCAGCAGCAGCTGGCCTGGCCGGGCGCCCGGCAGGTCGCTCAGGAAGCCTGCATAGCCCGCCAGCGCCATCGCCGCGCCGAAGGCCGCCGCGCGCAAGGCCGCCACGCCCACACCCACGCCGGGCGCAAACAGCAGCGCCAGTTGCAGCACGAGCAGCAACTGGGCAGGCAACCAGCCCCACGGCCAACCCTGGCACAGCCCCAAAAGGCTGCCGAGCACGGCGGAGCTCGCCAAGGCGGCGTGCGGACGCAACACGATGAGAATTCCCTAGGGGCGAGAAGCTGGCCATCCCGGCCCGCTTCCCGAAACACTCGGTGCAAAAGGCCGCGCAGCCAGGCCGCGCGGCAGGCGACTTACTTGGCGGCGTTGCCGGTGTAGGTGTCGAGGTTGCGCTTGACGTTGGCCTCGGTGGCGGCCGCATCAGCGGCGGTCTGCGCGTTGTCCTTGGAATCGGTGCCGTCATTGCCGGCCAATTCCTGGGCGATGGCGGCCGTCTGGCTGCGCACGGTGTTGCCGAACATCTGGTAGACGGCGATGGCGGCGATGGCGATCAGCGCCACGATGATGATGTATTCGGTCATGCCCTGACCGCGTTGCTGGCGCTTGCTGTGGAACGACATGGGTAACTCCAAGGTGTGAATGAGGCGTGGCTCCCCACCGAGGCTGGAGCCGGTTGCGCCACGATGCCGCTCAACTGAATAGTTACGCTTTCTCATGGCCCGGCGCAGTCTATGGACGACGCCGTGACCCAATTCACGCTCTCAACAACTAGTTACCTGGATTACATGGATGCGTGGCGCCGCGTCAGAAGAGTTACCAGCGGCATCCCAGAGGTTTGGGGGGAGGTGCTCCTGGCCCGTCGTGTAGGAGAACTGCTGCACCGCAGCAGCAAGCCCTGGCCCCTGCAGCGACCGCCACGGCCTGGTGCAACGAAAAGAGCCTGCCACGCGGCGCGTGGCAGGCTCTTGCGAGGGGCAGCGGCAGCGCCGTCAGGCGCGCCGTTGAAGCGCACCCGGGCTCAGTCGGCGTACTGACCGGCCGCCTTGATGATGGGGCCCAGCTTGTTGATCTCGGCCTCGACGAACTTCTTGTGCTCGGCCGTGCCGACACGCGCGTCGCTGATGACGACGGCGCCCAGTGCCTGCTGGCGCTTCTGGAAGTCGGCATCCTTCAGCGCCGCACGCAGCGCGGTGTTGACCTTGTCCACCACGGCCTTGGGCGTGCCCTTGGGCGCGTACAGGCCGTGCCAGATGGTGAGGTTGAAGCCCTTCAGGCCCGACTCGTCTGCCGTAGGCAGCTTGGCCAGCGAGCCGCTGGTCAGGCGCTTGGACGACATGACGGCGAAGGCCTTGACCTTGCCTGACTCGATCTGGCCGGTCGTGTTGGTGGTCTGGTCGCACATGATGTCGACCTGGCCGCCCAGCAGGTCGTTCATGGCCGGCGCCGTGCCCTTGTACGGCACGGTGGTCATGTCGATCTGCACCGTCTGCTGGAACAGCAGGCCGCACAGGTGCGAGGCCGAGCCCACGCCGGCATTGGCCAGGTTGATCTTGCCCTTGTTGGCCGCCATCCACTTGGCGAGATCGGCGTAGCTGGTGGCCGGCAGGTCGGGGCGGCCGATCAGCGTCATCGGCACTTCGTTGACCATGCCCAGGTATTCGAAGTCTTCCAGCGTCTTGTAGGGCAGGTTGCGGTACAGCGCCGTGGCCGTGGCGATGCCGATGTGATGCAGCAGCAGCGTGTGGCCGTCCGGCGAGGCCTTGGCGACCTTGTTGGCGCCCAGCGTGCCGCCGACGCCGCCGACGTTCTCGATGATGACGGTGGCGCCCAGCGGCTTGCGCAGCGCCTCGGCCAGGTCGCGCGCGACCTTGTCGGTGGGGCCGCCGGCCGCGAAGGGCACGACGATGGTGACGGGCTTGTCGGCCGGGTACTGGGCAAGGGCCGGCAGGGCGGCCATGAGGCCGGCGGCCAGCAGCAGGTGGGTGCGCATCGCAAAGTCTCCTACGGTTGGACGGCGCTCTTCGATGGAGCCGCCGTCGGGGGCAGGCTGCCGGATGGCAGCGGAACGATTCCGGACCTCCGTGTGGGCAGGTCGCGTGCCGCGAGCATCAGGCTTTCCATGCCGCGCGTCTGTGTGGATTCCCACATTTGCGGCGCTCCTGCGTGCGTCAGTCGTCGCCCTGCCAGCGGCCGAGCCGGCGCCTGATCTCGTCCTGCGCGCGCCGCACATCGACGACCGAGGCCAGCACGAGCCGCTCCCACTCCGGCGTGCGCGCCGGGCGTCGGGCCAGTTGCAACTGCAGCGTGCCGGCCTCGATGGCCAGCTTGAGCACGGGCTGGCCGGCCAGCTGCCAGGCGTCCCCGCGCTCGACCAGCACGCGCTGGTCACGCAGAAAGCGCTTGAGCGTCTGCAGCGACGCCTCGGCGTCGAAGGGCGGGCTGATGTCCCAGCCGTCGGTCATGGCGGTGCGCTCGACCGTTCAGGCGGCGAAGGCGACCGGCTCGGGCTCGCACCGGGGCAGGCTGGCCCAGCGGTCGGCGCCCAGCTCGTAGAGCAGCGCGGCGGCGTTGCCCGGTCCGAAGGACAGCGTCCCCTTGGCCCGCAGGCCCAGTCCTTCCAGCGTCTTGCGCGTGGGCATGTTGTTGGGCAGCACGGCGGCCACCACGGCGCCTTCCTGGCGCTGCTCGAAGGCCTGCGTGATGCCATGCAGCGCCATCTCGGACGCCAGGCCGCGGCCCCAGGCCTGGGGCGTGATGCGGTAGTACAGGTACAGCCCGGCATGGCCTACGACGCGCCGGTTCATCAGGCCGCCGAAACCGATGAGCTGATCAGGCCGCTCGCGCTCGGCGATGGCCCAATGGCCGAAGCCGTGGGTCTGCCAGTGCGCCAGCCAGGATTGCAGCTGGGCCTCGGTGGCCTCACGGCCGTTGGGCGTGGCGGCGGCGCAGAAGCGGCTCACGGCCGGGTCGGCATGCAGGGCGAGCAGGGTGTCGAGATCGCTGTCCTTGGGAGGACGCAGCACCAGACGGCGGGTCACCATGGCGGCCGGCACGGCGGCGGCAATGGGCTCGGCAGACTCAATCGGGAGCATCTCGTCGAAATACGGTGAAAACCCTAGGAGGGTAGCCACTCGTGAATCTGACCGGAAGCCCCCGGCAGGCGGGGTTGTCGCATTGCTGTCACAAAAGCACACAAATGCGGGCCTCACCCGACCGGAGACCGCCGCCCTCCCGGGCGGCGGCAAGGAACATCAGCCCATCAGCAGCGCATTGACGCGACGGACGTAGGCGGCCGGGTCTTCCAGGTGGCCGCCCTCTGCCAGCACGGCCTGGTCGAACAGCACCTGGGCGAGGTCGTCAAAGTGGGCACTGCCGTCCAGCTTCTTGACAAGCGCGTGCTCGGCGTTGATTTCCAGCGTGGGCAGCGACACCGGCGCCTGCTGGCCGGCCTGCTTCAGCAGCCGCGCCAGATGGCCGGACACATCGCCCTCTTCCACGACGATGCAGGCCGGCGAGTCGACCAGACGGGTCGTCACGCGCACGTCCTTGGCACGGTCCCTCAGTGCGTCCTTGAGCTTGTCCAGCAGGGGCTTCAGGCTCTCGGCGGTCTCGTCGGCCTTCTTCTTCTCGTCCTCGTCCAGCAGCTTGCCCAGGTCCACCGCCCCCTTGGCGACGGACTGCAGCGGCTTGCCGTCGAACTCGTACAGGTGGCTGAGCATCCACTCGTCGACGCGGTCCACCAGCAGCAGCACCTCAATGCCCTTCTTGCGGAAGATCTCCAGCTGCGGGCTGTGCTTGGCGGCAGCCAGGCTGTCGGCAGTGATGTAGTAGATGGTCTCCTGGCCGTCCTTCATGCGGCTCACGTAGTCCGCCAGGCTGACGTTGGCGTCGGCGTGCGTGGACGCGAAGCGGAACAGCTTGGCCAGGCGCTCCTGGTTCTGGTGGTCCTCGCCGATGCCTTCCTTCAGCACCTGTCCGAAGTCGGTCCAGAACGCGGCGTACTTGTCGCGCTCGGCCTGGTCTTCACTGTTGGCCAGGCTTTCCAGCATGCCCAGCACGCGCTTCGTGGAGCCTTCGCGGATGGCCTTCACGTCGCGGCTTTCCTGCAGCAGCTCACGGCTGACGTTCAGCGGCAGGTCGGCCGAGTCGATGACGCCCTTGACGAAACGCAGGTACACCGGCATCAGCGCCTCGGCGTCGTCCATGATGAAGACGCGCTTCACATACAGCTTCACGCCGCCGCGCTTGTCGCGGTTCCACAGGTCGAACGGCGCCTTAGCCGGGATGTAGAGCAGCTGCGTGTACTCGCTGCGGCCCTCCACGCGGTTGTGCGTGTAAGCCAACGGCGCCGCGCTGTCGTGGCTGATCTGCTTGTAGAACTCGTCGTACTGCTCTTGCGTGACCTCGCTCTTGGAGCGCGACCACAGCGCCGAGGCCTTGTTGACGGGCTCCCACTCGTCCGTGACGACCTGCTTAGCGGCTTCTGCGTCCCAGGTCTCCTTCTTCATCAGGATGGGCAGGGAGATGTGGTCGCTGTACTTGGCCACCGTGGACTTCACGCGCCAGGTCTTCAGGAACTCTTCCTCGCCGTCGCGCAGATGCAGGATGACGTCGGTGCCGCGGCCGGCCTTGGTGATGGTCTCCAGCTCGTACTCGCCAGTGCCTTCGCTGCTCCAGCGCACGGCTTCGGTCGCCGGCAGCCCGGCGCGGCGGGTCTCGACGGTGATGCGGTCGGCAACGATGAAGCCCGAGTAGAAGCCTACGCCGAACTGGCCGATGAGCTGGGCGTCCTTCTTCTGGTCACCGTCCAGCTTGGCCATGAACTCACGCGTGCCGCTCTTGGCGATGGTGCCCAGGTGTGCGGCCGCCTCGTCGGCGCTCATGCCGATGCCGTTGTCGCTGATGGTCAGCGTCTTGGCTTCCTCGTCGAAAGTGATGCGCACTTCCAGGTTGGGCTGGTCCTCGAACAGCGCCGCGTTGTCCAGCGCCTCGAAGCGCAGCTTGTCGCAGGCGTCGCTGGCGTTGCTGACCAGCTCGCGCAGGAAGATCTCCTTGTTGGAGTACAGCGAGTGCGTGACGAGGTGCAGGATCTGCTTGACTTCGGCCTGGAAGGCGTGGGTTTGCTTGGTCATGGCTTGAATGAGGGGCTGAAACGCGAAACGCGGCCCACATGGGGCCGCGTCAGGGGTTTTCAAGAGCGTGAGATCAACGGCGCGACTTGACCGCCTCGCTCAGCACGTCCAGCACGGCCAGCGAATCGTCCCAGCCCAGGCAGGCATCGGTGATGCTCTTGCCGTATTCCAGCTTAGACGCGTCGTCCTTGCCAGGCGTGAACTTCTGGGCGCCGTCGTTCAGGTGGCTCTCCACCATGACGCCAAAGATCTGCTGGCTGCCTTCGCGCAGTTGGCCTGCGATGTCGCGCGCCACGTCCAGCTGGCGCTGGTGCTGCTTGCTGGAGTTGGCATGCGAGCAGTCAACCATCAGGCGCTGCGGCAGCTTGGCCTTGTCCAGGTCAGCGCAGGCCTCAGCCACGCTCTTGGCGTCGTAGTTGGGCGCCTTGCCGCCGCGCAGGATGACGTGGCAGTCGGCATTGCCGCGCGTCTCGACGATGGCGACTTGGCCGTTCTTGTGCACCGACAGGAAATGATGGCCGCGCGCCGCAGCCTGGATCGCGTCGGTCGCGATCTTGATGTTGCCGTCGGTGCCGTTCTTGAAGCCGATTGGGGCTGAGAGGCCCGAGGCCAGCTCGCGGTGCACCTGGCTCTCGGTCGTGCGCGCGCCGATGGCGCCCCAGGAGATCAGGTCGCCGATGTACTGCGGCGAGATCACGTCCAGGAACTCGCTACCCGCCGGCATGCCCAGGCGGTTGATCTCCAGCAGCAGCTGGCGCGCGATACGCAGGCCCTCGTCGATGCGGTAGCTCTCGTCGAGGTAGGGGTCATTGATGAGGCCCTTCCAGCCCACCGTCGTGCGCGGCTTCTCGAAGTAGACGCGCATGACGATCTCCAGCGTGTCGGCGTACTTCTCACGCTCGACCTTCAGGCGGCGCGCGTACTCGATGGCGGCCTGGGGGTCGTGGATGGAGCAGGGGCCGATGATGACCAGCAGGCGGTCGTCCTTGGCCGCCATGATGTTGCGGATGCGCTGGCGGGTCTGGCCGATCAGCGCTTCGACGGGCGTGCCGCTGATGGGGAAGAAGCGGATCAGGTGCTCTGGCGGCGGCAGCGGCGTCACATCGACGATGCGTTCGTCGTCGGTGGCACTGGTCTTGTCGTCCTGGGAGTACCAGCGCTGGGCTTCGGGCTGGACGGAAGAGACTTTGGCGTTCATCGGGGCACCTCTGGTAATGACAACGGCTTGCCGTTGCGTTGCAGGCTCACTTTGCGAAGCAAAGTGAAGGCGCAACGCGCCGGCCGAAAACAAAAAACCGCCGGGCTGGGCGGCCTCGGCGGTTTTTGGGGAGTTCTGTTGTGTTCAGCGCGCGCGCTCAGGACTCTCCACCGCCGGGGCGGGGAAAAAACCAAAAGCCAAAATAAGCTGCGCGGAACATGGGAACGGAATCTAGCACGACCGTTACGCTGCGGTTTCGCGAGACACCAAGGCTGGCTTCAAGCCGTGCCGCCGACGGTCAACCCGTCGATGCGCAGCGTCGGCTGGCCCACGCCCACCGGCACGCTCTGGCCTTCCTTGCCGCAGACGCCCACGCCAGTGTCCAGCGCCATATCGTTGCCGATCATGCTGACGCGGGTCAGCGCATCGGGGCCGTTGCCGATGATGGTGGCACCCTTGACCGGGTACTGGATCTTGCCGTTCTCCACCCAGTAGGCCTCGCTGGCGCTGAACACGAACTTGCCGCTCGTGATGTCCACCTGCCCGCCGCCGAAGTTGGTGGCGTACAGGCCCTTCTTGATGGACGCGACGATCTCCTGCGGGTCGTCCTTGCCGCCCAGCATGTAGGTGTTGGTCATGCGCGGCATGGGCACGTGGGCGTAGCTCTCGCGGCGGCCGTTGCCGGTGGGGGCGGTCTTCATCAGGCGTGCATTCATCGCGTCCTGGATGTAGCCCTTCAGGATGCCGTCTTCGATCAGCACGTTGCGCTGGCTGGCGCAGCCCTCGTCGTCAACGTTCAGCGAGCCGCGGCGGTCGGGCAGCGTGCCGTCGTCCAGCACCGTCACACCCTTGGCGGCGACGCGCTGGCCGATGCGGCCCGAGAAAGCGCTGGAGCCCTTGCGGTTGAAGTCGCCCTCCAGCCCGTGGCCCACGGCCTCGTGCAGCAGCACGCCGGGCCAGCCCGGGCCGACGACGACGGTCATCTCGCCGGCCGGCGCGGGGCGGCTTTCCAGGTTGGTCAGCGCCGCGTGCACGGCGTGATCGACGTAGGTGGCGATCATCTCGTCGGTGAAATAGGCCAGACCGAAGCGACCGCCGCCGCCGCCCGAGCCGATCTCGCGGCGGCCATTGCTCTCAGCGATGACGGTGATGGACAGGCGCACCAGCGGGCGCACGTCCGCGGCCAGCGTGCCGTCGGCACGAGCGATCAGCACCACCTCATGCTCGGCAGCCAGGCCGGCCATGACCTGGGCCACGCGCGGGTCCTTGGCACGGGCCATCTTCTCGGCGCGCTCCAGCAGCGCCACCTTGGCGGCGCTGTCGAGGCTCGCGATGGGATCGGCAACGCCATACAGCTCGCGGCTGCCGGCCACACGACTCTGCGAAGGCACTTTCACCTTCTTGCTCTGGCCAGCGGCGGCGATGGTGCGCACGGTGCGGGCAGCGTCCAGCAGCGAGTCCAGCGAGATGTCATCCGAGTAGGCGAACGCCGTCTTCTCGCCGGCCACGGCGCGCACGCCCACGCCCTGGTCGATGCTGAAGGAGCCGCTCTTGACGATGCCTTCCTCCAGGCTCCAGCCCTCGGCGCGCGTGGTCTGGAAATACAGGTCGGCGTCGTCGACCCGGTGCTCGGTGATGAGGCGCAGCGCCTGCGACAGGGACGCTTCGGTCAGGCCGAAGGGCTCCAGCAGTTGCGAGCGGGCGGTGGCCAGGCGGGCCAGGGTGGGTTCGACGGCGATCATGGTGCGATTCTAGGAAGCTGGCTGTCAGACCTTGAAAGACATGGGCATGCCCAGTTACGCCGCCAGGGTCGACCGGCGCAGCACAGTCGCCGTTGTGAAGGGGCCTTGCCACCCCACCCTCCCCAGGAGCACCCCATGAAGACCTCGCCCAAGACCCTGATTGCCCTGCTGGCCCTGGCCGGCGCCAATGCCTTCGCCCAGACCCCGGGCACCAACACGCCGCGCGTGGACCAGCGCGAAGCCCATCAGCAGGCCCGCATCGCCCAGGGCGCCGCCAGCGGCAGCCTGACGGCACAGGAAACGCAGCGCCTGGAGAAAGAGCAGGTCCGCATCGACAACGCCGAGACCAGGGCCAAGGCCGACGGCACCGTGACCGCCAAGGAGCGCCGCCGCCTGCACGCGATGCAGGACGGCGCCAGCCGCGACATCCGCCGCAAGAAGCACAACGAGCGCACAACCGGCCAGTGAGGCCAGCCGGCGGTCGCGGCTACTCGTCGCTGGCGCGTTTGAGCTTCAGCCCGGCCTCGTAGAGCCGGTTGCGCGGCGCGCCGCTGATCTGCGCGGCCAACGCCACGGCCTGCTTCAACGGCAGTTCGGCCGCCAGCAGCGCCAACGTGCGCTGCGCCTCGGCCGGCAGTTCGTCTTCCGCCGACACCTGGGCGGCGAGCGCGTGCAGCACCAGCACAAACTCGCCGCGCTGGCGCTGCGTGTCAGCGGCCAGCCACGCCGGCAACGTAGCCGCGTCGGCGGTGTGGATGCTTTCGAACTGCTTGGTCAGCTCGCGGCACACCGTCACGCGGCGCGCCGGCGCCAGTTCGGCCAGCAGCGCGATGACGTCGACGATGCGGTGCGGCGCCTCGAAGACCACCTGACTCTGGCCCTCCACCGCCAGCACAGCCTGCAGCGCCGTGCGGCGCTCGCCGGCTTTGGTAGGCAGGAAACCTGCAAAGGCAAAACTCGTCGCCGCCGTGTCGCCCGCGACAGACAAGGCCGTCACCGTGCTGCTGGGGCCCGGCAAAGGCAGCACGCGGTAACCGGCGGCCACCACTTCCTGAACGAGAACGGCACCAGGATCGGAGATGGCGGGCGTTCCGGCGTCAGACGCATAGGCCACGCGCTCGCCCGCCGCCAGCCGTGCGATGACGGCCGCGCTGCCCTCGCGCTCGTTGTGCTGGTGCAGCGCGATCAGCGGCTTGTGCAGGCCCAGGTGGCGCAGCAGGCCGCCCCCCTGGCGCGTGTCCTCGCAGGCCAGCGCGTCGACCAGGCTCAAGCAGTGGATGGCGCGCAGGCTCAGGTCGGCCAGGTTGCCGATGGGCGTGGCGACGAGATAGAGCGTCGCGGCCGGATACTGCTGGCCGCCGGCCGCAGCCTGAGCGGCCTGGCGAAGCAGGGAGGCGTCAATGTTCAACTGGGGCTCTCGATCAAAACCGGCGACGAAGACGCGCGGCGACGCGGCGGAAGACGCCGCGCTGGCGCACCTGGCACGCGCTGGCCTGCGCCTGCTGGAGCGCAATTATCGAGTCGCCGCCGGCCCCAGCCGCCATGCCGGCGAGGTGGACCTCGTCATGCAGGACCGCGACGGCACGCTGGTGTTCGTGGAGGTGCGCGCGCGGGCCGACACGTCGCACGGCGGCGCGGCCGCCAGCGTCACCACGCGCAAGCAGCAGCGCCTCATCTACGCCGCCCAGCACTACCTGCTGCGCCACGCCACGCCGCCGCCCTGCCGCTTCGACGTCGTGGCCATCGATGGCGAGCAGCTGACCTGGCTGCAGGCCGCGTTCGACGCCCAGTAGCCGCACACTGTGGACCTTCAACGCGGCCCGGCGCCGGGCCGCCCCAAGCCGGCCCGCAGGCGACGTGCCTTTGGCTCGATGCCAAAGGCATCGCCGTCCCCTCGGGGGCTGAGCCCGGACACAGTGCGCCCAGTGGGCGCGCTGTGCCTGGCGAAGCGTTGCGGCTCATGCCGCAGCGCGGTCCCAGGCAGGGCGCCCGCGTTCAGCGGGGTGCCCTGAGCGAGGGGCTTTTATGATCCGCCCGCATGATTGAGCAACGCATACAGCAACAGTTCTTCGAGAGCGCCGACCTGCTCTACCAGGCCGCCGAGCAACTGGCCCGGCCCCTCGCGATGGCGGCACAGATGGTGGTGGACGCCATCACCGGCGGCAACCGCATCCTGTGCGCCGCGCATGGCCTGGCCAGCATGGAGGCCGACTACCTCGCCGCCCGCCTGGCCGGCCGATTCGAGCAGGAGCGCCCGGGCCTGGCCGCATGGAGCCTGGCCGCCCAGGCCCGCGACGCCGCCGGGCTGGACCTGGCCCGACTGCTGCAGGCCCACGGCCACCCTGGCGATGTGCTCATCATGATCGAGCCGCTGCGCGAGCAGCGCGACGCCTGGCAGCCCGCGCTGGCCGTAGCCCACGCGCAGGAGATGAGCATCATCGCGTTGACGGCCCAACCGCAGGGCGCG
Organism: Pelomonas margarita; assembly: GCF_043555875.1. Classification (NCBI taxonomy): domain Bacteria; kingdom Pseudomonadati; phylum Pseudomonadota; class Betaproteobacteria; order Burkholderiales; family Sphaerotilaceae; genus Roseateles; species Pelomonas margarita. The sequence goes on along the minus strand of NZ_JBIGHW010000008.1, from coordinate 209,303 downwards.
GCCGACGAGTGGCGCGGCGTACTGCAGGACACCGACATCCAAATCCGCGTCAGCCACGCACGCGAGCCACGCGTTGTGGAAGCCCAGCGCGTGCTGCTGCATGCGCTGGCCGACGCCGTCGACCTGCAGCTGCTCGGCAGCGATGAATAACCTTTTCCCGATGGATTCCCGATGAAGAAGCTCTCCCTGACCCTCACGGCCGCCCTGCTGGCCAGCGCGCTGACCACCGGCTGCGCGCCGCTGCTGATCGGCGGCGCGATGGTGGGCGGCGTCTCGGTCGCCACCGACCGCCGCACCTCCGGCATGCAACTGGAGGACGAGACCATCGAGGTCAAGGCCGCGAGCCGCATCCGCGAGCAACTGGGCGACCGCGTGCACATCAACGTGAACAGCTACAACCGCGTCGTGCTGATCACCGGCGAGGCCCGCAACGAGGCCGACCACGCCGCCGTCGAGCGCGCGGTGGCTGGCGTCGAGAACGTCAGCAAGGTGCTCAATGAAGCCGCCGTGACCATGCACAGCTCGCTGAGCGGCCGCTCCAACGACGTGCTGATCAAGAGCCGCGTCAAGGCGCAGTTCATCGACGCGCGCGACCTGATCAGCAACGCGTTCTACGTGGTGGTGGAGCGTGGCGAGGTGTTCCTGATGGGCCGCGTCACCGAGCGCGAAGCCAATCGTGCCACCGAGATCGCGCGCCAGGTCAGCGGCGTCAAGAAGGTGGTGCGCGCCTTCGAGATCATCAGCGAGGACGAGTTGGCCCGCTACGCGCCGAAAAAGTAGGGCGGGTCAAGACCCGCCGCTTACATCGCACGGCACCACGCCAACAAACGGCGGGTCGCTACCCGCCCTACAGCCGCTTGATCAGCGACGACGTGTCCCAGCGGCTGCCGCCCAGTGCCTGCACGTCGGCGTAGAACTGGTCCACCAGCGCCGTCAGCGGCAGGCGCGAGCCGTTGCGGCGCGCCTCGTCCAGCACCAGGCCCAGGTCCTTGCGCATCCAGTCCACCGCGAAACCGAAGTCGAACTTGTCGTCGGCCATGGTCTTGCCGCGGTTGTCCATCTGCCAGCTCTGGGCGGCGCCCTTGCCGATGACGTCCAGCACCTGGTGCATGTCCAGGCCCGCGTTCTGGCCGAAGCGCACGGCCTCGGACAGGCCCTGCACGACACCGGCGATGCAGATCTGGTTGACCATCTTGGCCAGTTGGCCCGAGCCCGGGCCGCCCAGCAGCGCGACGGCCTTGGCGAAGGCCAGCGCCAGCGGCTTCATCGCGTCGAACGGCGCCGCCTCGCCGCCGCACATCACCGTCAGCGCGCCGTTGACGGCACCCGCCTGGCCGCCGGACACCGGCGCGTCGACGAACGGGATGCCGCGCTTCGCGCCCTCGGCATGCAGCTCGCGCGCCACGGCGGCCGAGGCCGTCGTGTGGTCGACGAACACCGCGCCGGCCGCCATGCCGGCAAAGGCGCCCTGCTCGCCCAGCACCACCGAGCGCAGGTCGTCATCGTTGCCGACGCAGCAGAACACGAACTCCGCGCCCTTGACGGCCGCCGCCGGCGTGGCCGCGAAGGCGCCGCCGTACTCCGCAGCCCAGGCCTCGGCCTTGGCCGTCGTGCGGTTGTAGACGGTGACCTGGTGGCCGGTACGCGCCAGATGGCCGGCCATGGGATGGCCCATGACGCCCAGGCCCAGGAAGGCGACGCGGCGGGAGGGAGTTGCTTCGTAAGTGCGAGTGCTCATGTGCTGATGCGTCCTGAATCCCGGTGCCGCGATTGACTCAGCGGCCGCCGCAGAACCGGCTTTGCCGGGCCGCCAGCGGCGCCCCCTTGAGGGGGCCGGCGAAGCCGGTAGGGGGTGGTCAAAGAATTGTGAGGTGCTCGGTGCCGCTGGACAGGTCGCCGGTACGGGCGCGCTCGCTGTTCAGCTTGATCTGCAGGCGCAGGTCGTTGACGGAATCGGCGTTGCGCAGCGCGTCCTCGTAGGTGACCTTGCCGGCCTCGTAGAGGTCAAACAGCGCCTGGTCGAAGGTCTGCATGCCCTGCTCGCGCGAGCGCTTCATCAGCTCCTTGATCTCGCTGATCTCGCCCTTGAAGATGAGATCGGAGATCAGCGGCGTGTTCAGCAGGATCTCGACGGCCGCCACGCGGCCCTTGCCCTCGCGACGCGGCAGCAGCCGCTGGCTGATGAGCGCGCGCAGGTTCAGCGAGATGTCCATCAGCAGCTGCTGGCGGCGCTCTTCGGGGAAGAAGTTGATGATGCGGTCCAGCGCCTGATTGGCGCTGTTGGCGTGCAGCGTGGCCATGCACAGGTGGCCGGTCTCAGCGAAGGCGATGGCGTGGTCCATGGTCTCGCGGTCGCGCAGCTCGCCCATCAGGATGACGTCGGGCGCCTGGCGCAGCGAGTTCTTCAGCGCCGCCTCCCAGCTGTCGGTGTCGATGCCCAGCTCGCGCTGCGTGACGATGCAGTTCTTGTGCGGGTGCACGAACTCGATCGGATCCTCGATGGTCACGATGTGGCCGTAGGTCGTCTGGTTGCGCTCGTCGATCATCGCGGCCAGCGACGTGCTCTTGCCCGAACCGGTGGCACCGACCACGATGACCAGGCCGCGCTTGTGCTGCACCACCTCGCGCAGCACCGGCGGCAGGTCCAGCGACTCGATGGTGGGCAGCGTGGACGGAATCGTGCGCAGCACCAGGCCCACCTGGCCCTGCTGGATGAAGGCGTTCACGCGGAAGCGCCCGATGCCGTGCGGCGAGATCGCGAAGTTGCACTCCTTGGAGCGCTCGAACTCGGCGGCCTGCTTGTCGTTCATGATGGCCCGCGCCAGTTGCAGCGTGTGCTGGCCGGTCAGCGGCTGCGGCGAGACCTTGGTCATCTTGCCATCCACCTTGATGGCGGGCGGGAACTCCGCCGTCAGGAACAGGTCGGAGCCCTTGCGCGACAGCATCAGGCGCAGCAGGTCGTTGATGAATTTCGAGGCCTGGTCGCGTTCCATGGTCTATCCGATGCGAAGTAGTACCCGTGTTCGGGCCGAGCGCCGGGCCGCTCCCAAGCCGGCCCGCGATGCAATCCGATGGGCGCCTTGCGCGCATCGGATTGCACCCCCTCGGGGGGTGGCTCGGCGTATCCGCCGAACCGGGGGTGAACAGGTCTAGCCGGGGAAGTTCTCGGGGAACTTCGCCTTGGCGCGCGCTTCCGCCGGCGAAATGATGTTGCGGCGGACGAGGTCCGTGAGGTTCTGGTCCAGCGTCTGCATGCCCATGGCGTTGCCGGTCTGGATGGCCGAATACATCTGCGCGACCTTGTTCTCGCGGATCAGGTTGCGGATGGCCGAGGTGCCCAGCATGATCTCGTGCGCCGCCACGCGGCCGGTGCCGTCCTTGAGCTTGCAAAGGCTTTGCGAGATCACGGCCACCAGCGACTCCGACACCATCGCCCGCACCATTTCCTTCTCGGCGGCGGGGAACACGTCGACGATGCGGTCCACCGTCTTGGCGGCCGACGAGGTGTGCAGCGTGCCGAAGACCAGGTGACCCGTCTCGGAGGCGGTCAGTGCCAGGCGGATGGTCTCCAGGTCACGCATTTCGCCGACCAGCACGCAGTCCGGGTCCTCGCGCAGCGCCGAGCGCAGCGCGTTGCTGAAGCTGTGCGTGTGCGGGCCCACCTCGCGCTGGTTGATCAGGCTCTTCTTGGACTCGTGGACGAACTCGATCGGGTCCTCGATGGTCAGGATGTGGCCGTACTCGTTCTCGTTGAGGTGGTTGATCATGGCCGCCAGCGTCGTGCTCTTGCCCGAGCCGGTGGGGCCGGTCACCAGCACCAGGCCGCGCGGCTTGAGCGCCAGGTCGGCAAACACCTTGGGCGCGGCCAGCTGCTCCAGCGACAGGATCTTGCTCGGAATGGTCCGGAACACCGCGCCCGCGCCACGGTTCTGGTTGAAGGCGTTGACGCGAAAGCGCGCCAGGCCCTGGATCTCGAACGAGAAGTCGACCTCCAGAGTGTCCTCGTACACCTTGCGCTGGGAGTCGTTCATGATGTCGTACACCATGTCGTGCACCGCGCGGTGGTCCAGCGGGTCGACATTGATGCGACGCACATCGCCGTGCACACGGATCATGGGCGGCAGGCCGGCCGAGAGGTGCAGGTCCGACGCCTTGTTCTTGACCGAAAATGCAAGCAGCTGAGTGATGTCCATGATGTCCCTGTCAATGCTCGGCGGATTATGGCGATCTCAGATTCCCTCCAAGTCACCAAAACTCGTATCGCTGCGGCATGTGTCGCGGCCGGCCGCGCGCCGGACGCCGTTCGGCTGCTCGTGGTCAGCAAGACATTCCCTGCCGCCGCCGTGCGTGAAGCCTTCGAGGCCGGCGCCCGCGCCTTCGGAGAGAACTACGTGCAGGAAGGCCTGGCCAAGATCGAGGCGCTCGGCGAGCTGCGCCGCGAGCTCGACTGGCACCTCATCGGCCCGCTGCAGTCCAACAAGACGCGGCCCGTGGCCGAGCAGTTCGACTGGGTGCATTCGGTGGATCGCCTCAAGGTCGCGCAGCGGCTGTCCGAGCAGCGCCCGCCGCAGCTGCCGCCGCTGAACATCTGCTTGCAAATCAACATCAGCGGCGAGACCAGCAAGAGCGGCCTGCTGCCTGCAGAAGTAGCCACGCTCGCGCACCAGGTGGCCGCCCTGCCCCGGCTGGCGCTGCGCGGCTTGATGGCCGTGCCCGAACCCGGCCCCGGCGCACTGGCCCAGCATCAGGCGATGGCGGCACTGTTCGCCGCGCTGCAGGCCGAAGGCCTGGCGCTGGACACGCTGTCGCTGGGCATGAGCGCCGACCTGGAAGACGCCATTCGCGCCGGCTCGACGATGGTGCGCGTCGGATCGGCCATCTTCGGCGCACGCTGACCGCACGAAAGCCGCTCATGCCTGAACACCTCCTGCACACCCTGGCCGCCACGCTGCTGGCGCTGCTGTGCGCCACCGGCGCGGCCGGGCCGGTGCCCGATACGCTGGCACAGCGCGCGCAGGCCTGCACCGTCTGCCACGGCAAGCAGGGCCGCGCTGCGCCCGACGGCTATTACCCGCGCCTGGCCGGCAAGCCCGCCGGCTATCTCTACAACCAGCTGCTGAACTTCCGCGACGGGCGGCGCGACTACGGCCTCATGAGTGAGCTCATCGCCCCGCTGTCCGACGCCTACCTGCGCGAGCTCGCCGACCACTTCGCCGCGCTGGACCTGCCCTACCCCGCGCCGCAGCCGCCCACGCTGCCGCCCACCGAGCTGGCGCGCGCGGAGGTGCTGATCCGCCAGGGCGACCCGGCCCGGCGCCTGCCCGCCTGCACCAGCTGCCATGGCGAGCGGCTGACTGGCGTGCAGCCGGCCGTGCCGGGCCTGCTGGGCCTGTCACGCGACTACCTGAACGGCCAGCTCGGTGCCTGGCGCAGCGAGCAGCGCCGCGCCCAGGCACCGGACTGCATGGCCCACATCTCCAAGACGCTTAGCACCACCGAGATCAACGCCATCACGCAGTACCTGGCCGGCCGCGCCGTACCGGCCGACGCCCACCCCGCCGCCGCGCTGCCGGCGCCGGCTTCGCTGCGCTGCGCGGGCATGCCATGAGGCGCAGGCTCGCCCTCGCCGCCACGGCTGTGCTGTTGGCGCTTGCCACGCCCCTTGCGCTGCTGGCCTGGCAACGCCACCTGCCCGACGACACGCCGCCGTCCACGGCGCCGGGCAGCCTGGCGCGCGGCGCCTACCTCGCGGCCGTCGGCAACTGCGCCGGCTGCCACACCGCCCGCGGCGGCGAGCGCCTGGCCGGCGGGCGGTCACTGCCCACACCCTTCGGCACCGCCTTCTCCACCAACCTGACGCCGCATGCGAGCGGGCTGGGCGGCTGGACGAGCGACGACTTCTGGCGCGCGTTGCACCTGGGCCAGAGCCGTGACGGCCGGCTGCTGCTGCCGGCCCATCCCGTCACCAACACCACCAAGATCACACGCGACGACGCCAACGCGCTGCACGCCTGGCTGCAGGCCCAGCCCGCCGTGGACGCGCCGCGCCGCCCGCACGAACTGCGCGGGCTGTACGGCAGCCAGCTCGCCATCGCCGCATGGCGGGCGCTGTACTTCCGCCCGGGCGTCTACGAAGCCGACTCGCGCCAGAGCCCGGCCTGGAACCGCGGCGCCTATCTGAGCCAGGGCCTCGCGCACTGCAGCGCCTGCCATGCCGGGCGCGACGTGCTGGGCGGCGACCGAGGAGCGGACGACTTCCGCGGCGGCCTGCTCTCCGGCCTGGGCTGGCAAGCGCCCTCGCTGCTGGACCCGGCCGAGGCCGGCGTGCAGCCCTGGCCGCAGGAGGCCGTGCAGCGCCTGCTGCGCGACGGGCAGGCCCATGGCCACATCGCGCAGGGCCCGATGGCTGAGGTGGTGCTGGGCAGCACGGCCGCGCTGGACGATGCCGACCTCGCCGCCATGGCCACCTATCTGCGCGCGCTGCCGATGCAGGCCGTCGAGCGCGGGCCAGCCGCCACGCCCGACCCGCGCCGGCGCGCCCAAGGCGCACGCCTGTACGAGACCCATTGCGCCAGCTGCCACGGCGACGTCGGCGAGGGCCGGCGCGACGCCAGCGGCGCGCTGGCCTACCCGGCCCTGGCCGGCAGCCGCCTCGTCACCCAGGCCAGCCCGGCCAACCTGCTGCGCCTGATCGAACGCGGCGGTTTCGCCCCGGCCACACCGGGACATCCCCGGCCCTACGGCATGCCACCGTTCGCCGGCCAGCTCGACGCGGCCGAGCTGGCGGCGCTGGCCAGCCACCTGCGCCAGAGCTACGGGCATGCGGCCGGCGAGGTGGACGACGTCGAGGTGCTGCGCCTGCGCGCCGCCGCCGTCGCGCGCTGAGGGCCAGCGTCGTCGCTGCACAGCGACGGCCCGTCGTGAACGACTTCACACGCCCTGCCAAGGGCCCGATTCAAATCGTCACAGGTCGCGACACACTGCGCGGCGGCCCATCGTTGGGGACGTCCTGAAACGGACGCGCGGGCCTACATTCCATCGGACGCCACAGCGGCAGGTTGCCGCAGCCATCTGAAGAAGACGACAAGGAACTGAACCGAATGAACTTTCTGACGCAACTGCGCATCGGCCCTCGCCTCCTCGTGAGCTTCGGCCTGCTGATCCTGCTGCTGATCGGCATTGGCGTCTATGGCGCAACCAACGCCAACCGGCTGGCCAAGGACCTGGACCGCACCGCCAACTCCAGCCTCGTGAAGATCGGCGCGGCCAATGCGCTGGAAAGCCAGGTCAACGTCATCGCCCGCGCCGTGCGCGACCTGCTGCTGCTGGACACCGCCGGCGCCATCAAGAAGCAGAAGAAGGCCATCGCCGATGCGGTGGAAGAGTCCGACAAACAGCTCAAAGGCCTGGCCGCCAGTGTGGCGGACGACCAGGAGAAGGCCGTCGTCGCCGAGGTAACCGAGTACAAGGTCAAGTTCATGGCCGCGCTGGAGAAGTTCCAGAAGATCCAGGCCGATGGCAGCCCCGACGAGGCCCGCGAAAGCCTCATCACCGACCTGCGCCCCGCGCAGACCGCGCTGCAGGACGGCCTGAAGAAGCTGGTGGACATGCAGTTCGAGAGCGGCAAGCAGCTCGCCACGTCGGGCGTGGAACTGGCCAAGTTTTCGGTAGCCGTGACGGTCGCGCTGGTGGTGGCCGCCGTGGCCCTGGGCTTCGGCGCCTTCCTGCTGATCTCCCGCTCCATCGTCGGCCCGGCCCGCAAGGCCCAGTTGGCCGCCGAGGCCATCGCGTCCGGCGACCTGACGCGAGACATCACCGTCGAAGGCCGTGACGAGCTGAGCCAGATGCTGCACGCCATGAAGGACATGCAGACCGCGCTGTCCAGCGTTCTGCGCGATGTGTCGACGGCCGCCAGCGAGGTGGCGCAGAACTCCGGCACCATCGCCGACAGCAACACCAATCTGGCCGACCGCACCAACCGTTCTGCCGCCAGCCTGCAGAACACGGCCGCCTCGGTGGAAGAGATCGCCTCCACGCTCAAGGGCGCCAGCGACCTGACCCGGCGCGCCGCCGGCATCGCCGTGACCGCCCGCCAGGCCGCCAGCAACGGGGGCTCGGTGGTGTCCAAGGTCGTCGAGACCATGGAAGAGATCAGCGCCAGCTCCAAGAAGATCGGCGACATCATCGGCGTCATCGACGGCATCGCCTTCCAGACCAACATCCTGGCGCTGAACGCCGCCGTGGAAGCGGCCCGTGCCGGCGAGCATGGCCGCGGCTTCGCGGTGGTGGCCGCCGAAGTCCGCGCGCTGGCCCAGCGCTCGGCCGGCGCGGCCAAGGAAATCAAGGTGCTGATCCAGGAATCGACGGTCAAGGTCGAGAACGGCACGACGCTGGTCAACAACGCCGGCGTCACCATCCGCTCGGTGGTGGACGAGGTCAACAACATGGGCCAGCTGATCGAGGAGATCTCGCACTCGGCCCAGGAGCAGGCCACCGGCGTCGGCGTCGTCAACGGCGCGATGAACGAGCTGGACAAGGCCACCCAGCAGAACACCAGCCTGGTGGGCGAACTCAGCCGCTCGGCCGATGCGCTGCGCGACAGTTCCACCCGCCTGATCGAGGCCGTGGGCTTCTTCCGCGCGGCCTGAACCTCACACCCTCACTTGTTGCAAAGGTTCACCATGTCCTTCCTGCGCTCCGCCTCCGTCTTCACCGCCGGCCTGATGCTGGCCCTGGCTGCCCAGGCTGCCCCCAAGGTCGTCAAGAAGGTGCCGCCCGAGTTCCCGGCCGAAGCGGCCAAGAAGGGCATCTCCGCCGGCTCCGTCAAGGCCAAGCTCATGATCGAGGCCGATGGCAAGGTCAGCGACGTCGAGATCGTCGAGGCCGAGCCCAAGCGCGTGTTCGACCGCGCCGTGAAGGCCGCGCTGATGGAGTGGAAGTTCGAAGCCGGCGAGAAGACCACGCACGAGGTCAAGCTGGTCTTCAAGAACGAGGATTGACGGCCCGGCGCCCAGCCGGCGGCGCGCTGGTTCAGCGCCGCAGCGCTGCCGACACGTCGGCCGGTTTCTGAGCAGGCCACAGCGACACGGCGCCCACCACGAGCAGCCCCGCGATCACGGCGCCGGCCACCAGGCCCAGGCGCCGTTTTTTCTGGGCGCGCCGCACGCGCACCTGCCCGGCGCCCGTGGCCTCGCGCAGGGCCGGGTGCAGCGTCGCCAGCCGTGCCAGGCGCACCGCGCGCTTGCGGCCGTCCTGGCCGGTCACGACCTCGAAGCTCAGCGGCTCGTCCAGCCGCGGCCCCTCGCCCTCCGTGGGGAAGGCCGCCAGCGCCACAAACACCTCCTCGCCGCCGCCCAGCGGCCGGATGCGGCCGCAGCCGACGTCCGGGTTCCACTCGCTCAGCAGACCTTGGAATCTCATCACCGCCTCTTGCATGACGCGCTCATGCTGAGCGCGTCGGACCGGGGCACCGCAACCGGATGTAAGCCACCGACAATCACGCCTTTCCTCGCCTGAACGACTCCGCATGCCCATCCACTGGTTCCCCGGCCACATGAACTCCACCCGCCAGGCGATCAAGGATCGCGTGCAGGCAGGGCTGGACGTGGTCATCGAGCTGCTGGACGCGCGCCTGCCCGGCTCCAGCAGCAACCCGCTGCTGGCCGCGCTCACCACCGGGCGGCCGTCGCTGAAGGTGCTGAACAAGCAGGACCTGGCCGACCCGGCGCAGACCGAGGCCTGGCTGGCCTTCTACAACGCGCAGCCGCACACCCGCGCCATCCCGCTGGACGCGGGCGACAAGGCGCCGGCGCGCGCCCTCATCAAGGCCTGCCGCGAACTGGCGCCGCTGCGGGGCGACATGCACAAGCCGCTGCGCGTGCTGATCTGCGGCATCCCCAACGTCGGCAAGAGCACGCTCATCAATACGCTGGTCGGCAAGAAGGCCGCCAAGACCGGCGACGAGCCCGGCATCACCAAGCTGGAACAGAAGTTCGTGCTGGAGAACGGCTTCTACCTGTTCGACACGCCCGGCATGCTGTGGCCGCGCATCGCCGTCGAGCAAAGCGGCTACAACCTCGCCGCCAGCGGCGCCATCGGCCGCAACGCCTTCGACGAGGAGGAGGTCGCGCTGGAGCTCATCGCCACGCTGAAGCGCCGCGATGCCGACCGGCTGCGGCAGCGCTACGGCCTGGCCGAGCTGGGCGAGGACGACGCCGTGCTGGAAGCCATCGGCGTGAAGCGCGGCGCCAAGATCCGTGGCGGCGCGGTGCAGATGCACAAGGCCGCCGAGGCACTGCTGATGGACTTCCGCAGCGGGCTGCTGGGCCGCATCACGCTGGAGACGCCCGATGAGATGGCGGCCTGGCGCCACGAAGCCGCAGAGGCCGATGCCCGCAAGGCCGCCGAGCGTGAAGCCGAGAAGGCGGCCGAGAAGGCCAAACGCAGCGGCCGGCGCAACACCTGATCAGTAGCGCGGCGCCGGATAGGCCGGCGCCGGCACGGCACCGTAGGACGACGGCTGGCTGTAGTGATGGTGGCCACGGTGGTGCCCATGCCGGTGCGGCACGATGATGCAGCCGGACAGCAGCGCGGCAGACGTGATCAGGGCAATGGCCAGGGACAGTCGCTTCATGAGGGGCTCCGGGGCTGCGGGATTGCAGCCGCCTGCCCATAACCGCGCGCCCGGCACCGCGGATGACGGCCTCACAGAGAGTTACCGCAGATACGCCCACTGACGGCCGCGCGCCCGGCGGCGCAACCCTGCGATCGGCGCGTTATGCTGCGCGCCCATCACTTTCATCTGCCCCATGAAACTGCTGCTCCCCCTGCTCGCGGTCGGACTGGTTGCCTGCGCCGCGGCGCCTCAGACCGGCGACACCCTCACCGCCGACACCACCTGCGAGCGCGAGACGCGCATCGGCAGCAACCTGCCCACCACCCGCTGCCGCTCTGCGGCCCAGCGCGAGGAAGACCGGCGCCGGGCCGAAGCCATCGGCGAGAACATCAAGCCGGGCGCCGCCTCCACCCTCCGCGGCGGGTCCTGATCAGCGCGGCGGCAGCCGCAGCACGCCTGCCAGCGCGGCCATGCCCAGCGTCAGCACGGCGGCGGTGAGCCACAGCGCGGCGTCGAAGCTGCCGCTGGCCTCCACCATGCGCCCGGTGAGCGCCGGCGCAGCCATCTGCGCGGCCCCGTAGGCCAGCGTCAACCGCGCCATCGCCTTGCCCGGGTTGGCGGGCGAGTGGCGCCCCACCAAGGCCAGCGTCAGGCTGACGATGCCGATGAAGGTCGCCCCGTACAGCAAGGCCCCCAGCAGCGCCGCAGCCAGGCTGGCCGACAGTGCGGGCAACAGCACACCCACGATCTGCACCGCAAAGGCCAGCAGCAGCGCCCGCACATCGCCCAGGCGCCGTGCGCTGCGGTCCCAGATGAACACCGCCGGCGTGGCCGCCACGCCCACCAGCAGCCAGGCCCACGCCCCCTGGCCCGCCAGCAGCGGCTGCTTCTCGACGATGGCGACCGTGAAGGTCGCATTGATGACGAAGCCCCAGCCCGCGCAGAAGTAGGCAGCCAGCATCAGCGCCATCCAGCGCCGCCCAGGCGCCACGCCGGCCACGGCCCGGGCGGCCACCGGCGGCACCGGCGGCCGCCAGGCCCAGGCCGGCAGCAGGAACAGCAGGCCCACCAGCGCGAAGCCCTGCCACTGCGCCGCCCATCCCAGCGACAACGCCCCCATGCCCATGGCACCCACGGCCGACACGACGATGCCCAGCCCCAGGCCGATGAAGTACAGGCCCAGCTCCGGCCGCCGACCGGAACGGATCAGCCAGCCCTGTACCAGGCCAGAACCCAGCAACATGCCTGCCGCACCGCACAGGCCGCCCACGTAGCGCGACAGCGCCCAGACACCGAACGCGGTGCTGCAGCTCATCAGCGCCGTGATGCCCAGCGCCAGCGGCAGCGCCCACACATACAGGCGCTGGCGCCACACCGGGCTTTCTATCCATGCGGCCAGCAGCGCACCGCTCATGTAGCCCGCGTAGTTGATGCCCGCCAGCAGGCCGCCATCGGCGACACCCAGGCCGGCCTGCGCCTGCATGGGCGGCAGCAACGGTGTGAACGCGAAGCGCGCCAGACCGACCGTCACGACCAGCGCACAGATGCCGCCCAGCAGCACCTGCCAGGCCTGCAGGCGGGCGGGGGCGGTGGCTGGCGACATGGCTGCAGGGTAAGCGACGCGGGCAAGCCCGGGTGGCGCAGGCCCTTGCAAAGCGCGCTGCCGGGCCCAGTTGCCGGAGCATGCTGATCGCCACCTGCCTCGCCCTCGTGCTGCTCGCGGCCGCCATTGCGCTGTGGCCGCTGTGGGTGCGGTGGCGGCGCCAGCGCATCGCCGGGCGACCCTTCCCGGCAGCCTGGCGTGGCCTGCTGCGCCGCCATGTGCCGCTGGTGTCGCGCCTGCCGGCGCGTCAGCAACTGCGGCTGAAGGCGCTGATGCAGGTGTTCCTGGCCGAGAAGCCCATCCTCGGCTGCCGCGGCCTGCGCGTGACGGACGAGGTGCGCGTGACCATCGCCGCACTGGCTTGCCTGCCCCTGCTGGGCGCGGCACGCGGCATCTACCCGGAGCTGCGCCAGGTGCTGGTCTACCCCAGCGCGTTCGTCGTGGAGCGGCCCGTCACGCAGCAAGGCGTGCAGCACGACGAACGCCGCGTGCTGGCCGGCGAGAGCTGGAGCCAGGGCCAGGTGTTGCTGGCATGGGACGAGGTGAGGCGCGGTGCAGCCACGCCGGGCGACGGGCACAACGTCGTCATCCACGAGTTCGCCCACCAGCTGGACCAGGCCGGCGGCCCCGCCAACGGCGCGCCGGCGCTGGCCACGGCGCAGGACTATCAGCGCTGGTCACGCGTGATGCAGCACGAGTTCGACGCCCTCCAGTGGCGGCTCGCCCAGGGCGAGCCCGGCCTCATCGACGCCTATGCGGCGACCGACCCGGCCGAGTTCTTTGCCGTCATCAGCGAACTGTTCTTCGAGCGCCCGGCTGACCTGGCGGCACTGCACCCGGCGCTGTACGCCGAGCTGCGCGGCTACTACCGGCTGGACCCGGCGGGCTGGCGCTGAAACGACCAACCCCGCGTCACGCGCAGGAGCTGCACGCGGCCGCGGGGCTGCAGGTTTGGGAAAGGGTCAGAAGCCCAGGCTGGCGAGCAGGTCGTCCACGTCGTCCTGCTTGAGCGCCTTGTCGGGCGTCTGCACGCCGCCCAGCTCTTCGGGCATGGCGGCCGCGAGGGGCGCGGGCATCGAGGAGATCAGGTCCTTCAGCGGCGGCTCGACGCGCTCCAGCATCTTGCTGACCTTGTTGATCACCTGGCCGGAGAGATCCTGGAAGTCCTGCGACATCATGATCTCGGTGTGCAGCGACTTCTCGCGGGCGGCAAAACTGGCCGCGTCGGCCGCATAGGCGGCGCACAGGCGCATCAGGTGCCGCGCGCGGTCCTGGCTGATGTTGTTGGACAGCGCCAGCCGGTTCAGGGCGTCGGACAGCTCGCGGCCCTTCCTGCGCACGGCCTCGGCGTCTTCCTGCGCGGCTTCCACGAGGTTGAGCACCTTGGTGGCGGCCTGCTCGGTCATGCTGCGCACATAAGCCAGCCGCTCGCGCGCGTCGGGCAGCTCCTCCACCACGTTGTGCAGGATCTGGGCCGCATCGGCGCGGATCAGGGTCTGGATGGAGGCGTCGGACATGTGAACTCCCAGGCTGCGGCCGCCGACAGCGACGAGCCGGCGGCCAGTTTAGGGCGGCACCCCCGCGAACGGGTGGACCTGTCTGGCGCCGAACGCGCCCTTTGTCACGCGGGATGGCGGCAAGTTCAACGGGGCGCCAACAAGTCACGCAGCGCGGTCGCCTGGCGGGCATCGAGCCGGCCCGCCGCCTCGGCCAGGGCCAGCTGGCGCCGGCCCAGCGCCAGCAGCAGGTCGGCCGGCAGCCCCGCTGCGTCCAGCGCCCCCAGGTGGCGGGCCAGCACGGCAGTGTCCGCCCGGGCGATGGGGCCGGAGACAGCCCCCGGCAGCCCGCGCACGGCGGCGGTGTCCAGTGCGCCGCGCGTCAACGGCAGCAGCGCGGCCAGCGCGTCACCGGGCGGCAGGCCCGCCGCCGCCCACAGCGACTGCGCCTCGGCCAGCACCGCCAGCACGCCGCTGGCCGCGAGGTTGGCGGCCGCGTGATAGGCGGCGCGAGCCTGCGCCGTCATCGGCTGGGGCAGGGACAGGGGCTGCAGGCCCAGCCGCCCCGCCAGCGCCTGCAGGGCCGGCCCATGCGTGGCGTCGGCCTCGATGGCCACGTGCACGCCGTCCAGCCCGGCATCGCCGGCCAGCAGTTTCAGCGGATGGAAGCCCGCCGCCGCCGGCGCAGCCGCCAGGGCGGACAGCGGCGTGGCGCCGCTGCAATGCAGGCCCAGCTGCCCCGGCCGCCAGGGCAGGCCGGCGGCGGTGGCCTGGAGGTGGTCGTCAGGCACCGTCAGCCAGACCCAGTCGGCCTGCGTCGCCGCCTGCGCATGCGTGAACTCGCCGTCGCCGGGCTGGCGCCGGCCGACGACGACCGACTCGCCCGCCGCGCGCAGCGCGGGCACCAGCGCCCGCGCCAGCCGGCCCAGACCGATGACGGCATGCCGCACGGGCGCTGCCGCCATCAGGGCTTCACGAACTTCAGCGTCATGCGGTCGCTCTCGCCGATGGCGGCGTAGCGGGCGCGGTCCTTGTTGTTGTTGACCGGCGGCAGCGTCCACACGCCGTTCTCGTGATCAGCCGTGTCCTTGGGGTTGGCATTGATCTCGCTGCGCGCGGCCAGCTTGAAGCCGGCGGCCTCGGCGAACTTGATGACGACGGCCTCCTGCACATAGCCGCTGGCGGCCTTGGGGTCCTGCGGGCGCGTGGCCGGCAGGCGGTGCTCCACCACGCCCAGTACGCCGCCCGGCTTGAGCGCCTTGAACGCGGCGTGGAAGACGGCCTGGGTCTTGTCAGCGCCCTGCGGCATCCAGTTGTGCACGTTGCGGAATGTCAGCACGGCATCGGCGCTGCCGGCGGGGGCGACGTCCAGCTTGCCGGCCGCCACGTCGAGCACGGTGATGCGCACCTTGCCGTAGACGCCCAGCGAGTCCATCTTGGCCTTGAAGCGCGCCGCGCTGCGCTGGGCGTACTGGGAGCTGGAGGCAGGGTCATCGGCCGCAGCGATCAGCTGGCCGGCGTCGCGCAGGTAGGGCGCCAGGATCTCCGTGTACCAGCCGCCACCGCCCGGGGCCAGCTCGACCACGGTGTCGGTGGGCTTGATGCCGAAGAAGTTCAGTGTCTCGTAGGGGTGGCGCCACGCATCGCGGGCGACGTTGCCGACGCTGCGGTGATCGGCTGCGACGGCCGCCTTCAGCGGGTCGGCCGCCTGAGCCTGGGCGCCGAGGGCGGCAACGGCGAACGAAGCGATGAGCCAGGTCTTCATGGGCAGGGGTCTCCTTGATGAGGGCGGCCAGTATCCGGCCGCACGAAAGCCCCTGACGAAGGTCAGCGCTTGGGCTTGAGCGGCCGCTTGGCGCCGCTGCTGTCGGCGGGTGCAACGACGCCCTTCACGGCCGCCTGCGCGAGCTTGAAGAACAAGTCCTTCTTGGCCGCCAGCGCCTGCAGCACCTGGTCGGTGACCATGGAGCCGCCGATCAGCGCCGCACCCGAGCATTCATGGTCGACCGTCACGATGACCAGCGTGTCGCCGTGCTCCGCCGCAAAGTCCTGCGCCACGCGCACCGCGCGGTCGAACTCAGCGTGTCCAGCATCCAGCGCTCGGTGTCCATGGCGTGGACCTGCTTGTCGATGGACACGCCCTCGATCATCAGCACAAAGCCCTTGGGCGACTGCTTCAGCACCCGCAGCGCCTTGGTGGCCATCTCGTCCAGCATGGGCTGGTCAGGCAGGCCGAAGTCGTCGACGACGCTGCCGCCGCCCAGACCGTTATTGTCTGGTGCCGCAGCGGCCGTTGATCTTGTCCAGTGCCACGTTCATGTTGGAGAACGCGAACAGGCCCAGCAGCGGCTTGCCCGCGTCGGCGCGGTCCAGGTCGGCCTTGGTGGCGGCATAGCCGAAGCCGGCGCGCTGGAAGTCGGCGATCAGGTCGCGCCCCTTGTCCATGTTGCCGGGCGCGGCACCCCAGCGCTTGACGATGTCGGCCGTGTGCGCGTCGGTGGCAGAGAACACGTAGTCGTTGCTGTCGGTGCGGGCCGAGCCCGGCGTGCCGGCAGGCAGGAACCACTTGCGACCGCCGCCCATCAGCACGGTCAGGCCGGTGTGGGCGCGGTCGTCGAAGAACTGGTCGACGATGCCGGTGCACGCGCCGCCGTTGCTGGTGTGCACCGCGTTACCGGCGGGCGTGGCGTCGCCCAGCAAGATGATGATGTTCTTCACCTTGGGGCCCATCGCGGCCGTGAAGGGCACGATGTCGAAATTGCCCTTGGCCACGACCTTCTGGCCGTCGGCCTGCGTGGCTTCGACGCTGAACTCATGGCGGCCTGCGGCCGCCACGCTGAGGGCGCGTGCCGTCACGATGGCCGCGTCCTTGGGTTGCTCCTTCGTGCAGCCGCTGGCGCAATCGCGCAGCGCCACGCCGGCAGCCACAGGCCTGCCGTCGATCAGGAAGCGGGCCGCCGTGATCTTCTGGCCCGCATCGGGCCTCACCGTGGCCGGCCACCAGCCGGTCGCGCCGGGCCTCGTCCAGCACCACCGTGACGGCAGTGGCGGGCAGGTCGTCGGCCTCGCCGTCGGCATGCTCGGCCATGTTGACCGGCCGTGGCGTGAGCCCGGCTTGCGGGCGTTCCCGGCGCACCATGAAGCCGGTCAGCCGCACCTCGCGGCCCACGGCGGCCTGCAACACCGCACCGCGCGGGCCGATGGGCTGGGCAAAAAACTCGTGGAAGCTCAGCGTCAGCGGCTGCGCGAACGCTGGCATCGCCAGGCCGCCCAAAACCGCCCGCGCCGGCAACAGGGTGCGCAGTCGCATGCCGAACTCCGGGTCAAACCCGGCATGCTCGGTGGGCTGCATGTCAATTCGGTGACGACGCCTCTCAGCGCCGGCGGCGCAGGCCGCCCGCCGCGCCGAGCAGGCCCAGCAGCCACCACGCCGACGAGCCGCCGCCGCCGCCCGCAGGGGCTGGGGCCGGCGTCGGTGCGGGCGTCGGGGCTGGGGTCGGACCGGGTTCCGGCGCGGGCGTTGGGGCCGGCGCCGGGGACGGCGTGGGTGCGGGCAGCGGGATCGCCGTGCTGCCCTGCAACTGGCCGCAGCGGCTCAAGGCCGTGCTCTGCAGGCCCAGCGCCGTGCGCACCGGCGCGGTGTAGGTGGTGGGCGTCAGCGCATACCTCACGGCCTCGGCGGCATCCAGCAGGCCGACACCGCCCGTGCCGTTGTCCAGCGTGCAGCGCCGCGCCTTGAGGCTGCTGGCGGGGCAGTAGCCCAGCGCATAGGCCATGGTGTGCGGCCGGGCACTGGCCTTGAGGCCGGCTTCCACCTGCGCCAGCGACAGCGCCGGGTTGGCCGCCCACATCAGCGCGGCGGCGCCTGCCACCTGAGGCGCGGCGAAGCTGGTGCCGCTGACAGCGCCGTAGCCGGCCGTCGACGGCCCGGTGGTGCCGGTGTTGACCGTGGAGACGATGCCGGTGTCGGCCAGGTCGGCGTCGCAGTCGGCGCCGTTGTTGGCGTCGCCGCCGGGTGCCGACAGCTGCACCTGGGCGCCGTAGTTCGAATAGATGGCCTTGACGCCCTGGCGGTTGGTGGCGGCCACAGCGAACACGCCCGCGCAGTTGGCCGGCCGGGCCACGGCCGCGCCCTCATTGCCAGCGGCGGCCAC
Organism: Pelomonas margarita; assembly: GCF_043555875.1. Lineage (NCBI taxonomy): Bacteria > Pseudomonadati > Pseudomonadota > Betaproteobacteria > Burkholderiales > Sphaerotilaceae > Roseateles > Pelomonas margarita. The sequence goes on along the minus strand of NZ_JBIGHW010000008.1, from coordinate 191,435 downwards.
CACCAGCACGCCCAGCTTGCGCAGCGCGGCGACGGTGTCGGTGTAGAGGCTGGCCGCCGCGGCCACGGCCGGGTTGGCATCGCTCAGGCTGCAGGAAGTCGCCTGCACGCTGGCAAAGCCGATCACGACGATCTTGGCCGGGTTGGGGTTGGCCGTCACGCCGTCGACGGGCAGGCCGGCGGCCCAGCGCATGCCGTCCACCATGTCGGCCACCGACGCGCCGCACTTGCCCGCCACGCGCACCGGCAGGATGCGTGCATTCCAGTTGATGCCGGCCACGCCGTTGGCGTTGTTGGTCACGGCGCCCAGCTGGCCGGCCACGACGGTGCCGTGCCAGCTGCTGCGCGGGCGCACGACGCAGCCGTCCCACAGCGCCGGGTTGGCGTTGAACTCGGCCTGGGTCAGCGCATCGCCCGGGTCCAGCGCGCCGGCACTGCGCCCCGTGCCGCCGTTGTTGGCGTACTCGGGCTTGCTGATGAAGTTGTAGCCGGCCAGCACGTTGGCGTTCAGGTCGGCGTGCGAGGTGATGCCGGTGTCCAGCACGGCGATGACCGGCGCGGCCGAGCCCTTGGTGGTGTCCCAGGCCTTGGTGAAGTTGGCGGCGGCGGGGTTGCTGCTGTCGCTCTGGTCGTCCAGCCACCACTGCGCGTTGGCGGGATTGCTGGCGCGGAACAGCGTGTCGGTGGGCACGGCCGCGCGCTGCTCGTACTGGTCGCGCATGGCGTGGGCGATGCGGCGATCGGCGCGCAAGCGCGTCAGCCAGGCCTGGGCCTGGGCCACGTCGCCACGGCCCTCCAGCCGCCACCACCCCGAACCCAGCGGCCGCTGCTCCTGCAAGGGCAGGCCCGACTCGGCCAGCAGGCGCGCGAGCTGGGCCTGCTGCTGCGCATCGGCCTGGCGGTCATCGGCCAGTTTGACGATGAGCGTGGTGGCGGTCGTGTGGCTCAGGTCGGCTGCCGGCGCGAGCCGGTGCGCCAACCCCATGGCGGACACGGCGACACCGGCCACCGTGGCGGCCGCCAGCAGCTGGTTGAAACGGAGGGCCCGCAACAAAGGACGGGGCGGTGGAGTCAGGGCGGGCAGTGTCTTCATCAGGGCTGCACCTTAGGCAGCGGCGATGAAGGAGCCATGACATGAGGCCAACGGCCCATGCACCCCGTCATGTGGTCGTCATTCATGTCACGGTCATTGCGGCTTCCTAAGCTGCGCGGCCCATGACCCAGCCCACCTCACGCCATCGCCACCGCGGCTTCACGCTGCTGGAACTGCTCGTCGTCATGGTCATCATCGGCCTGCTGGCGGGCTATGTGGGCCCCAAGTTCTTCGGCCAGATCGGCAAGAGCGAGGTCAAGGCGGCGCGCGCGCAGATCGATGCGCTGCAGAAGTCGCTGGACCAATACCGCCTGGACGCGGGCCGCTACCCGAGCACCGAGCAGGGGCTGGCCGCGCTCGTCGCAAAGCCAGCGGACGAGCCCAAGTGGCAGGGCCCCTATCTGGCCAAGGTCGTGCCCAAGGACCCCTGGGGTCACGACTACCAGTACCGCGCGCCGGGCGAGCATGGCGAGTACGACCTGCTGTCGTTTGGCAAGGACGGCCGAGCCGGCGGCGAGGGCGAAGACGCCGACCTCACCTCCTGGTGAACACCGTGAACGAGTTCGACGTCCGCTACCTCGACGCGCAGCGCCGGCCGGCGCACGCGCGCGTGCGGGCGGCAGACGCGGGCGGCGTGGCGGCGGCGCTGGGCTTGTCGCCTGCGGCATTGCTGGCGGTGGAGCCAGCGAAGGCCACCGCGCTGAAGCCCGCGCACGGCGCCCGCTTCCCGCGCCGGCAGTTCGCGCAGCAGCTGGCCGTGCTGCTGCGCGCCGGCATCCCGCTGCTGGAGGCGCTGCAGACACTGCAGTCGCAGGACAACCCGCCCGCCGTCACGGCGGCGCTGGCCGGCATCGTCGAGCGCGTGCAACTGGGTGAGTCGTTCTCCACCGCGCTGGCATCGCAGCCGCAGGCCTTCGACGCGCTGTTCGTCGCTGTCGTGGAGGCCAGCGAGCGCAGCGGCCAGGTGGAACAGGCGCTGGCCGAACAGGCGAGCTACCTGGCGTGGGTGGAGCAGCTGCGCAGCAAGCTGGTGGCCGCGGCCATCTACCCGGCGATGCTGATCACGGCGGGCACGGTGGTCATGCTGTTCCTGCTGATGTTCGTGGTGCCGCGCTTCGCGGGCCTGCTGGACGGCGCGGGCGGCGAGTTGCCGTTCGCGTCGCGGCTGCTGATCGCCGTCGGCGCGTTCAGCGGTGCGCATCCGGTGGCGCTGCTGTTGATGGCAGCGGGCCTGGTCGCGCTGCCGGTGCTGGCCTGGCAGCGTGGGTTGAAGGAGGCACTGCAGGCGCGGCTATGGCGGCTGCCCTTGATCGGTCCGAAGCTGCACTTGCTGGCACTGGCGCAGCTGTACCGCTGCCTGGCGATGCTCCTGCTGGCGGGCGTGCCCATCGTGCCGGCGCTGGTGAACGCGCGCGGCGTGGTGGCGTCGCACCTGCGCGCGGCGCTGGACCGCGCGACCGAGGCTGTGCGGCTGGGCGAGCGGCTGTCGGCCTGCCTGCAGCGCGAGGGGCTGGCGACGCCGGTGTCGTTGCGCATGCTGAAGGTGGGTGAGCACAGCGGCGAGCTGGGGGCGATGCTGGCGCAGGCGGCGGGCTTCTACGACGAGGAGCTGTCGCGGTTGTCGGAGCTGGTGACGCGGTTGGTCAATCCGGCGTTGATGCTGTTGATGGGGCTGGTGATCGGCACGGTGGTGGTGCTGATGTACCTGCCGATCTTTCAGTTGGTGGAGCAGGTGCAGTGATGAAGGCTTCGCGCTGCTTCGGGTTGGTGGCCAGTGACGTGCCGGGAGTTCGCCCCGGCGGGCGACTCACTTTCTTGCGCGCGCAAGAAAGTAAGCAAAGAAAGCGCCCCTGCAAAACCGCCCCTGCGGGGTTCCCTGCGCTGCTTGAATCCCAAGGCCGCGCCGAACTCGCGTCGCTACGCTCTGCTCAAACAAGCGTCGCGAGTCAGTTCTTGAAGCGTGCTGCGCACGCGCCTTGGGATTCAAGCATCACAGGCGGTTTTGAAGGGGAGACCCCCAACAGCCCACCCCAACAGCCAACAGCCAAGCCCGCAAGCCGGCTGGCGCCGGCTGTTTTGTGTGCCCCCTTTAGCACCGCCGAGCAACGCAAGCCCCGAAGCCCGCGAGCGCAGCTCGCCTCGACAACTGACTCACGACGACTGTTTGAGCAGAGCGTAGCGGCGCGAGTTCGGCGTGGGGCTTCGGGGCTTGCGTTGCTCGGGCACCCGAGCGCAGCGAGGGCGGTGCGGTCGGGGGTCGTTTCTTTGCCTACTTTCTTGTCGACACAAGAAAGTAGGTCGCCCGCCGGGGCGAACTCCCGGCACCACTCGTGGCGCTCAACCAAAAGCTCGCAGACATGAACGCCGTCCTGCAACCAACACCAGACCCGCTGGCCGCCCTCCCCACGTCCGACGCCCCCTGGACGCTCACCTTCGCCCCATGGCCCCACGCCGACGCCCAGCGCTGGCGCGCCGTGATGGCCACCTCGGCAAGCGGGCGCTTCGCGCTGCTGGCCGACCGACCGCTGGAGCCACTGCTGCGCCTGCGCATCGAGCAGCGCCTGAAGAAGCCCATCCTGTGGTGGCCCTGCGAACCCGCTGACATCGACACACTGCTGGCCACCGGCGAGGCCGACTACCGCGCCCTCGGTGAACTCACCGAGCACTTCGCCCACAGCACAGAAGCGGACACCGCGCAGGAACTCTCCGCACTCCATCTCGCCGAACAGGCCAGCCCCGTTGTGCGCCTGCTTGACGCCACGCTCTACGACGCGCTGCAGGACGGCGCCAGTGACATCCACTTCGAGTGCCAGCTGCGCGGCATGAAGATCCGCAGCCGCGTCGACGGCGTCATGCTGGACGTGAAAAGCATCGACGGCGTGCAGGCGGCCGAACAGCTTGTGTCGCGCCTGAAGGTCATGGCGGAACTCGACATCGGCGAGCGCCGCCTGCCGCAGGACGGCCGCTTCAAGCTGCGCGTGCAAGGCCGCGAGGTGGACTTCCGCCTGTCCATCATGCCCAGCGTGTTCGGCGAGGACGCCGTCATCCGCGTGCTGGACCGCGCGCAGGTGGAGGCGCAGGGCGCGCTGACGCTGGACGCGCTGGGCTTCGAGCCCGAGGCGCGCGCGCAGATCCGCGCCCTCGCCCGCCAGCCCCACGGCATGCTGCTCGTGACCGGCCCCACCGGCTCGGGCAAGACGACGACGCTGTACGCCACGATCAGCGAAGTCAACACCGGCCGCGACAAGATCATCACCATCGAAGACCCGGTGGAGTACCAGCTGCCCGGCGTCGTGCAGATCCCCGTCAACGAGAAGAAGGGGCTGACGTTCGCACGCGGCCTGCGCTCGGTGCTGCGGCACGACCCCGACCGCGTGATGGTCGGCGAGATCCGCGACGCCGAGACCGCGCAGATCGCCGTGCAGGCGGCGCTGACCGGCCACCTTGTCTTCAGCACCGTGCATGCGAACAACGCGTTCGACGTGGTCGGCCGCTTCATGCACATGGGGCTGGACCTCTACAACGTCGTCTCCGCGCTGAACGGCGTGCTGGCGCAGCGGCTGATGCGCATCAACTGCACGCACTGCCGCACGCCACTGCCGGCCACGGCCGAGCAGTTGCGCGGGATGGGACTGCCAGAGGACGCGCGACTGCTGCATGGCGCCGGCTGCGGTCACTGCCGCAGTACGGGCTACCGCGGCCGCCGCGCCGTCAGCGAGCTGCTGTGGCTGGACGACGAACTGCGCGACCTCATCGCCAGCCGCGCGCCGCTGTCGCGCATCAAGGAGGCAGCACGCGGCCGCGGCATGCGCTCGCTGCGCGACGCAGCCGTGGCGCTGGTGCTGCGCGGCGAATCGACGCTGGAGGAACTGGACCGTGTCACGCTCGCGGACTGAGCGCCTCCTGCTCACAGCCGACGGCGCCGTGGACGCGCACGGCAAGACCTGGCCCGCCTTCGCCGCCTGGTGTGCCGCCCACCCCGGCGCGCGCGTGGCGCTGCTCGCCGGGCCAGACCGCATGCACAGCCTGCGCGTGCCCGACGACCTGCCGCTGCCGGGCGATGCCGAGCGACTGGCCTACGCCCGGCTGCAGTTCACGCACTACTTCGGCGCCGCCGCACAGAGCTGGCCGCTGACCGCGTGGCAGCACGGCGTCTGCGCCTGGTGTGACGGCGAGCTCGGGGCCCTGAGCGTCACGGCGGCTGAGCACCGCGTGCGCCTCACGTCGCTGCGGCCCAGCTGGGCACTGCTGCCCGCCGACGACGGCGATGCAGGGCTGCTTGAAGGCGAGCTCCTGACCTGGCTGCGCCGCCGCGACGGCCGGCTCGTCGAGCTGCAGCAGCGCCACGCCGACGACGAGCTGCTGCAGCAGTTGCAGGGCACGCGCCTCGTGCGGGCCGACGCGCTGCTGGCCGGCACCGGCAACGACGAGGCCCCCGATTTCATCGAGCAGCCGTCACACGCCAGGCCGCTGATCTGGGCCTGGGCTGCCACGGCGGCGGGGGCCTGCGCGCTGGTGGCGCTGCAGGCCCAGGGCCAGCAGGACGAAGCCCGGCGCCTGCGCGAACAAGCTGCCGTGCTGGACCGCATCACCCGCCCCACGGCAGCCGCCCCCGCCCCACCCCCCAACCCCGCGGCCCGCAACCGCGCCTGGGCCGCCGCGCAGCAGCTGGACACCGACTGGGCCGCACTGTGGGCGGGCGTGGAACGCGCGCTGCCGCCGGGCCTGCAGCTCACCGCGCTGGACCTGGACCGCCAGGGGATGCGCGTGGAGGGCCAGGCCGCCGAGGCAGACGGGGTGACCCGCCTCGTCGATCGCCTGACGCTGACGGCAAGCGCCGGCCAGGAAGTCGTGCTGACGCGCCTGCAGCGGCCTGACGCGGCCGCCGACGCAGGCGGCTTGCGCTTTGAGGTGCAACGCCGCAGCGGAGGCGCGCGATGAGGCGCTGGCTCACCCACGCCCGCCGCCTCGGCTGGCCGGCCGCACTGGCAGCATTGCTGACGCTGACCGCCATCGCCGGCGCCGCATGGCTGCCCGCACGGCAGGCCCAGTTGAATGAGCAACGCCAGGCCCTGACGGTGCGCCGAGCCGCGCTGGCCAAGGCGCCCGCAGCCGCCGCAAAGACCGACAGCCGCGCACTCACCGCCAGCCTGCCCCCCGACAGCGCACGCCAGGCCCGCACCGCGGCGCTGCTGGCGCTGACCGACGAGCTGGGCCTGCCCTGGCCGCGCAGCGAATTCCGCTACCAGGCGGATCGCGAACTGGGAATCGCCCAGTACCGCGTGGCCATGCAGCTCAGCGGCGGCTATGGCGCGCTGCGCGGCTTTGTCGCGGAGGCGCTGCAACGCGACCCCGCGCTGGCGCTGGACAGCGTGCGCCTGCGCCGCGAGGCCGACGGCACGCTGAAGGCCGAGTTCGCCTGGGTGCTGCACATGCAGGCCGCGAAATGAAGAAGCCCGCCCCGCGCCATCTCGCCCTGTTCGGCACCCTGGCCCTGAGCCTCGCGGCCACGGCCTGGGTGTCGCAGGACGACGCCGACACCCCCGCGCCCGTAGCCGCCTCACCACGCCGCGCCGCGCCTGCCAACACGGCGTCCACCGACTGGCCCGGCCCCGCCGCCAGCGCGCGTGCCGCGTGGCCCGACCTCGACGTCCAAGCCCGCGCCGCCTGGGGCGAGGCCGCACCGACAACGTCCAAGCCCGCACCGCCGCGCGCCATAGACAAGCCGGCTGCCGAACAGCCCGCGCCTCCCATTGCGCCACCCTTCCCCTACCAGCTCGTCGGTCGCCTGACAGACGGCGCCTCGCGCGCCGTGCTGAACAACGCGCAGCGCAGCGCTGTCGTCGGCGTGGGCGAGATGGTGGACGGGCAATGGCGCGTCGATGCCGTTGAGCCTGCCGGCCTGCGCCTGACATACCTGCCGCTGGGCCAGGCCCAGCTCGTTCCCTTCGCTCCCTCACCCGCATGAAGCGCCTCTCCGCCCTCGCCCTCGCCCTGCTGCTCGCCGCCTGCGCCGGCAACCCCGCGCTGCGCGAGGCCGATACGCTGGCCCGCCGTGGCGAGCACGAAGGCGCCTGGCGCCTGCTGCGCGATGCTGCGGCAGCCGCTCCGCAGGACGACGCCCTGCGCTCCGCACTGCAGCGTGAGCGCGAGCTGGCGCTGCTGGCCCTGGCCACCCAAGCCGAGACCGCCCGCGCCACCGGCCAGCTGGACGCGGCGGCCGAACTGCTGCTGCGCATGCAGGCGCTGGACGTGCAGGCCCCGCGCACAAGGGCGCTGGCCACCGCACTGCGCCGCGCCCGCGACCACCAGGCCCGCATCGCCCGCGCCGCGAAGCAGCTGCAGGCCGGCGAGGCCGACGCCGCCCGCGAGGCCGTCACGTCCGTGCTGGCCGAGGACCCCGGGCAGCCGCATGCCCTGGCCCTGCAACACAAGCTGCGCCAGCGCCTGGCGCCGCCGCCCGTGCCCACCGTGCTGGCGGCGGCCTACCAGAAGCCCGTGAGCCTGGAGTTTCGCGACGCGCCGCTGCGCACCGTGTTCGAGGCGTTGGGCCGCGGCGCGGGCGTGAACTTCGTGTTCGACAAGGACGTGAAGGCCGACGCGCGCGTCAGCCTCTACCTGAAGGACGTCAGCGTCGACGAGGCCATGCGTGTGGTGCTCAGCACGCAGCAGCTGGAGCGCAAGCTGCTGAACGACAACTCGGTGCTGATCTACCCCAACACGCAGCAGAAGCAGCGCGAGCACCAGGAGCTGGTGACGCGCAGCTTCTACCTGAACAACGCCGATGCCAAGCAGGCGCAGGCGCTGGTGCGCATGATGGCCAAGACGCGCGACCTCTTCATCGACGAGCGCCTGAACCTGCTGGTGGCCCGCGACACCCCTGAGGTCATCACGATGATCGAACGTCTCATCGCCGGGCTGGACCTGCCCGAGCCCGAGGTGATGCTGGACGTTGAGGTGTTGGAGCTGGCCTCCGACCGCAGCACCGAGGCCGGCCTGAACTGGGCCACCGATGCCACCTACGGCACCACCGACACCGCCGCCGCGCTGGTGCCCTGGGCGACGCGAGGCAGCTTTCGCACGTTGGTGGCCAACCCGGTCGTCGCCGCGCGGCTCAAGGGCGGCTCGGGCGCCAGCAACCTGCTGGCCAACCCCAAGCTACGCGCGCGCAACAAGGAGAAGGCCAGGATCCAGATCGGCGACAAGGTACCTGTGTTCACCAGCACCTCCACCGCCAACGTCGGTGTGTCCACCGCGGTGAGCTACATCGACGTGGGCATCAAGCTGGAAGTGGAGCCCACCGTGCAGCTGGACAACGAGGTCATCATGAAGGTGAACCTGGAGGTCAGCAGCCTGGGCCCGAAAGAAAGCTCCGGCGGCACGCAACCCACCAGCGCCTACCGCATCGGCACGCGCAACGCGTCCACATCGCTGCGGCTGCGCGACGGCGAGACGCAGGTGCTGGGCGGCCTCATCAACGACGAGGACCGCAAAAGCATCAGCGGCGTGCCCTATGTGTCGGAAACACCGCTGCTGGGGAGGCTGTTCGGCGTGCACGGCGACAGCCGCAAGAAAACCGAGATCGTGCTGCTGATCACGCCGCACGTGCTGCGCAACGTCAGCCTCCCCGACGCCAGCCTGACCGTGCTGCCCTCGGGCTTCGACGCCAACCCCGGCGCCGAAGGGGCGCGGCTGCGCTCGCGGGGCAGCGTGGCGGCGCCGCTGGCAGGCGCAGCGCTGCCGGCGGGTGGAGCGCCAGCCGCCCCGGCCGGGCCCGAGGCCGTTGTTGAGCTGCAGACCAGCGGCAGCACCGCCGTCGGCGACACGCTGTCCTTGGGGCTGACCAACACCTCCGGATTCGCGGTCACGGGCACTCTGACCTACGACGCGGCCATGTTCCTGCGCGCCGACATCGGCGGCGCCGAAGCCGCCAGCGGCAGCGTGGAGATCGCGCTGGCCCCGCAGGCACAGAAAGTGATCGTGCTGCGCGCGCGGCCCGGCACGGCGGGGCAGTCGGGCCTCATCGAGTTCGTCAACACCGCCGCCAAGGGCCTCAAGGGCGAACCGGTGACGGTGCGTGTGGAGGGTGAGGGCCATGTCGAAGTGCAATGACGGCCCCTCGCCCGGCCTCTTGCCGCTGAACGCGGACGCGCCCGGTCGGCCCCCCGAGGGGGCGGTGATGCTTGCGGCATCCAGCCGCAAGAACATCGCCAGAGCGGGCCGGCTTGGGAGCGGCCCGGCGCTCGGCCCGCAACCGCAACGCGGCTTCACGCTGGTCGAGATGCTGGTGGTGGTGACGCTGGTGGGCATCCTGGCCGCCGCCGCCCAGCCGCTGGGCGTGTGGGTGCACAAGCGCCAGCGCGAGGCCGAGCTGCGCCACGCACTGCGCACGCTGCGCGATGGGCTGGACGCCTACCACCGCGCTGCCCGTGAAGGACGCATCACGCTGAAGGCCGACGACAGCGGCTACCCGCCTGACCTGGACGCCCTCGTGCGCGGCGTGCCCGACGCCCGGGACCCGCAGAACGCCAAGCGCCTGTACTTCCTGCGCCGCCTGCCGCGCGACCCGCTGGCCGACCCCGCCCTGCCCGCCGCCCAGACCTGGGCGCTGCGCAGCCACGACAGCCCGCCCGAGGCGCCCGCCCCCGGCCGCGATGTGTTCGACGTGCACTCGCGCTCCGAGGCCCTCGCGATCGATGGCAGCCGCTACCGGGACTGGTGATGGCACGCACTGCCCATGGGTTCACCCTCATCGAGTTGATCGTGGTCATGGCCATCGTCGCGCTGCTGGCCGGCATCACCGCGCCGCGCTACTTCGCCTCGCTGGAGCGCGCCAAGGCGGCCAGCCTGCGCAGCTCGCTGGCCGTCATGCGCGACGCGCTGGACAAGTACGCCGCCGACAAGGGCCGCCACCCCGACACGCTGGCCCAGCTCGTGCAGGACCGCTACCTTCGCCGCGTGCCCGAGGACCCGCTGACCGGCAGCGCCAACAGCTGGATCACGCTGCCGCCTGCCGCCGGCACCGACCTGCCCGGCCAGGTGGCCGACGTGCGCAGCGGCGCCGCCGGCCGCGCGCCGGACGGGAGCCTGTATGCCGATTGGTGAGCGTTCATTTCGGTTGTCCATGCCGCATTCGCGGCACCCGCAGCGCATCAAAGCCGATCCCGTAGGGCGGGTCGCGACCCGCCGTTGGGTGGCGATGTCCACCACCGATTTCCAATATGGGTTCGCGGGACCCAACGGCGGGTCGCGACCCGCCCTACGGAGGGCGCATTCGGCTCAGCGTGGCTTCACCTACCTCTGGCTGCTCTTCGTGCTCGCGCTGGGCGGCGCGGGCCTGGCCGCCCTGGGCGAGCGCGAGCAGACGCGCCAGCAGCGCGAGCGGGAGGCCGAGTTGCGCTTTCGCGGCGAAGCCATCGCCGCCGCGCTGGGGCGCTACGCCCAGGCCACGCCGCTGGGCCACCTGCCGCTGCCGCAGACCCTGGACGAGCTGCTGGCCGACCGGCGCTTCCCCAAGCCGCAACGCCACCTGCGCCAGCTCTACGCCGACCCTTTCACGGGCACACCCGATTGGGAACCCGTGATGGGCCAGGCCGCCGTCGTGGCAGACGAGAGCACCAGCGCACCGGCGAACGACCCGACGGTCGTCACCGGCACCGGCATCGTCGGTGTGCGCAGCCGGTCGACGCGCCCGCTGCTGGCCACGGCTGGCGGGCGAAGCACCGCCCGCGACTGGGTGTTCAACGCCACAGCCGCTCCAGCCGCCGCCCCTTCAGAGCCCGCCGAATGAGCCGATCGGCCCATGACCTGCATAAGCCTTCAACGGCCGGTCATGTGGGCTTCCTAGAGTGCACCACTTGTGAGTTCGTCGCCGGCCACGACCTGGCCGCCCGCGCTCCCCGAGACGCTGAACCGCTGCCCATGACGACCAACAACAACCCGGCCGCAACGACCTCCCAGGACGACCCCGTCGAAGCCATCGTGCGCGCGGCGGAATCCGCGCTGACGGTGCGCCGCCGCTACCAGTTCTTCGTCTGGACGCAGAGCTACCTCAGCCGCCTGCTGCCGCACCAACTGGCGGTCTGCGGCAGCTACGACCGCAGCGCCCGCGAACTTTTGTTCGACGTGTTCAACAGCGTCAGCCTGGATCCTGTCCTGATGGACGCACTCGGCGACAACCGCAGCCTTTTGATGCAGCACTGGCAGGCCCGCTGGCTGGAGGCTCGCGGCCGGCCCGCCGCCATCGCCACCGCCGACCTGGCCTTCGCTTCACTGGGCACGGCACGTGACGCCTTGCTGGCCGCCGGCTTCGACGGCGTGTTGGTGCACGGCGTATCACGCCCGCAGCGCCCGCAGGAGATCGAGAGCTTCTTCATCTTCGCGTCGCAGGACAGCACCACGCTCGCGGCGCTGGGCAGCCGGCTGGAGTTGCTGCTGCCGCACATCCATGGCGCCTGGCAACGCGTACAGGCCGTGGAACGCGATGTGGTGGGCATCAGCGCCCCCCAACCCAGCGCCATCCGCGTGGGCGGCGTCACGCAACGCGAGCGCGAGATCCTCAGCTGGCTGCGCGAGGGCAAGAGCAATCAGCAGATCGCCGAGGAGCTCGGCATCAGTGCGCTGACGGTGAAGAACCACGTGCAGAAGATCCTGCGCAAGCTCAATGCCGCCAACCGCGCGCAGGCCGTGGCACAGGCCATGTCACTGCAACTGCTGGACCGCCCGGTGCTGAGCGTGCTGCCGCGCCCGAACCACGCGGGTTGAACGTCTGGCACCGCGCGCCCAGCCCGGCTGGCGCGAACAGCTCATGTCCAAACGGCTCATGGGTTGGTCCCTAGTCCGAACGGACTGCGAACGAAATCACGATCCCGGTGCGCATGTCACCTGCCCTCACAAGAATGCGCGCTGAAACGATCTTCCTGATCACCGCTCTTTGAACGCGGGTCTCTCGACCCAGGCGCCCAAGGCCACCGCCGATTGCACGCATGCAATCCAGGGGAGGCAGCCAGGCGTGACGACCCCCAGCCATGCCGGCGGGGAGGTCTTAACACCACTGTCTACGGAGTATCTCCATGAAGCTCAAGTCTCTTGCCCTGGCCGCACTGGCCGCTGTTTCGGCGCCTTCTTTTGCTGACATCAACGTCGGCGGCAACCTGGGTGAAGGTGAATACGTGCTGCTGGTTCGCAACTCGGCCGGCTCCTACGCCCAAGACCTGGGCATGACCACGGACGCCATCGCCTCGATGGCCAAGGGCACCTCGTTCTCGCTGGCCGTCAACAGCACCGAATGGAGCAAGTTCGTCGGCTTCGGCGGCACCGACACCGAGTGGGCCATCATCGCCGTGCAACCCCTGGGCTTCGGTTTCGAACCCGGTGAAATCAACGCCTGGACCACGGTCAACACGAACCAGGCACTTGGCTCGCTCTGGAACATCAATTCCAACAACGCCACCGAGCAGATGGCCTCCCACTTCGTGGACATCAACACGCAAACCGGCGGCGTCGCCAATGGCAGCCGGGCAACGGCCGTCAGCACGCTGGCCTACACGGGCCCTGAGTACCTGAGCTTCCTCGGCCAGTTCAGCATCGGCAATGCCGTCGGCACGACGTCGTCCATGGTCTACCTGACGCCGTCCAGCGACGAGAGCACGGCCTTTGCGAAGTACGACATCCTGACCACCACGGCCAGCTTCGACGGCAACGCCGTGACCATCGCTGCCGCACCGGTTCCGGAACCCAGCACCTACGCCATGCTGGCCGCCGGCCTGGCCGCCATCGGCTTCGTGGCCCGCCGCCGCAAGTCCGCCTGATCGCGTTGCCGGGCGCCGTCCCGGCAAGCCCTGATCTCTTGCCAGTCACTGCCCGCCGCCCTTTCGGGGGTGGCGTGGCCTAGCTCACCCCGAATCGGCTGAAAGTCCTCCCATGAAGCTCCGCTCCTCCCTGATCGCCCTGGCCTGCCTGGCCTCGTTCGGCGCTGCCAATGCCCTGACTCCCGCCCAAGTGATCGCCGAGCGCGACGCGGGCACGCTGAAGGAAGTCCGCCTGGCCGGTGCCTCGGCACTGCGCCTGATGGTTGGCGCGTACATCCAGTCCGAGCTGGCTGATGCCGCCACCTTCGACGTGTATTACGACTCCGCCACCGGTGGCAACCACCGCGCCTATGCCTTCCGCACCAAGGTCGCTATCGGCACCTGGCCGGTCGGCACGCCGGTGCTGATCACCAAGCGTGATGCCGGCGGCTCTGGCCAGGGCGTCACGCCGCTGCTGAATGGCGGCGACGCCACGCAAGCGCACATGCTGGTGAGCGCCGGCTGCACGGCCACCGCCAATGTCTCGCCGGCCTCCGACATCGCCAAGCCCACCTTCATCTGCGGCACCACGACGAGCGCCCTGGCCCACGCCGGCATCTCCGATGTCGAGCCGGCCCTGCTGCAGGCGCCCATCCACGGCGGCACCAACCTCAACACCACGGGCCTCGATGCAGCCGGCTTCGTGCAGAACATCTTTGCCGTTGCCGTCAACAAGAAGCTGTATCTGTCGCTGCAGAAGGCCCAGGGGCTGGTGGACGCCAGCGCCACCGTCGTCGACGAGTCCGAAGCCAAGCAGCCCAGCCTGCCCAAGAGCTTCGTCGCAGGCGCGCTGACCAGCCAACTGCTGGGCAGCTCCTCCACCAAGAAGGGCTGGAACCTGCTGATCCCGGCCACCGTGGACAGCAACATCGACAACAAGCGCATCAACGTCTGCCGCCGGGTACCCACCTCCGGCACGCAAGCGGCGTCCAACATGTTCTTCGCCAACACCCCCTGCGGTGGCGCTGCCGGCGGCTATACGCCTGCGGCCGGCACCACGACGGCCGTGCCCTCCGTGCTGGGCAACCTGACCGTGCAACAGGGCAGCAGCAGCAGCAACGTCGAGGGCTGCCTGGCCACCACGGACGGTCTGGCCGACAGCACCGGCGGCGGCTATGCATTCGGCGTGCTGGGCCGCGAGAACAACCCCCTGCCCAAGGATGCCAACGGCAACCTGATCCAGGACAAGGGCTATCGCTTCGTCAAGCTCAGCGGTGCCACGCCGTCGCGCGCTGCCGTGATCATGGGCGAGTACGACTTCGTCGTCGAATCCACCATGCAGTGGGCCAAGCCGGGCTTCGCCAACGCACCCACGGCCGAGCAGCTGGCGCTGCTGACCAAGATGCGTACCGAGATGGGCAAGGCTTCCGTGCTGCAACGCCTGGATGCCGACCTGCAGAACGGCCTGGTCGCCCCGCCGTCGACCTTCACCGGCGCCTGGGCCAACCTGGACGCGCTGACCCGCAGCTACACCTCGCACACCGCCCGCAACAGTGGCAACAGCTGCTCGCCGGTGCGCATGACCAAGTAAGCAGCGCATCGACTGGCCGCACGGGCACGTCTCCGTGCGGCCTTCGCGCCCCGCGCCTGCCGGGGCGTTTTCGCCATGCGGGCCGCCCGCGCACGCATGGCCAAGACGGCACCCCGCCCTCAACGACAGCCCGATGAAGAGCAGCATGAACACCCTGATGAAGTCGATCAGCCCACGCCACCAGGCAAAGGCCGTGCTGGCCGCAGCACTCGCCCTGGCCGCCGCCGGCAGCCCGGCCGCCGTCCGTGTCGGTGACTCAAGCGCCGAGGGCGTGGCCGCCGGCAACACGCCCGAACTCATGCTGTTCATCTGGGACCCGATCAAGGAAATTTCCTACACCAAGGACCTGGGCATCACGGTCTACGGCGAGAACTACGCAGCCGGTGATGCGGCCACCAATCTGTTCGTCTATGGCCAGCAGAACGCCGGCTATCAGAAGCTGTTCGATCCGCTGAACACGGACGCCAAGTTCCAGAGCTTCCTGAGTGTGTCCACCGACATTGCCAACCAGATGTGGGCCATCCTGGCCGTGTCGAGCGACCCCAGTGGCATCGGCGCGGGCTCGCGGGCGATGTACGCCACGATCAACCACGCCACGGCTTCGGGCACCACCGACCCCGAGTACACCCGGCTGATCACCCTCGACCAGCTGCAGTTCGGCACCGCCGAGGGCAGCCTCGAAAGCGGGTTCGCCAACATCAGCACCTTGTGCGGCACGGCAACCTGCAGCGTCGACTACGCAGCCAACGAATCGGGTCTGGCGAAGAAGGGCGAACTGGCCTACGCCGCAGACTCGTTCGGCCCCGACGGCAACCTCCTCGGTGCAATGGCGTCCCCCAGCGTGTTCAACAAGATCAACCAGTCGTCGTGGTTCTACAAGCTGACAATGCGCAGCGACGACAGCTCGGAGCCCATCCTCGTCGACGAGTTCGACAACGACGCCAACGACGCCTTCTGGGGCCTCGGGGTAGACAGCGCGGGCAACTACATCCTCAGCTACACGCTGGCCGCCAAGATCACGCCGGTCGCCACGTTCGAGGGCCAGCAGAACCGCCTGCGCACCGACTTCACCGCCCATTACGGCGCCATCCGCTTCATCGATGTGCCGGCCGGTGACACGCTGAGCCTGGGCAGCAGCATCAGCCCCGTGCCGGAGCCCGCTACCTGGGGCCTGATGGGCCTGGGCCTGGCCGTGCTGGCCGCCCGCGCTCGCCGCCGCGCCTGAGGACACGAACCGGCCGTCTGCGGTGACACACCACCGCTGACGGCCGCTGTTTTTTCACGACCGCTTCACCCGCCCTCGGGACACTCATTCCATGGACGCCGGACTGACGCGCGCCCCGCTGCGGGCGCGCTGGTTTCTTTTGCTGACTGCCCTCGCCTGCTGGCTGTTCGCCCAGGCGCTACCGGCGCTCGCACAGGTGCAACCGCAGGCCCTGCAGTTCGACATCCTGGAGTTCGAGGTCGAAGGCAACACGCGCCTCAAACCCACACAGGTGGAAGCGGCCGTCATGCCCTTCATGGGCGAGAAGCGCGACATGGCCGCCATCGAGAGCGCACGCGCCGCGCTGGAGAAGGCCTACCAGGGCGCGGGCTACCTGACCGTGTTCGTCGATGTGCCCGAGCAGCGCATCGACGGCGGCGTGGTACGCCTGGTGGTGCTGGAAGGGCGCGTGGACAAGCTCTACGTGACCGGCTCGCGCTACTTCGACCAGGGCCGCATTCGCGCCGTCGCCACCGAACTGGCCGAGGGCACCGTACCCAACTTCAACGTCGTGCAGCAGCAGATCGCCGCGCTGTCGCAAACGCCCGAGCGCCGTGTGCAGCCGGTGCTGCGGCCGGGCCGCGAGCCCGGCACCGTGGAGGCCGAACTCAAGGTCAGCGACAAGCTGCCGCTGGGTGGCAGCGTGGAGCTGAACAACGCCGCAGCCACCGGCACCGAGGCTCTGCGCGCCGCCATCAATCTGCACTACGACAACCTGTTCCAGCGCGAGCACTCGCTGTCTCTGACGGCCCTCACCGCGCCCATGCAGCCCAGCCAGTCGCAGGTGCTGGTGCTGAACTACCTCGTGCCCCTGGGCGATGGCGACTCGCTGAGCGTCAGCGCCGTCAACTCCAGCAGCGACATCGACAGCCTGGGCGGCACCCGCGTGCTGGGCAGGGGCACGACGCTGGGGCTGCGCTACGGCGTCAACCGCGTCGCCAGCAACGCAGCGCACGGGCTGTCGCTGGGCTTTGACCTGAAGAACCTGACCGAAGACGTGCAGACCAGCGCCGGCACCATCGGCTCTCCTTTGCGATATGCGCCGCTCCAGGCGGCCTACAACGGCAGCTGGTGGGGCGCTTGGGGCCAGCAGCAGCTCAATGCCAGCGCCACATTCGGCCTGCGGCCCGTGTGGCGGCAGACGCGCCGTGACTGCCAGCTGGCCGACGGCAGCTTTGGCATCGCTGACCAGTTCGCCTGCAAGCGCCGCGGCGCGGATGGCGGCTTCACCACCCTCAAGCTCGACTGGCGCGGCAGCACGCGCATGGGCCCGACCGAATGGGCGCTGCGCGTGGCGGGCCAGATCGCCAGCCAGCCGCTGGTCAGCGCCGAGCAGTTCGCCGTGGGCGGGGCCGACTCGGTGCGGGGCTATGCCGAGTCCGCCGCCTCGGCTGACTACGGCGTGCTGGCCTCGCTGGAGCTGCGCAGCCGCAACCTCGCACCGGCGCTGCTGAAGGCTTTCGACGGTGCACCGCTGCCGCCCTTCACCGAGCTGGTGGTGTTCGGCTTCAGCGATGTGGCCCGCGTGACGCTGATCGAGCCCGAGCCAGGCCAGCCCCACCGCAGCACGCTGCTGGGCACCGGCCTGGGCCTGCGGCTGGGCCTGCAGCCCGGCCTGAGCCTGGCGCTGGACTGGGCGCGCCGCCACCGTGATGTTGCGGGCCGCAGCCTGCCCACCGAGCGCGTGCACATGCGCGCCGCCCTGCGTTTCTGAGCCCGCCATGTCCAAGCCCGCCTTGCCCAAGACCGCCCTGCTGCTGAGCCCGCTCGTGGCGGCCCTGGCCGCCAGCCTGCCCTTGGTCGCCCTGGCTCAGGCGCCCGTGGCGGCGCCACCGCCGCCGCCGTTCAAGGTGCCGCAACCGGCCGTGGGCTGGCGCGTCTATGGCGCGGGCACGGCCGCGCCGGTGGAAACGGCCAATGCGCGTGGCGGTGTGGACATGACGATCGGCCAGACCAGCCAGCGCGCCATCTACAAGTGGGACAGCTTCCACATCGACACGGACAGCTCGGTCACCTTCGACATGGCGTTGCCGGGCTCCAGCGCGCTGAACCGCATTGGCGGCGTCAGCCCCAGCCTGATCCTCGGCCAGCTCAAGGCCACCAACGGCGGCGAGATCCTGCTCTACAACCGCAACGGCATCCTTTTCGGCAAGGATGCCCGCGTGGACGTGGGCGCGCTGCTGGCCACCACGCTCGCACCCAAGGACGCGGACTACGCTAACGGCTTCGTCACCAACATCACAGGCGCAGCCGCCGCGCTGCGCTACGACGGCACGGCGGCCGACTACGTCGACGCGAAGAACTTCATCCGCGTGGAGCCGGGCGCACAGATCGTCACTGGCGAAGGCGGCCGCATTCAGCTCTACGCCAAGCGCGTGGAGAACGCCGGCACACTGACCTCCCCCGGCGGCCAGGTCGTGCTGGGCGCGGGCGCCGAGGTCTTCTACAAGCTGCCGACCACCGAGCCGCTGTATGCGTCCGAGGCCAACCCCAACGTGCCCGCGCTGCGCGGCCTGCTCGTCGAAGTGGGTCGGGGCGACCTGGCCACAGGTGACGGCAAGGTGGAGAACACCGGCAGCATCAGCGTGCCGCGCGGCAACGCCACGCTGGTGGGCCTGGCCGTCAACCAGGCCGGCCGCGTGAGCGCAACGACCAGCGTGTCGCAGAACGGCTCCATCCTGCTGCTGGCCCAAGGCGATGCGCAGGGTGACAAGGTCGTCAGCGACCCCTTCTACAAGCGCGCCACGCGCAGCGGCACGCTGACGCTGGCCACCGGCAGCGTCACCGAGATCACCCCCGACAACGCCGGTGCCGACGGCAAGCCGCTGACCAGCGACGACAACGCCACCTTCACCCGCTCGCGGCTGGACCTGGCCGGCGGCAGCATCACGCTCGCCGAGGGCGCCCACGTCGTGGCCCCTGGCGCCGTGGCCGAGTTGCGCGCGCTGGACACGCCCCACCCCTTCGGCGGCCTGGTCACCAGCAACCCACTGACGGCCACCGGCGGGCGCATCGTCATCGACGCCAATGCCCGCATCGACGTCTCCGGCACGACCGACACCACGGTCAGCGTCGCGCGCGAGTTCGTCACCACCGAGTTGCTGGGCAGCAACGATTTGAAGGACGCGCCACTGCAGAAGGACGGCCTGCTGTTTCGCAACAAGGTCACGCTGGACATCCGCCAGGCCTCGCCCATCCTGGGTGACCTCGCCAACTACCGCGCGGCCCAGCAGCGCAGCGCCAGCGAACGTCTGGCCAGCGGCGGCTCGCTGAAGCTGGTGGCCGGTGAGGCCGTCGTCACGCATGCCAGCGCGCGCCTGGATGTCTCGGGCGGCCAGGTGAACTACACGGCCGCCCAGGTGGCGCCCACGCAGCTCTACGCCAGCAACGGCCGCGCCTACACGCTGAACGACGCGCCCAAGGACCTGCTCTACACCGGCATCGTCAACGCCAGCACGGCCAAGGCCAGCTACGACCGCTGGGGCGTGCGACCCAGCTACGGCCTCGTCAGCCCGTCTCGGCTGGAGCCGGGCTACGTCACCGGCCAGAGCGGCGGCAGCCTCAGCATCGTCGCGCCCCGTCTGGTGCTGGACGGTCAACTGAGCGGCAGCGTCACGCAGGGTGTGCGCCAGCTCGCCGGCCTGGATGCGGCCGCAGCAGCAGCCAAATTGGCGCTGGGTGCGGCCACCCACGTCAATGTGTTCGGCACCGCCACCTACGCCGGCCCGGTGCTGCGCGACTTCCGGCTGCGCAGCAGCGGCAACGCACTGGACGACAGCCGCTGGTCCCTGCTGCGCGGCGATGCCGCCGGAGCGGCCACGGCGCTGGACGGTCTCGCCTCCGGCCTGTCGCTGGCCGGCCTGGCCGCGTCGGGCTTCAACGATGTCAGCGTCTCCGCCGTAGGCGATGTGGTGCTGGCGGACACGCTCCAGCTGGGCACGCGCGGCGCGGTGCAACTGCAATCCAGCAGCGGCACCGTCAGTGCAGAGGCCGACATTCGCAGCACCGCCGGCAGCATCACGCTGCGCAGCGGCGCGGGCGATGTGCGTGTGACCGACGGCGTGCGGCTGGACGCCTCGGGCCGCTGGGTCAACGCCGCGCTGGACGCCACGCTGACCGACGCCGCCCGCCCCGCCGCCACGGCCGGCGGCAGCGTCACGCTGCAGGCCGGCAGCAACCTGCAGCTCGGCGCAGCAACGGTGCTGGACGTGTCCAGCGGCGCGCTGATGACCGGTGCGCAGGCGATTGGCAGCTGCAAGGCAAACACTTTGTGCGGCGGCACGGCCGGCGCGCTGACGCTGCGCGGCGGCGCGTCCGTGTCGGCGCTGGACGAGGTCAGCCTGCGCGGCCATGGCGTGGCCCAGGGCGGCAAGTTCACGCTCGCCGCGCCGCAGATCCGCGTCGGCACCGCTGCCGACGCCGCCGGTGCGCTAATGCTCGCCGCTGACTTCTTCAACCGCGGCGGCTTCCAGACCTACGCGCTGGACGGGCGCGACCTGCTGAGCGTCGAGGGCGGCACGCAGATGGCGCCGCGCCTGCAGCTGTGGCAGGCCGATGGCGCCACGCGCAACCGCGCCACCGGCACGGCCATGGACACGGCGTTCTCGCTGGTCGCGCCGCCCCGCAGCTACCCGCAACCCATCGACGTCACGCTCAGCGCCAGCGGCATCACGGCAGACCAGCCGGCCGGTCGGCTGCTGTTCGGCGCGGGCGCCTCGCTGTCGCTGGACGCCGGCGCCAAGGTGCAGCTGTCGGCCCGCCAGCAGCTGCGCCTGGACGGCAGCATCTCCGCGCCGGCGGGCCAAGTCAGCCTGAGCCTCGCCACGGGCGAGGACTCGCGCTACTTTCCGCTGCAGCGCCACCTGTGGCTGGGCGCCAGCAGCCGCATCGACGTGGCCGGCATCACCCAGACCCTGCCCAGCACCGACGGCCTGCTGAGCGGCCGCGTGCTGGCGGGCGGCAGCGTCAGCCTGAACACCGGCGCCACGGCGCAGAGCTACGCCACCAGCCTCATCGTGCAGCAGGGGGCCGAGATCGACATCCGCGGCACCAGCGGCAGCGTCGACGTGCGCGAAACCACGTCGGCCGGCGACCGCATCACGCGCCAGACACTGGCCAGCAACGCCGGCTCCCTGAGCGTGAACGCCAACGGCGACCTGCTGCTGGAAGGCGCGCTGCGCGCCGCCGGCGGCGGCACCGGCGCGGCCGGCGGCCGACTGAGCATCAACCTGGAGGCCGGCCTCACCGACACCGTTCGCCTGCCGGCCGTGCGCGACCTGCTGCTGGCCGCCGATAGCGGCTCCCTCAGCACCACGCTGACGCCCGACACGCTGGGCAGCGCCGGTACCTTGCGCGGGGTGGCCCGCGTGGACGCGCCGTGGATCACACGATCGGGCGTCACCGAGCTGACGCTGGCCTCGCGCGAACGCCTGCTGATCGACGCCGCCACGTCGCTGGACATCGCGGGCGCGCTGCGCCTGGACGCGCCCGTGCTGGCCGTGCAGCCCAGCGCACTGCCCAGCAGCAGCACGCTGTCGGCCACCTACCTGAGCTGGGTCAATGGCCGTACAGCGCTGGAGTTCGGCCAACTTCAGCGGGAAGCCTTCACTGCCAGCGCCGGCAGCGCCACGCTCACGCTGGCCGCCCGCCAGCGGCTGGACGTCAGCGGCAAGGTGCTCAGCCAGGGCGTGGGCCAGCTCAACCTGCTCAGCGCCGGCGACCTGCTGCTGCAAAAGCCCAGTGCCGAAGTGGCCGGCGACGGCCGCCTCAACACGGCCGGCGACCTGCGTCTGAGCGCCGCGCAGATTTTCCCGGCCAGCGACACTGGCTTCGTCATCGCCGCGCCCGGCCGCCAGATCAGCATCGACAGCCCGGCCAGCGCCGACGGCAAAGCGCCCGACCTGCCCTTCAGCGCCGGCGGCCGCCTGACCCTGCAGGCCGCCAGCATCCGCCAGGGTGGTCGGCTGCGCGCGCCCGAGGGCAGCCTCACGCTGGACGCCAGCGACAGCATCGCGCTGCTGGACGGCAGCGAGACCTCCGTCAGCGCCGGTGGCCGCAGCCTGCTGTTCGGCAGCTGGAACGGCGAGCGCTGGAGCGGCCCCGGCAGCAAGTCCGGCGACATCCTCAGCGCCACCCCGGCCAAGGCCATCACGCTGCAGGCGCCCACCATCACCAGCGCCGCCGGCGCCAGCATGGATCTCAGCGGCGGCGGCCAGCTGCTGGGCTGGCAGTTCGTCGCCGGCCCAGGCGGCTCGACCGACATCTTCAGCGCCGCCAACGGC
The DNA here is from genome assembly GCF_043555875.1 of Pelomonas margarita. NCBI lineage: Bacteria > Pseudomonadati > Pseudomonadota > Betaproteobacteria > Burkholderiales > Sphaerotilaceae > Roseateles > Pelomonas margarita. Next base: position 169,418 of record NZ_JBIGHW010000008.1, on the reverse strand, counting down.
AGCTACGCGCTGGTGCCCAGCGTGCGCAGCACCGGCGCCGCCGACAACAGCCTGCCCAACCTGCCGGCGCTGGGCCGCAGCATCGACTTCGGCAGCACCGGCGTCACGCTGGCCGACGGCACGCAGCTGATCGGCACCTACACATTGCTGCCCGCCCGCTATGCAGCGCTGGACGGCGCCGTACTGGTGCGCCCCATCGCGCTCAAGCGCAGCGACGACAGCGCGCTGGTGCTGGCCCAAGGCCAGAGTCAGGTGCGCGATGACGGCAGCCTCGTCGTCGGCGCACGGCTCAGCACCGCCGGCACGACGGTCACCGATGCACTGCCCAGCACCTGGCAGCTGCTCACCAGCAAGCAAGCGCGCCGCTACAGCGAAATCCGCCTCGCCTCTGCCGACGGCTTTTTCAGCGATCTCGCCACCCGCAACGACACCGCCACCCCGGCGCTGAACCGCGACGCCGGCGCACTGGTGGTGGCCGCTCAGCAGGCCGACCTGCGCAGCGCGCTGCGCGTGGCCGCCGGCAGCGGTGGCCAGGGCGGCAGCGCCTACTTCGCTGCCAGCGACATCCTGGTTGGCGAGGCGCCGGACAGTGCCGAAGGCCTGCGGCTCAGCATTGCGCAGCTCAACGCGCTGGGGGTCAACAAGCTCGTGCTCGGCGCCGTGCCGACCGACCTGCGCCAGCCCGGCGCGCTGGCCGTGCGCGCGCAGACGGTGAACGTCTACGACGAGACGACCCCGAGCGTGCCCGAGGGCACACCGAAGCCGCCGCGAGCCCTGACTGCGGCCAACCTGCTGCTCACGGCGCGCGAGACGGTCGCGGTCCAAGCCGGCGCACAACTGCAGGCCACCGACACCACGGCGGCGACACAGTGGACGCTGCAGGGCGACGGCGCGGCCGTGCTGCTCAGCGCCAACGCTGGCAGCAGCCTGACGCGCCAAGGGGCCGAGCTGAAGACGGGCACGCTGCAGGTGGCGGGTAACGCCTCGCTGCAGGCGAGCACCGGCCGCGTGCAGCTGGACGCCACCGGCAGCGCCGCGATTGCCAACCAGGCCACGCTCACGGCCGCCGCCTTCGGCCTGGGTGCGCCGCGCCTGCAGCTGGGCGGCAGCCCCGCGGACGGCAGCCTGCAGCTGGCCGGCCCGCTGCTCCAGCAGCTCGCCACGGCCGATGAGCTGCTGCTGCGCAGCTACGCCACGCTCGATTTCGCCGGCAACGCCAGCCTGGGCAGCACCACGCTAAGGCAGCTGACGCTGGATGCCCCCGCCCTGCGCGTGCAGACCGCGGGTGACGCCGCCGCGGTGAGCGCCCAGACCCTGGTGCTCACCAACACCACCGGCCGCAGCCCTGATGCCGCGGCCGCCGCTGCGCCCGCTGCCGGCACGCTCGCAATGACCGCCGCCGGCCAGCTGCGCCTGGCCGAAGGCAGCCAGGCCTGGCAGGCCGCCAGCACCACGCTGACGGCGTCGCAAGGCATCGCACTGGGCGGCAACAGCCAGCTCACGGTGCAGGGCAGCCTCAGCGCCAACACGCCCGCCATCAGCGCCCGCGCGGGCGTGACGGCACCCGCCGACAGCCGCTGGACCGTGGCCGGAGCACTCGCGCTCAGCCAGCCAGCGGAGCCCACCAGCGCCAGCATCACGGCCGGCACCGCCGCCAAGCTGGCGCTGTCAGCCGCCAGCATGGCCGTCAACACCGACCTGCTGCTGCCGGCCGGCCAGCTGAGTCTGGCCAGCCAGGGCGACCTCAGCATCAAAGGGGGCACCCTCAGCGTGGCCGGCAGCCGCCAGACGCTGGGCAGCGGCGCCAACGCCGTGCCCGTGGACCTCGCCGCCGGCCGCCTCAGCCTCAGCACGGCCAACGGCCTGCTGACGGTGGGCAGCGGCGCCACCCTGGACGTCAGCGCCGCCGGCAGCGGCGACGCCGGCCACCTCAGCCTGGCCGCCCCACAAGGCGAGCTGCTGCTCGGCGGCACGCTCAAGGCCGGCGGCCAGGGCAGCACGCTCGCCAGCCTCCACCTGGACGCCGCCACGCTGCCCAGCGCCGACAAGCTGGGCACGCTGATCGCTGCGGCCGGGCCGCAGGCCTTCCAGCAGCAGATCACGCTGCGCCAGCGCCGCGGCGACCTCGTGCTGAAAGCCGGCAGCGCGCTGCGCGCCCGCACGCTGGACATCAGCGCCGACGCGGGCGCGCTCAGCCTCAGCGGCCAGCTCACGGCCCTGGCCAGCGCTGACAGCGGAGGCCAGATGCAACTCAGCGCCCGTGACGCCCTCGTCATCACCGACGGCGCGCAGCTGACGGCACAGAGCGCCGGCACCGCCACCGACCTGGACGCCCCCCGCATCGCACTCAACAGTGCCGAAGGCCGGCTGAGCCTGCAAGGCGGCAGCATCGACGCCGGCGGCGGCACGCTGGCCCTGCGCGCCCAGCGCGACGAGGACACGCACGACGTTCGCATCGACCCGCTGCGCACCCGCGTGCAGCAGGCCGCGGCCATCGACATCGAGGCCGTCAAGCGCTACGACAACATCACCGACCTTGTGGACGGTGTTGTCCCGGCGCCCGTGCCCGTGCCCGCGCCAACTCCGGCACCCACGCCATCGCCATCGCCATCGCCATCGCCATCGCCATCGCCTTCACCGGCGCCGACACCCGCACCAACACCTGCTCCCACGCCAACACCGGCACCGGTGCCAACCCCAGCGCCCACGCCGTCACCAACGCCCGCGCCGACCCCGGCGCCATCACCGACGCCTTCGCCCAGCCCCGCCCCGGCGCCCGGCCCGGTACCCACCACACCGGCCGACGGCAATGGCGCCAGCACCGGCACAACCAAGCCGCCCGCGCCGCCGCTGCCGCCCGCGCCCGCGCCGGTGCCCACGACGCCGGCTGACGGCAACGGCCCTACGACTGGCAACACCCAACCGCCGGCGCCCCCCGTGGTGCCCGGCCCCATACCCGCTCCGGCGCCGACACCCGCGCCCGCACCGACACCGAGTCCCACGCCATCACCGGCACCAGCGCCTGCGCCGGTACCTGCCCCTGCGCCCGAACCAGCGCCGTCACCGGCCCCCGCACCAGTACCCGCGCCCTCGCCCGCGCCGGCACCCAGCCCGGCACCGACACCTGCGCCAACGCCTGCACCTGGCCCGGCACCCACGACGCCGGCCGACGGCAACGGCCCCACGACCGGCAACACCCAGCCGCCGGCGCCCCCCGTGGTGCCCGGCCCGGCGCCGGCTCCAGCTCCAGCTCCAGCTCCAGCTCCAGCTCCAGCTCCAGCTCCAGCTCCAGCTCCAGCTCCAGCTCCAGCTCCAGCACCGGCTCCAGCACCGGCACCCGTGCCGGCACCGGCACCGGCACCGGCACCGGCACCGGCACCTGCCCCCTCGCCCACGCCTCCAGCCGACGGCAACGGCCCGACCACCGGTGGCACCCAGCCACCCGCACCGCCAGTGGCTCCGACGCCTGCACCAACGCCAGCACCGGTACCCGCCCCTGCACCAACACCGGCGCCTGCACCGGAGCCGGCACCCACGCCCGCACCGGTGCCAACACCTGCGCCAACGCCGGCACCCGTGCCTTCGCCCGCACCAGCCCCGGTCCCGTCACCAGCACCGGCACCCGAACCAGCCCCCACGCCCGCACCCGCGCCATCGCCGGCTCCTGCACCCACGCCGGCGCCGGTGCCCTCACCGGCACCGACTCCCGCGCCAACACCGGCCCCCGCACCCGCACCCGCGCCGGTGCCCCCGAGCCCTGCGCCGTCACCGACGTCGCCGTCCGATGGCAATGGCCCGACCACCGGCGGCACCCAGCCGCCACTGCCACCGCTGACGCAGGCCCCGCTGCCTGCGCCCGCCCCCGCACCGACACCGGCGCCCACCGGCCCGTCCGCCGGCAACGGGCCGACGACCGGCGACGTGCAGCCGCCCAGCCCACCGCAGCCTGCCTCCGCACAAGGCAGCCGCGCATTCGCGCTCGCCGTCACGGCCGATGCGAGCGCCGTGTCCGACGGCAATGGCCCCACCACCGGCAACACGCAGCCGCCACCAGCGCCTACCGGCCCCAACGGCCCGGCACCCGCGCCTTCGCCGGCACCCAGCCCCACGCCTGCGCCCACGCCGGCCCCAGCCCCCACACCCACCCCGGCACCGGCCGGGCACCTCGGCCTGGGCCGCGTGCTGCTGGACAACGACGCCTTCATGGGCGTGGGCCAGCAGACGGCCGAAGCCATCGCCACGCGCCTGAGCGCCGAGCAGGCCGACCTGCTGCCCACACTGCGCGTGCGTGCCGGCGTAGAGGTGCGCGCCAGCAATGACCTGCGCCTGAGCGCCGACTGGCGGCTACCCACGCTCACCGCGGCCCAGCAGGCGGCCGCGCCCCATGCCGCCGAGGCCGCACTGACACTGCGCACCGCTGGCAACGTCCAGCTGCAGGCCACCCTGAGCACGGGCCTGCGTGAGTCGCCGGTGACCGCCGACACATGGGTAGGCACCTCGGCCCGCGCCGGCGACCTGCGCATCGTGGCGGGCGCCGACCTGAACGCGGCCAACACGCTAGCGACCGTTACGGGCGTCGGCTCGATCGAGGTCGGCCACGACAGCCAGGCCGTGCAGCTGCGCAGCACCACCGGCAACATCACCCTCGCCGCCGGTCAGGACGTGAAGCTGCTGAACAGCAAGGCCAACATCGCAACGCTGGGCGTGCCGGTGGCCAGCCTGGCCACTGCAACTGCCACGGCCAGCGCCTCGGCGAGCCCGGCCGCGCAGGCGGGCCGCCTGGACGCCACGACCGACGCCACCGTGCCCGCCGAGGGCAATGGCGCAACGACCGGCAATGCCCAACCGCCGGCCGCGCCCACAGTGCCAGGCGAGGCCCCAACGCCCGCCCCAGCGCCCACACCGACACCAGCACCGGCGCCCCAACCTGCGCCCGCGCCGACGCCTGCGCCCGAACCGGCCCCGGCCGACCCGCTGCCCGCCACGGCACTGGACGCGCTGGCCGAGACGCTGGGCCCGGTGCTGGGCAGCTCGGGCCTGATGCCCTTCACCGAGCGCGGTGGCGCCATCCGCGTGCAGGCCGGTGGCGACGTGCTGGGCAGCGCGCTGGGTCAGGATCAGCGCTACATCACAGACTGGTACTGGCGTGCCAACAACAACGGCACGACGGCCTGGTTCGGCCGCGAGGACCGCTTCTCGCAAGGCCTGGCCACGCTGGGCGGCGGCAGCATCCATGTGCAGGCCGGCGGCACGGTGCAGCAGCTGCAGGCCGCCGCCATCAGCTCCGGTCTGGTGCTGGACGCCACCGGCGCCACCGCCACAGGCCTGCCTGCCGGGCTGCTGCAATTTGGCGGCGGCGGCCTCAGCGTGCAGGCGGGCGGCGATGTCGTCAGCGGCCAGTTCATGGGCTCGAGAGGTCTGGACCTGCGCGCCGGTGGCGCCATCCGTGCCGCCGAGGGCATCCCGGTCGGCCGCGAAGCCGGTGTGCAACTGCTCTACTTGGACGGCGCTGTGCGCGTGCAGGCGGCGGGCGATTTGGCGATTGCCAGCGCGCGCAACCTCTCCTTCGCCAGCCCCACCTACGACAACAACGAGGCGCTGGGCCAGAACGTCGTGACGCCGATGCTGGACCGTCGGGCGAGCCTGCTGCTGCAGAGCGCGGGCGGAGATGTGCAGTACGCCGGCGCGAGCCAGCCACTGTGGCAGGGCGTACGCGAGCTGCCCGGTGCCCAGGTGGTGCCAGTGGACCTGCGCCTGCTGGCGCCGCAGGGCAGCGTCATCGCCAACGGCCTGCAAACCTGGAGCCTGGCGGCTGACCCGAGCGCCGCCCGCACCTGGGTTGCCGCCGGCGATAGCGTCACGCTGAGCAGCCTGTCCGTGCAGTCGCTGACGGCGCCGCAGACCGCCAGCACGCAGGTTCAGACGCAGGCACTCAACCGCGTGACCGAGACGCTGCAGCAAGGCCTGCTGCTGGCCCGCGACGACGCCGGCCGCGCCGTGCTGGACACCAGCAATCGCGCGCCGGTGCAACTGCTGGCGCAGCAAGGCGACCTGGACCTGAGCAACGTCACCACGACGCGCCCACTAGCCGCCACGGCCGGCCGCGACCTGCGGGTATCCAACGTCAGCGTGCAGCACCAGCCAGCGGCCAGCGGCCAGGCCAGCGAGCTGAGCCAGCTGCAGGCTGGCCGCGACCTGCGCTTCGGCAACGGCCTGGGGCTGGAAGTGGCAGGCCCGGGCGACCTGCTGGTGCTCGCCGGTCGCGATGTGGACCTGTCCACCAGCACCGGCATCGTGTCGCGCGGCAACCTGTCCAACAGCGCGCTGCTGCCCGAGGGCGGCGCGCGCGTCACCGTGGTGGCCGGCCTAAGCGCCGACGGCGAGGACTACGCCCGGGCCAGCGCCGCCGGCTTCCAGGTGTTGGGCGCATCGGGCCTGGCAGGCAAGCTGGGCCAGGCCTGGGTGCTGCTGGGCGGCACAGGCACGGCGGCCGCGTTCAACGCTGCCACGCCAGGCGAACAGCTGGCGCTGCTGCGCCAGCGCCTGGGCAACGAGGCGCTGGACCGGCTGCTGGCAGAGCAGGTGCGCGCACAGCCGGCACGGCCGGATGCGGCCGAGCAGCGCCTGCGCCAGGCAGCGCTGATGGGCCTACCCATCGACGACGCCAAGGTCACCGAGGCACTCGCAAAGCAGACCAGCCTGCTGGAGCCGGCGTGGTCGGCCCTGAGCGATGCGGCGGCGCTGGCCCAGGCCCCGGCCTTGAGCAGCGCGCAGCAGTCGCTGCTGGTCAGCCGCGTGCTGATGGCCACGCTCGCCACGCAGCCGCTTGCACAGCGCAGCTCCGCACTGGCGCAACTGGCCGCCACGGCCGACATGGCCAAGCTGGGCGACTACGTGGCCTTGATGAGCGGCCAGCGCGGCAGTGACGCCGCTGACACGCTGCGCCGCTTCGAGGCGCTGCCGCTGGAGCGCCAGATCCCGTGGCTGAACCGCGTGCTGATGGGAGAGCTCAAGCGCGCCGGTCGCGCCGCCGCGGTGCTGGCGGGTGACGAACGCTGGGCGGCCTATGCGAGTGGCTATCAGGCCATCAACCTGCTGTTCCCGGTGGCGGACGCCGGCACGCTGGCGGCCCGCCCGGCCGCCCAGGTACGCATGCCCACCAGCCAGATCAAGACGCTGCAGAGCGCAGACATCACGCTGCTCAACCCGGGCGGCGGCGTGAACGCCGGCGAGGTGAGCGCCGGCAGCAAGGCGGCCACGGAGCTGGGCATCGTCACCGTCAACGGCGGCGACGTGTCGGCGGTGGTGGCGCAGAACTTCGACGTGAACCAGTCGCGCGTGTTCACCATCGGCCAGGGCAACCTGCTGATGTGGTCGTCGGCCGGCAACATCGACGCGGGACGAGGCGCCAAGACGGTGACCGGCGCCCCGGCGCCCGTGCTGCGCCTGGACGCCAACGGCAACCTGGTGTTCGACACCTCGGGCTCGTTCAGCGGCTCCGGCATCGCCGTGCTGTCTGCCGGCAACGACCTGGACCTGCAGGCCCCCACCGGCGAGATCAACGCCGGCGAGGCCGGCATCCGCTCCAAGGGCAATGCCTTCCTGGGCGCGGAGCGGCTGGTGAACGCGAACGACATCCAGGTGACCGGCGCCCGCACGGGCGCGACGGCCGAGGTGGCCGTCACCGTGCCCATCACCGTACCGACGACCCCGACTGGTGCCGCCCAGGCCGCCGCTGCAGCCGACGCCGACAAGGACAAGGACGAGCGCCGCCGCCGCCGGCGAAACCTGCTGCTGGAGTTCCTGGGCTTCGGCTCCTCCTGATTCCCGAAAGATGACCATGACGATGCGCAAAGCACTCACCGCCCTCGCCCTAGCCGCACTGCTGCCGGCTACCTCCCACGCTTGGTGGAACGCCGACTGGAGCGAGCGCGCCAAGATCACGCTGAACACCTCGGCCCAGGGGCTGGAAACGAAGGAGACCGCCAGCGGCGTGGCCGTGGCCGTGCGCCTGCACAGCGGCAACTTCGACTTCACCGCCGCAAAGGAAGACGGCAGCGACTTGCGCGTGGTGGCCGGTGACGATAAGACGCCGCTGAAGTTCAGCATCGAGCGCTTCGACGGCATCAACGAGCTGGCGGTGCTGTGGGTGCAGCTGCCCAGCGTGATGCCGGGCAGCGACAAGAACCTGTTCTACGTCTACGGCGGCAATGCCAAGGCGGCGGCCGAGGTCGATGCGAACGGCACCGGGGGCTTCGACGCCGCGACCGTCATCGCCCTGCACTTCAGCGACAAGCCGGCCGGCGCCGACCAGCTGGGTGCTGTCAAGCCGCAGGGCGCGCTGGCGACCGAGCCCAACGGCCTGCTGGCCGCCAGCGCCAAGCTCGGCGGCGAGGCCATCGTGTATGCGCTGTCCGACAAGCCGGTGGTCGATGCCGGCAACCAGTTGACCGTGAGCCTGTGGGTGAAGCTGGACGACGTGCAGCGCGCGACGCTGCTGAACTGGGGCGGCCTGACGCTGAGTCTGAACGGCGGCAAGCTGGTAGCCCGCACCGACAGGGCCGAGGTATCGGGCGGTGAGGTGCCTACCGCGCGCTGGACACAGGTGGCGCTGCGGCTAGGCCTGGGCAAAGCGACGCTGTTCGTCAACGGCGCCCAGGTGGCCCAGAGCGACCTGGCCACGCCGTCGCTGGGCAACAGCCTGCGCCTGGGCGAAGGTGCCCGCGGCCTGATGGATGAGGTGCAGGTGGCCGCCACGCTGCGCAGCGCGGACTGGCTTGCCGTGGCGGCCGGTGCGCAGGGCGCGGAGAGCAAGCTCGTCGCGTCCATCCGCGAGGCCAAGGACAGCGCCGAAGCCGAGGGCGGCGGCGAGCACGGCTACATGGGCATCCTCGTCAAGAACCTGACGGTGGACGCCTGGGTGGTCATCATCATCCTGGCGGTGATGTTCGCGATCGCGGCGTGGGTGATGGTGTCCAAGAGCCTGCTGATGAGCCGCGTGGCCAAAGCCAACCGAAGCTTCGTGCTGCGCTTTCGCGAGGCCAGCGATGAGCTGCTGAAGCTGGAGGCGCACGCCCCACATCCGAACTCGCCCATCTACCGGCTCTACCAGGCCGGTGTGCGCGAGCTGGCCAAGCGCAAGGTCGGTGAGGCGGGCGCCAAGCCACTGTCGGGCGCCTCGCTGGACGCGGTGAAGGCGTCGGTGGATGCCGACTACGTGCGAGAAAACGCGCAGCTGAACTCGGGCATGGTGCTGCTGACCATCGCGATCTCGGGCGGCCCCTTCCTCGGGCTGCTGGGCACGGTGGTGGGCGTGATGATCACCTTTGCCGCCATCGCGGCCGCGGGCGACGTGAACGTGAACGCGATCGCACCGGGCATTGCGGCCGCGCTGCTGGCCACGGTGGCGGGCCTGGGCGTCGCGATCCCCGCGCTGTTTGGCTACAACTGGCTGGCGTCGCAGATCAAGAACGCGACGTCGGACATGCAGATCTTCATCGACGAGTTCATCACTCGCGTCGCTGAACTCTACGGGGCTCCGTGAGGCTGGCATGGCAGGCGACGTCAAGTCCGACAACCAGCCCTACGACGACATCAACGTCACGCCGATGCTGGACCTGGCCTACGTGCTGCTGGTGGTGTTCATCATCCTGACGACGGCATCGGTGCAGGGCGTCAAGGTGAACTCGCCAACAACGCAGGCGGCCAACAACCTGGCCAAGCCGCAGACGCGGGCGATCACGATCACCGCGGACGGCGGCGTGTACCTGGACGCCTACCCGGTGGACATGGCGCAGCTGCAGTCCACGCTCGCCCAGTACAAGTCCGCCAACCCGGCGCTGCCGGTGGTGCTGAAGGCAGATGCCGCAGCGCAGTACGACAAGGTGATGCAGGTGCTGGAGGTGGCCAAGAAGCTGGACATCACCGAGATCGGCCTCGTGACCAAACGGGCGGGGAGCTGACATGCAGGTCAACCAGGACGCCAAACCCTACGACAGCATCAACGTCACGCCGATGCTGGACCTCGCCTACGTGCTGCTGGTCGTCTTCATCCTGATGACGACCGCCTCTGTGCAGGGCATGAGCATCACAATGCCCAAGCCCAGCAACAAGCCCAGCACTGAAAAGCACGACCTCAAGATCGTGCAGGTGATGCCCGACGGCGGCGTGCTGATCAACGGCGTGGGCGTGAGCCTGCCCGAGCTGGAAAGCCAGCTGACAGCCGCCAAGCAGAAGGACGCGCAGATGTCCGTCGCCATCAAGGGCGATGCACGCGCGCAGTACGCCAGCGTGGTCGCCGTCATCGACCTGTGCAACAAGCTGGGCGTGAACATGGGCCTCGTCACGTCGAGGATAGGCACATGAAGGCGAGCCACATCAAGGGCATCGTCGCCGCTGGCTGCCTGCTGCTGGGCCTGGCCGTGTGGTGGGCCGTCAAGAACATCAAGCCCGACGCGCCCAAGCGCCAGGTGGCCAAGATCGCCATCTTGCCCGACACACCGCCGCCCCCGCCGCCGCCGCCCAAGGATGAGAAGAAGCCCGAGCCGCCCAAGGACGAGCCCAAGCAGGTGATGCGAGAGGAGCAGATCAAGCAGGCCGAGGCGCCCAAGCCGGCGGAGTCCATCAAGATGGAAGGCGCGGCCGGAGATGGGCCCAGCGCGTTCTCGGCGGGCACGGTGTCGCGCGACTACGCCGGCGGCGCCCCGACCACGGGCCCCGGCGGGGGCTCGTCCGCCAACGCGGTGGATCGTGCGCAAGAGCGCTTCTACGCCAACAACGCGCGCCAGCTGCTGCAAAGCGAGATCGAGCGCCACCTCAAGGCCGACGCCGAACAGCTGACCGCGACCTTCGCCATCTGGCTCGACAAGGACGGCGCCATCCAGCGCTTCGAACTGAGCCCCAGCGGCCACGACGGCAACGACACCGCCCTGCGCACCGCGCTCGACGAAACCCGCCGCCAGCTCAAGCTGCCGCCGCCGCCGGCGCTGGCTCTGTCACAGCCCATGCGCTTTCGCCTGAGCGTGCGGCCCCAAGCCTGATTGCCCTCCCCTGCCCCATGAAACCCATCCTCACCCTGTTGACCGCCGCCCTGCTCGCGGCCGCCGCGCCCGCGCAGGCGCAAACCGCCACAGCATCGGACAAGGAAGAACTCGCCCGCCTGCGCGCGACGACCCAGGCCCTCATCGACGCCCTGGTGGCCCAGGGCCTGCTGACGCGCGACAAGGCCGAGGCCATCCTGAAGCAAGCCCAGGTCACGGCCGCCTCCCCCGCGCCGCAGGCCGACGCTCCCAAGCCCAACGTGCTGCGCATTCCCTACGTGCCCGAAACCGTGCGCCAGCAGATGCGCGAGGAGATCAAGGCCGAGGTGCTGGCTCAGGCCAAGGGCGAGCGCTGGGGCCAGGCCGACGCCCTGCCCGACTGGGTGGGCCGCATCAAGCTCAGCGGCGACCTGCGCGTGCGCGCGCAGGCCGAGTTCTTCGACGACCAGAACCTGCCCGCCGAGGTCTACCGCACGCAGACCGCCTCGCCCGCCTGGTCGCCCGACCTCAGCAACACCGGCACCGACCGCCAGCGCCTCACGCTGCGCGGCCGCCTGGGCGTGGATGTGCGTCTGAGCGAGCAGGTGCTGGCCGGCCTGCGCATCGCCACCGGCAACACCGGCAGCAGCGCCACCTCCACCTCGCAGACGCTGGGCAGCAACTTCAACCGCTACACGCTGGGGTTGGAGCGCGCCTACCTCCGCTGGCAGCCACCGCTGTTCTTCAACGGCCTGTCCGCCGACTTCGGCCGCATGCCCAACCCCTTCTTCAGCACCGACCTGGCCTGGGCCGACGACCTCGCCTTCGACGGCGTGGCCACCAAGCTCACCCACGCGTTCACGCCGCAGCGCAGCCTGTTCGCCACGGCGGGCGTGTTCCCGCTGGAAGAACTCAACCTCAGCAGCCAGGACAAGTGGCTGCTCGGCGCCCAGGTGGGCGGCGAGATCGACTTCGCCCGAGGTGTGCAGTTCAAGCTGGGCTTGGCGGCCTACGACTTCCGCCACATGGAAGGCAAGCGTGAGACCACTCCGCCGCCCAGCGGCCCGAAGAGCGGCACCACGAACTACTTTGCGTCGCAATACCCGTCCAGTCTGCGCCTGAAGGGCAACACGCTGATCAACCTGAACGACCCCACCAGCACGGCCTCGCCCACCTGGGGCCTGGCCGCGAAGTTCCGCCCGGTCAACCTGACCGCCAGCCTGCAGCTGGACGACGTGCTGCCCGTGCCCGCGAGCCTGACGCTGGACTGGATCAAGAACACCGGCTTTGACCTGAAGGACATCCAGGCCCGCGCCGGTGTCACCGAGCCGCTGGCCGACCTGCGCGAGAAGACCACGGCGCTGCAGGGCCGCCTGCAGATCGGCAAGGCCACACTGGCGCGCCGCGGCGACTGGCAGGCCTTCACCGCCTACCGCCTGGTGCAGCGCGACGCCTGGATAGACGGCTTCACCGACACCACCTGGCACCTGGGCGGCACCAACTACAAGGGCTGGAGCCTGGGCGGCAGCATCGGCCTGGACCGCAACTTCTGGCTCAGCGGCCGCTGGACCAGCACGCGCAACCTCGACGACGGCGTGCGCTTCCTGGCCGTGCCGCGCGACGCCTCGTCCCTGAGCGGCAACCTCAGCAGCGCACCGCTGCGCATCGAGGTTTTCCAGCTCGACCTCAACGCGAGGTTCTGATCATGAGCCGCATTGCCATCGCCCTGTTGGCCGTTGCCAGCCTCACAGCGCAGGCACAGGACGCCAAGCCCTCCAGGGAACGCGAAGCCCTGCGCCGCGCCCAGGCCGCGCTGCGCGCCGCGCAGGAACAGCAGAGCAGCCTGCAGGCCGACAAGGCCAAGGCCGAGGCCGATGTGGCCCGAGCCAGGCAGGACGCGGCCACCGCGCGCGCGCTGGTCGCCGGCAACGCCGTGAAACTCAAGGCCCGCGAGACCGAGCTGGACACACTGCGCGCCCAACTGCAAGCCGCCAAGGAGGCCGTGCAACAAGGCCAGGCCCAGGCTGGTGAGCGCGAGCAGGCCCTGCAACAGCAACTGCTCGCCGCCCGCCAGGACAGCCAGACCCGCCAGCAGGCCAACCAGGCCCTGGTGCAGTTGCTGGAACGCAGCACCCAGGCGCTGGCCGACGCCGAAGCCAAGAACCGCCAGCTCCACGCCCTCGGCCAGGCGCAGGTACAGCGCTACGCCGGCCGCTCCACGCTGGACACCGCGCTGCTGGACGACCCCATCCTGGGACTGACGGCCGTGCGCTTTGAGGACCAGGCCGAGAAGCTCCGCGCGGAGCTGGCCGCGCAGCGAGTGAAGTAAGCCGGCGGCCGGGCGGCCGCTGGCTTCACCGGGCCTGCGGCTGCCCCCCGCGCGTCGCGCTGCTGCGCGACAGCGCCAGCAGCGCCAGCGCCAAGGGCAGGCAGGACACCCACAGCACCGTGTTCCAGTCGTACGCGGCCAGCAGACCGCCCGAGGCCAACGAGCCGACCGCCATGGTGCCGAAGACGAGGAAGTCGTTCAGCGACTGCACCCGCGTGCGCTCCTCGGGCCGATGGCACTCCAGCACCAGCGCCGAGGCCCCAACGAAACCAAAGTTCCAGCCCAGGCCCAGCAGGATCAGCGTCAGCCAGAAATGCGCCACCTCGATGCCCGTCAGCCCGATGGCCACCGCCGCGCCGATCAGCACGAGCCCGACCAACACGATGCGTCGCGCCCCGAAGCGACCAATCAGCCGGCCCGTGAAGAAGCTGGGGCCGTACATCGCGATGACATGCCATTGCAGCCCCAGCGTGGATGCCTGCTGTGGATGCCCGCACAGGTGCATGGCCAGCGGTGCCGCTGTCATGAGGAAATTCATCAGCATGTAGGACACGGCGCCGCAGATGACGGCAGTGACGAACGTGGGCTGTGCCGCCAGCTCGCGAAGCGGGCGTCCTTGCGCCGCCTCTGCAGCCGTCGGCATCGGCAGCTTCACACCCCACAGCACGACCGCCGACAACGCCGCCGCCACGGACTGCGCCAGAAACGTGGCGACGAAGGTGTGCGGCGCCCACCAATCGGCGGTGCCACTGATCAACTGTGACCCGAACACGCCGGCCGCAACGCCCCCTCCCATGACGAAAGACAAGGCCCGTGGACGCAACGCCGGCTCGACGCCATCGGCTGCGGCGAATCTGAACGACAGCACGACGGCCGCGTAGGCACCGCCGAAAAAGGTAGCCACACAAAACAGCCAGAAGGACTGCCGCAACACGGCAGCCGCCGCCAGCAGCCCGATGAGCACGCCGCAGCCCGCCCCCACCAGGAAGCTCGCTCGCCGCCCGTAACGCCTGGCGATCGCCCCGCTGGGCAGGATGCAGACGGCCATGCCCACGACAAAAATGGAGATCGGCAAGGTCGCCAACATCTTGCTGGGTGCCAGGGTGTGGCCGACGATGGCGCCAATCGCATAGACGACCACGGCATTGGCACCAGCAAGCGCCTGGGCGAGCGTGAGGCGGGCGATGTTGCTGCGCTGAATGGCAGCGGGCAGTGCCCCCGGGGCGGCGATGTCAGCGGCGTTCAAGGCTTTCCTTGGCAGGGCGAGCGACGCCGGAGCGCTGGTGGCGGCCGGCGTCAGCTTCGCGAGGGGCATGGGGGTTCGCTGCGCGAACCTCGTGATCAGACAGTGTCTCAGCACTGCCGTCACGAGGCATGCACGGACCTTGGCGAGGCTTCGCCCACTGCACCCCGCAAGAGGCGGTCGATGGACACCAGATGCAGGCACAGCCACAAGGGTGCGGGCAAGAACACCGCATACATCATGGGGTGATGCACGCCAATCTGCGGCAGCAGCACCAGCGCCAGCGTGCTGGCCACGGTCAGGATGTCAACCAGCCCAAACAGGGTGGCAAACCAGACACGCGCCTGGGCGGTTGCGCCAGCAGCGCAGGAAAACGCCGCCATCAGCCCGAAGAAGCCGGCGCCCACATGGGTGACCCCATCGACGACACCAAACATCGCGGGCAACACGCCCAGCACCGCCCACACCAGGAACGCAGTACCGAACCAGACCCGGATGCCCTGCAGCAACTGCAGCTGCACCAGGCTAAGCGCCCGCATGAGCCCGCGCACCGGCGTCAGGAACAGCAATGCCGCCACTGCACCGACACCGGCAACGATGACGGCAAGAAACGCAGGGCCCGAGATCGCCGCGGGGAACAGCGCTTGCCCGGACAGGCCAACGTGCAGCCCCCCGAGCCAGGCCAGCATCACCAGCGCCACCGGCAGCCGCCAGCGCCGGGTCGCGTCACTCGCGCCCAGCACCCAAGCGACGTACCCGATGTTGATGAGATTGAGCGCAAGCGCCACACCCGTTGAACCCAGTTCCATGATTTCTCCATTCGACAAACTTGACCTGAAGACGCATCCTAGGAAGCCTTCGCAGTAGCATCGAATGCAGAAAACATCGAAACATTTGCTCAAACAACTGAATGATCGGCCGAAAAGACGCACTCAGTGACGTGCTGGAGGCGCTGCGAATCAAGGGCAGCGTGCTGCTGCACGAGGCCTACCTGCCGCCCTGGGCGGTCAGTGTTCCGGCGGCCGATGCGCTGGCGCCCCTGCTGGGCGCCGGCGAATACAGTTGGCCGGTGGCCTTTCACTACGTCGAGCGGGGCCAATGCGACATCGCGCTGCAATCCGGCGAAATCGCAACGCTTGACGCGGGCGACCTCGCCATCTGCTTCGCGGGTCAGGCGCACCGGATCGGGGCCGGAAACCCACTCATGACCGTGCCCGTCGCCGAGTTGATGGGCGGCCGCCACAACCCCTTTCGCCCCGCTGCGCATGGGCCACGGGGCACCTTGCTGGTGTGTGGGGCATTTCTGCTCGATGACCTGCGGCTCACGCCGCTATGGGCTGCACTTCCTCCGCTCCTGCACGTTCGCCACGAGCCCGGCGACGCGCCAGGGCACTGGCGCGAACTGACGCAACTGCTGTCGACGGAACTGGCACGCCCCACCGTTGCGTCGTCCTACATCGTGGGTCGGCTTCTAGAAGTGCTCTGCGCCGACGCCATCCGGCGCCATGCCTGCGACTCTTCCATGGCCACGGGGTGGCTGTCCGCGCTCCGGGACGCCGTGGTGTCCAAATCCATGACACTGATCCACCAGCAACCCGGCAAGGCCTGGACCGTGGAAGGGCTGGCGCAGGCCGTGGCCTTGTCGCCCTCGCGATTCGCCGCACGCTTCACCGCCACGGTCGGCCTGTCACCGATGGCTTACGTCACCGCGTGGCGCATGCAGCAAGCCATTCGCTTGCTGGCCGATGGACAGCTCACACCATCCCGCGTGGCGGCCCAGGTGGGCTACGACAGCGCAGCAGCGTTCAGCAGGGCGTTCAGGCGCCACGTTGGCGACTCGCCGTCGGCGGTTCGCAAACGCATGCAGAACAGCTCTGCCATGCCCATGGAACTGCACCGAAACCGTAGCGCATGACGTTGCGGAAGACGGCTGTCGACGCAACAGCGCAAGCGCCAAACTGTTGATACCAAACGGGAATATTTGGTAGGCCGTATTGGACTTGAACCAATGACCAAAGGATTATGAGTCCTCTGCTCTGACCAACTGAGCTAACGGCCCCCGAGGGAGGCGCGCATTCTAGTCAGCGCGGCATCACCGCTGAGAAAGCGCCTGGCCCACCATGCGACTGGTGATGTCGACGATCTGAATCATGCGGTCGTAGGCCATGCGCGTGGGGCCGATGACGCCCAGCGTGCCCACCACCTGCCCATCCACCTCGTAAGGCGCCGACACGATGGAAAGTTCCTCGTAGGGCACAACCTGGCTCTCGCCGCCGATGTAGATGCGCACGCCCTCGGCGCGGCTGGAAGTATCCAGCAGCCGCATCAGCTGCGTCTTCTGTTCGAACAGGTCGAACAGGCGGCGCAGCGACCCCATGTCGTGGCTGAAGTCCTGCACGGTCAACAGGTTGCGCTCGCCGGAGACGATGACCTGCTCGTCCTGCTGGGCCATGGCCTCGGTGCCCGCCTGCACGGCGGCGCTCATCAGCCCGGCGATCTCGCCGCGCAGCTCGTCCACCTCGTTGCGCAGGCGTTCGCGCACGGCCTCCAGCGTGAGGCCGGCGTAGTGGGCGTTCAGGCGGTTGCTGGCCTCGGCCAGTTCGGCCTGGGTCAGGTCTTGCGCGGTGAAGATGACGCGGTTCTGCACATCGCCATCCGGCGACACGAGGATGACCAGCACGCGCCGCTCGCCCAGCCGCAGGAACTCGATGTGGTGGAAGACGCTGGGCTTCTTGGGCGACGTGACGACGCCGACGAAGCTGGACAGGTTGGACAGCAACTGCGCCGCGCTGGCAATGACGCGCTGCGGCTGGTCAGGCTGCAGTTGCGCCTCCAGCTCCAGCCGGCCGGGCTGGGCCGTCAGCATGGTGTCGACGAACAGACGGTAGCCGCGCGGCGTCGGGATGCGGCCGGCGCTGGTGTGCGGGCTGGCGATGAGGCCCAGGTCTTCCAGGTCGGCCATCACGTTGCGGATGGTCGCGGGGCTGAGCTCCAGGCCGGAGGCCCTGGACAGCGTGCGCGAGCCAACGGGCTGGCCGTCCGCGATGTAGCGTTCGACCAGGGTTTTCAACAGGGATTTGGATCGCTCGTCGAGCATGTCGCAATCTTATGGCTTGCGTGCCAGACCGATTGAGCGAAGCGAGTAGCTCTGGCACCAACTGACTGAAAACCGGCAGTCTCGCTGCCCTGGCGGGCAAAGCCCCTGTGGTGTAATTTGCCGCATGGCCGAGCGCTTCAGACATGTCGCCATCGTGGGCAAGCATCAAGCGCCAGGCATACAGCCGGTGCTGGAAGAAATTGCCCAGTTTTTGTGCAGCCAGGGGCTGGATGTCTCGCTGGAAGCGGACACCGCCCAGAACACCGGCATGACGGGCTACGACGCCCTCTCCCACGATGAACTGGGCCGCGCCTGCGACCTGGCCGTCGTCGTCGGCGGCGACGGCACGATGCTGGGGTTCGCCCGAGAGATGGCCCGCCACGGCGTGCCGCTGCTGGGCATCAACCAGGGGCGCCTCGGCTTCATCACCGACATCCCCATCGAACGCTGGCGCGAGTCGCTGGCGCCGGTGCTGGCGGGCGATTACGAGGTCGAGTCGCGCGCAATGCTGGAAGGCGGCGTGCTGCGCGACGGCGAGTCCATCTTCTCGGGGCTGGCGCTGAACGATGTCGTCGTCAGCCGCGGTGGCACGTCGGGCATGGTGGAGCTCAAGGTCTCGGTGGGCGAGCAGTTCGTCGCCAACATGCGCGCCGACGGCCTCATCGTCGCGTCGCCCACCGGCTCCACGGCGTACGCGCTGTCGGCCGGCGGGCCCATCATGCACCCCAGCATCGCCGGCTGGCTGCTGGCACCCATCGCGCCACACACGCTGTCCAACCGACCCATCGTGCTGCCCGATAGCGGCGAGGTGCGGCTGGAGATCGTGGCGGGCCGCGACGCGTCGGTGAACTTCGACATGCAGAGCCTGGCCAGCCTGCTGCACGGCGACACCATCACCGTGCGTCGCAGCCAGCATCAGGTGCGCTTCCTGCACCCCCAGGGTTGGAGCTACTACGCGACCCTGCGCCGCAAACTCCGTTGGTATCTCTGACCCATGCTCCGGCACCTGTCCCTGAAGGATTTCGTCATCGTCCCGACGCTGGAGCTCGACTTCGAGCCTGGCTTTGCCGTGCTGACTGGCGAGACCGGCGCCGGCAAGTCCATCCTCATCGACGCACTGCAGTTGGCGCTGGGCGGCCGGGGTGACGCGGGCGTCGTGCGCGAGGGCGCGGCCAAGGCCGAGATCACGGCAGAGTTCGACACGCCCGCTCACCTGCGCGGCTGGCTGGACGAGGCCGGTTTCGACGTCGACGACCACCTGCTGCTGCGCCGCGTCATCGACGCCGCCGGCAAGAGCCGAGCGTGGATCAACGGCGGCAGCGCGACGCTGACGCAGCTGCGCGAGCTGGCCGACCACCTGCTGGACATCCACGGCCAGCACGCCTGGCAAGGCCTGACCCGCCCGGCCGCCGTGCGCGAGCTGCTGGACGGCTTCGCCGGGCTGGACACCGCCCCGCTGACCCGCGCCCACGCCACCTGGAAGCAGGCGCTCGAAGCACTGCACAAGGCACAGGGCCTCCAGGCCGAGGCGCAGCGCGAACGCGAGCGGCTGGCCTGGCAGATCGCCGAGCTGGACCGCCTGGCGCCCGCCGACGGCGAGTGGGACGAGTTGAACGCCGAGCACGGCCGGCTGTCGCACGGCCAGTCGCTGATCGACGCGGCGAAGTCGGCACTGGACGCGCTGGACGACGCCGAGCCCAGCGCCCAGTCGCTGGCCGCCGGTGCGTTGGACCAGCTGGAACGCGTGCTGGACCACGATGCCCGCCTGCTGCCCGCCGTGCAGGCACTGCGCGATGTACAGGCGCAGCTGGCCGACGCCAGCCACACGCTGGCCGGCTACCTGCACAAGACCGACCTGGACCCCGAGCGGCTGGCCGAGCTGGACGAGCGCGTGTCGGCGTGGATGACGCTGGCCCGCCGCTACCGCCGCCAGCCCGAGGAGCTGCCCGCGCTGCTGGCCCAGTGGCGCGCCGAGCTGACCGCACTGGACGCCGCCAGCGACCCCGCGCAGCTGGAGGCCGCGCTGGCCGCCACGCGCCAGGCCTTCGACCAGCAAGCCCAGGCCGCAACGCGCGCACGCAGCAAGGCCGCGCCCGAGCTGGCGGCCGCCGTCACCGCCGCCATGCAGCAGCTGGGCATGGCCGGTGGCCAGTTCGACATTGCACTGAACGCCACAGACGGCCCACAAAGCTGGGGCGCCGAGTCCGCCGAGTTCCTCGTCGCCGGCCATGCCGGCAGCACGCCACGGCCGCTGGCCAAGGTGGCCTCGGGCGGCGAGCTGTCGCGCATCGCGCTGGCCATCGCCGTGACGACCAGCCAGGGCAGCAACGGCCAGGCGCCAGGCACGCTGATCTTCGACGAGATCGACGTCGGCATCGGCGGCGCCGTGGCCGAGACCGTGGGCCGGCTCATGAAGCAGCTGGGCCATGCGGCCGACGGGCAGCGCCAGGTGCTGGCCGTCACCCACCTGCCGCAGGTGGCTGCCTGCGCGGATCGTCATCTGGTGGTCGCCAAGAGCCTGCAGGATGGCGCCACCGCCAGCCGCGTGGCGCCGGTGGCGGGCGAGGCCCGCGTGGCCGAGATCGCGCGCATGCTGGGCGGCGAACGCCTGTCGTCCACCAGCCTCGCGCATGCGCAGGAAATGCTGGCGGCATCCACCAGCACGGCCAAGCCAAGGAAGGCCAAGTCATGACCATGGAGCACGAGGTGCAGGGGGACGTCGTCCTGCTGACGGGCATGTCCGGCGGCGGCAAGTCGGTGGCCATGCATGCGCTGGAGGATGCGGGCTACTTCTGCGTGGACAACCTGCCGGCCGAGCTGCTGCTGGACTTCCTGAAGCTGGAGGAACAGCGCGGCGAGCGGCGCGTCGCCATCGCGGTGGACGTGCGCTCGTCGGGCTCGCTGCCGCTGATGCTGCCGCTGCTCAAGCAGCTGCGGGCCTCCGGCGTGCCGGTGCGCTCCATCTTCCTGGATGCCAGCAACGAGGCGCTGATGCGCCGCTTCTCGGAGACGCGCCGACCGCACCCGCTGCGCGAGGACCGCGAGACCACCTTCGGCGGCCTGGACGGCACGGCCGCGGCCGCCGAGAGCCACCGCCTGCTGCTGGACGCCATCAAGCTGGAGCGCGAGCTGCTGGGCGGCCTCAAGGCCGAGTCCACCATCATCGACACCAGCCAGCTGCGCCCGGCCCAGCTGCGTGCCTGGCTGGGCGACCTGGTGGGCCCCAACGCCGGCACCAAGCTGACGCTGGTGTTCGAGAGCTTTGCGTTCAAGCACGGCGTGCCCAGCGATGCGGACTTCGTGTTCGACGTGCGCGTACTGCCCAACCCCTACTACGACCGCGAGCTGCGCCCGCTGACCGGGCGCGACGCGCCGGTGGCAGCCTACCTCGCGGCGCAGCCCGAGGTGGGGCTGATGATGGGCCAGATCGCCGGCTTTCTGTCGCGCTGGCTGCCCCACTTCGCGGCCGACCAGCGCAGCTACCTGACCGTGGCCATCGGCTGCACCGGCGGCCAGCACCGCTCGGTCTACCTGGTGGAGATGCTGGCCCGGCAGTTCAGCCACCACGGTCACGTGCTGCGCCGCCACCGCGAGCTGGACGCCCGCTGACCCGCCCGCCGGGGCAAGCCCGGCACTTCAGAATATTTGTTCTAGACAAATAGTTCTAGAACATCTATTCTGAATCCATGTCAGCCCCCAACCATCCCACGGCCGCCGAGCTGGACCTGCTGCGCGTGCTGTGGCAGCTGGGCCCGGCCGACGCCAAGACCGTGCACGAGGCCTTGCTGCCCGAGCGCCCCGACGCCACCTACGCCACCGTGCTGCGCCAGCTGCAGGTGATGCACGGCAAAGGCCTGCTGACCCGCGACGAAAGCCAGCGCCCCCAGCGCTATGCGCCCGCGCAGGCGCAGGACAAGCTGCAGCAGTCGCTGGTGAAGGACTTCATTGCCAAGGCCTTCGCGGGCTCGGGCAAGGCGCTGGTGCTGGCCGCCCTCAAGAACCATGTCAGTGCCAGGGAGCGCGCGGAGATCCGCCAGCTGCTGGCCACGAAAGGAGATGACGCCGCATGAGCGCATCCATCGCATTGAACGCCTGGGGCTGGGCCCTGGTGAACTTCGTCTGGCAGGGGGCCGTCGTCGGCGCCGTGACCGTCTTGCTGCTGGCCCTGCTGCGCGGCGCATCGGCGCGCTGGCGCTATGCCGTCTGCGCGCTCGCGCTGGGCCTTTGCCTGGTGCTGCCGCTGGCGCAATGCCTGGACCTGGCGCCGGCAGAGGTCGAGATTGCGGGTGAGCTACCGCTGGCGTCGCAGATGCCAGCACTGGTGGCCGCCTGGGCACTGGGCACGAGCCTGATGCTGGCCCGCCTGGCGCTGGGCCTGGCCTGGGTGAGCCGCGCGCGCCGCCACGCCACGCCGGCCCCGGCCGAATGGCAAGCGAGGCTGGACGCCCTCGCCAGGCGGCTAGGCCTGCACCGCCCCGTGGCGCTGCGGCTGCTGCCAGAGCTGGACGGCCCGGTGGCGCTGGGCGTGCTCAAGCCCTGCGTGCTTCTGCCGGCCGCGCTGCTGAGCCGCCTGCCCGTGGACCTCCTGGAAGCCCTGCTCGCCCACGAGCTGGCCCATGTGCGACGCTGGGACTACGCCGCCAACCTGCTGCAAAGCGTCGTCGAGGCGCTGCTGTTCTTCCACCCCGTGGTGTGGTGGCTGTCGGCCCGCCTGCGCAGCGAGCGCGAGCTGGTGGCGGACGAGATCTCGGCCGAGCTGCTGGACCAGGCCGACGGCGGGCGCCGACTGGCCCGGGCGCTGCACGCGCTCAGCGAGCTACCCTCGGGTGAGGCCCCGGCCCTAGCCATGGCCGCGCGAGGTGGCGAGCTGCTGCGCCGTATCGAGCGCCTGCTGGCGCCGCGCCCGCAGGCAACGGGCTGGAAGCTGGCGCTGCCGGCGCTGCTGATCGCGGCCACCAGCTTCGTCGTGCAGGCCAAGGGGCGTGACGCGCCCGCGCCGGCCGAGCCCGCCCCCGCCGCCAAGGCCGCACCCGCGCCGCAGGAACTGCGCCTGCCGGTGAACGCCAAGCATGTGGTGGTGGTGGACGACGCCACCGGCGAGGTGCTGATGGCGCGCAACGCCGATGCCGTCGTGCCTATCGCATCGCTGACCAAGCTGCTGACCGCCATGGTGGTGCTGGACGCCAAGCTGGACCCCGCCGAAAAGCTGCGCATCACCAGCGACGACGTCGACACCCTCAAACACAGCCGCTCCAAGGTGCGCGTGGGCACACAGATGTCTCGCCAGGCGGCTCTGGAGATGGCGCTGATCTCGTCGGAGAACCGCGCCGCCTCGGCGCTGGCGCGCAACTTTCCTGGCGGCGAGGCCGGCTTCGTGAAGGCGGTCAATGCCAAGGTGCGCGCGCTGGGGCTGCGACGCACCTCCATCGCCGAGGCCACCGGCTTGTCGCCAGCCAACACCTCCACGGCCAGCGAGATGGCCGTCATCACCGCAGCGGCCGCACGTTACCGCGAGATCGAGCGCATCACCAGCGCCAAGCAAGCCAAGGTGCCGGTGGACGGCCGCACCCGAGAGCTGCGCAACACCAACCGGCTGGTAGGTGCCAAGGGCTGGAACATCCGTGTCTCCAAGACCGGCTACACCGAAGAAGCTGGCCGCTGCCTGGCCATGCGCATGCTCAACGGCAAACGGCCCATCACCGTCGTGCTGCTGGACGCCGACGGCTCGGCACAGCGGCTGCGCGATGCGGCGCTAATCCGCAAGTCGCTGGCTCGCCAGCAATCCTGAGCGCCCCGCCATATCGGCAGCTCCACCACCGGCCTGGGGACGCCGGACTCGCGCATCGTCACGGCCGAGCACGCCAGCCAGGCAGCGTCGACCGCCTGGGAGGCGAAACCTCGCCCCTGCTCGCCGGCCCGCACGGCCTCCACGGCCGCGTTCAGCGCCAGGATCTTTGTGCGTTCACTGCGCCCGTTTCGCCACCCGCCGGCAATGCGGGCGCTGCCGGGTCAGCGTGCGTCGATGAGCTTCTTCAGCGGCGCCGGTAGCGCATAGTCGGCCAGCTTCTCGCGGGCCACCCAGCACCCGTTCTGGGCCAGCCCGTCCGGCGCCTCGGCTCGCAGCGTGTGCAACACCCAATCAAAGTGCGTCAGCGCATGCTGGATGCGCGGCAAGGTCTCGGGCGTCGCGCCGGCCAGCGCGGCGCGGGCACTGCCCTCGTCGTCGAACATCGGCAGCGTCCACAGCCCGGCCCACACGCCGGTGGCCGGTCGCTGCTGCAGCAAGACCTGGCCCTGCCGCTCCACCCACAGCCACCAGTTCTCACGCTGGCCGCGCTTGAGCTTCTTCGTCTTGATGGGGAAGCGAGTCGGGTCGCCCTGATGCTGGCCACGGCACAGCGGCTGCACGGGGCAGATCAGGCAGTCGGGCGAGCGCGCGCCGCAGACCGTCGCGCCCAGGTCCATCAGGCCCTGCGTGTAGCGGTCCACATCGTGCTCGGGCAGCAACGCGGTGGCGTGGTCCCACAGCTTCTTCTCGGCGGCGCTTCTGGCCAGGTCGCCCTCGAAGGCCAGCACGCGGGACAGCACACGCTTGACGTTGCCGTCCAGGATGGCCACGCGCTCGGCAAAGCAGAAGGCCGCGATGGCCGCAGCGGTGGAGCGGCCGATGCCCGGCAGCGTCTGCAGGCCCGCGGCGCTGCGCGGGAACTCGCCGCCATGCAGCTCGGCCACGGCCTTGGCGCAGGCATGCAGGTTGCGCGCGCGGCTGTAGTAGCCCAGGCCGGCCCACTGCGCGAGCACTTCGTCCAGCGTCGCGGCGGCGAGGTCGGTCACCTGGGGCCAGCGCGCGAGGAAGCGCTCGTAGTAGCCCAGCACAGTCGTCACCTGCGTTTGCTGCAGCATGACCTCGGACAGCCACACGCGGTAGGGGTCTCGCGTGTTCTGCCAGGGCAGCGTGTGGCGGCCATGGCGCTTCTGCCAGGCGACGACGGTCCTGCCGAAGTCCTCGATCAACGCTTCTGGCATGAGGGGCAAAAGAAGGTGGAACGCTGGCCCTGCACGATGCGCCGGATGGCCGTGCCGCAGCGCCGGCAGGACTCGCCCTCGCGGCCATAGACCTGGGCCTGCATCTGGAAGCTGCCGGCCACGCCGTGCGCGTCGCGGAAGTCGCGCAGCGTCGTGCCGCCGGCTTCCAGCGCCCGGCCCAGCACGGTACGCACGGCCAGCGCGAGCTTGTCGGCGCGCGGGCGGCTGAGCTTGCCGGCGGCCAGGCGCGGATCGATGCCGGCCATGAACAGTGCCTCGCAGGCGTAGATGTTGCCGGCGCCCACAACGATGTCGCCCGCCAGCAGCGCCTGCTTGATGGCCACGCGACGGCCGCTCAGGGCCGCGTGCAGGTGCAGGCCGTCGAAGCGCTCGTCGAACGGCTCCAGGCCCAGGCCGGCCAGCAGTGTCGCGACCGGCTCGGCCTCCAGCGCCGCGCCCCAGACGACGGCGCCGAAGCGGCGTGGGTCAGTCAGGCGCAGCAGGCCGCGGTCGGTGTGCAGATCAAAGTGGTCGTGCGCGCCGGACGCGGGCGTCGTATCGAGAAAGGCCAGCGAGCCCGACATGCCCAGGTGCATCAGCAGCCCACCCGCCGCGCCCAGGGGCAGCCACAAATATTTACCGCGTCTTTGCACGGCCCCGACGCGGGCGCCGAGCAGGGTTTCGGGGTCCACACCGAGAGGCCAGCGCAGGGGTTTTCCCAGGCGCAGACCGGTCACCCGGGCTCCTTCAATGGCGGCGGCAAAGCTGCGGCGGGTGACTTCGACTTCGGGCAACTCGGGCATGGGCGGAAATCATAATCAGCGCCTCATCCCCGGGCCGCCCCGGGGGCTCGCTGGAGTCCGAATGCCGTTCATCGTCCGCCGCGTCGCCTGCGCCGCCGCCCTGCTGCTGGGGCTGCACACCCACGCCCAGGAGGCGCCGCCCGCCACCCCGCCCGTCAGCAACTCGTCGATGGACGCGCCGCTGTTCTACCAGCTGCTCATCGGCGAGCTGGAGCTGGGCAGCGGCCAGGTCGGCGTGGCCTTCCAGGTGCTGCTGGACGCCGCGCGGCGCACCGGCGACGAGGCCTTGTTCAAGCGCGTGGTCAACATCGCGCTGCAGGCCCGCGCGGGCGACCAGGCGCTTCTAGCCGCGCGCGGCTGGGCCGACACCGTGCCCACCTCCATCGAGGCGCACCAGACCGTCGTGCAACTGCTGGCGCTACTGAACAAGCCGGCCGAGGTGCCGCAGCCGCTGCGCGCGCTGCTGCGCCTGGCGCCAGCCGAGCAGCGACAGGGCTTCATCGTGTCGCTGCCGCCCCTGTTCCAGCGCTCGCCCGAGCCCAAAGCCGTGTACGGCGCACTGGCCCCCGTGCTGCAAGCGCAGACCGGCACGCTCAAGCCGGCCGCCGTGTTCACTGAGGCGCGCCTGGCCATCAACGCCGGCGAGAACGCCCGCGCGCTGACGCTCATCCACGAGCTGGACAAGACCCTGCCCGACGGCGACGACGCCATGCAGCTTGCCGTCGACCTCATGCCCGCCGAACCCCAGGCCGAGGCCCTCATCACCGAGCGTCTGGCGCGCAAGCCCGATCAGCACGCGCTGCGCCAGGCCTACGCCCGCACGCTGCTGAAGGTGCAGCGCAACGCTGATGCCGCGCGCGAGTTCCGGCTGCTGACCGAGGCCACGCCCGACAACCCGGCCGTCTGGCTGGCGCTGGGCGCCGTCGAGCTGGACCTCAAGCACCTGCCCGCCGCCGAAGCCGCGCTGCGCGAAGGGCTGAAGCGCCTGGACACGCCCGCCCCCGGCACGGACGCCGAGGTCAAGGCCCGCGCCGACGGCCGGCGCAGCGCCTGGTTAATGCTGTCGCAGCTGTCCGAGCAGCGCGGCGACCTCAAGGCCGCCGAGGCGGCGCTGCAGAAGATCGACAGCTACGGGCTGGACGTGCGCTACCGCCGCGCCAGTCTGCTGGCCCGTCGCGGCCAGCTGGAGCAGGCCCGCAAGCTGCTGCAGGCACCGGGCGACGCCAGCGACGCCGATGCCCGCGCCGCGCTGCTGGCCGAGGCCCAGCTGCTGCGCGAACGGCGCGATCACGCCGCCGCCGCCGACGTGCTGAAGGCCGCCACCGAGCGCTTCAAGGACGACACCGACCTGCTGTACGAACAGGCCATGATGAGCGAGAAGCTGGGGCGCTTCGACGACATGGAGGCGCAGCTGCGCCGCGTCATCGCGCTCAGGCCTGACCACCACCACGCCTACAACGCGCTGGGCTACTCGTTCGCAGATCGCAACATGCGCCTGAACGAAGCCAAGCAGCTCATTGAGCAGGCCCTCAAGCTGGCGCCCGGCGAGTCCTTCATCGTCGACAGCCTGGGTTGGGTGGAATTTCGCCTGGGCAACCTGGCCGAGGCCGTGAAGCTGCTGCGCCAGGCCTACAGCGGCCGGCCCGATGCCGAGATCGCCGCCCATCTCGGCGAAGCCCTGTGGGCCAGCGGTGCGCCGGACGAGGCACGCCTCGTCTTCGCGCAAGGCCTGCAGCGCGAGCCGGACAACGAAGCCCTGCGCGACACGATGAAGCGCCTCAAGGTCAAGCCGTGAGAGCCATCGCCCTGTGTCTGGCGCTGACCCTCGCGGGCTGCGCGCAACTGCCCAAGACCCCGACGGACGCTGCCACCACAGCGCAGGCCCGGCTGGGCGGCCGCATCAGCGTCTCGGTGGCCGGTGACGTGCACAACCGCGGCACCGGCGGCGCGGCCAGCTTCGAGCTGTTCGGCGGCCCGGAGGCCGGCCGGCTGGAGCTGACCTCGCCGCTGGGCCCGCTGCTGGCCCGCGCCACCTGGCAGCCCGGCCGGGCCACGCTGCAGACGCCCGACGGCGAACGCCAGTTCGACGACCTCGACGCGCTGAC
Source organism: Pelomonas margarita (assembly GCF_043555875.1). Lineage (NCBI taxonomy): Bacteria > Pseudomonadati > Pseudomonadota > Betaproteobacteria > Burkholderiales > Sphaerotilaceae > Roseateles > Pelomonas margarita. Next base: position 141,797 of record NZ_JBIGHW010000008.1, on the reverse strand, counting down.
CCGCGAGATGCTGGGCGAGGCCGTGCCTGTGGCCGCGCTGTTCGACTGGTTGCAGGCCCGCCCCTGGCCCGCCGCACCGCACGAGAAGACCGCCAACGGCTTCGAGCAACTGGGCTGGCGCATAGAACCCCGGCTGCCGTCGCTCGTGGCCACACGCCTGGCCGCGCCCATCGTCACGCTGCGCGCCAAACTGGACGGAGGCGATGAAAGCATTCCATGACCTGGCCGCGCCGGCCAAGCTCAACCTCTTCCTGCACATCGTCGGCAAGCGCGACGACGGCTACCACCTGCTGCAGTCCGTCTTCGTGCTCATCGACTGGATGGACACGCTGCACATCGAAGGCCGCCGCGACGGCCGGCTGCAGCGCCACGACGTGCTGGGCGGAGACCTCCCCGCCGACGACCTCTGCCTGCGCGCTGCACGCCTACTGCAGCAGCACACCGGCTGCACGCTGGGCGCCGACATCCACCTTGAAAAGCGCCTGCCGGCCGGCGCCGGCATGGGCGGCGGCTCGTCCGACGCCGCCACCACGCTGCTCGCGCTGAACCGCCTGTGGGACCTGCGCCTGCCCTTGTCGCAACTGCTGGCGCTGGGCCTGAAGCTGGGCGCCGACGTGCCGTTCTTCCTGGGCGGCGGACCGGCTTTCGTCGAAGGCATCGGCGAAGTCCTGCACCCGATCGCGCTGCCGGACCAGCGCTTCGCCGTCATCAAGGGCCCCGGCGGGCTGGCGACCAAAGAGATTTTTTCAAGCAATCTCTTGGCAAGGTCAGAAAAGCTCGCTATAGTCATGGGCTTTCCCGCCTCAGCAGGAACTGCAGAACAAAATTGCAGCGGATACAGTCCCGACTTCGGTCGAAACGACTTACAGCCCGCAGCAGAAGCGATCAGCAGTGAAGTGCGAGACGCGGTAGCGCTGATGTCGAAGCAATTCGGCAACGCCCGGATGACGGGCTCGGGCGCTGCGGTGTTTTCGGTACTTGCCGAGAACGGAGAGAATGGCAAGGACGATCAGTCCCTGGCGACATTGCTTCAGGCACAGCCTGAAGGGTGGACCGGTCGAATCTGCCGCAGTCTGGCCACTCACCCGCTCAGCGGTTGGGCCGACTGAACAAGTTGTAGGGTGCAGCAGCTCTGCTGTGTCCTGTGTAGGGGAGTCGCCAAGTTGGTCAAGGCATCGGATTTTGATTCCGACATGCGAGGGTTCGAGTCCTTCCTCCCCTGCCAAATTCTTCTGATACTTCGCTGAACCGGCGCGCGTCAGCGAGCCACTGACTGATCCAGAGGCTCCAAGTGCTGCTCAACACGGTTCTCTTCACCGGCAACGCGAACCCGGTCCTCTCCCAGGAAATCGCTACCCACCTCGGTCTCGAGCTGGGCAAGGCCGTCGTCGGCCGCTTCTCGGACGGTGAAGTCACTGTCGAGATCCAGCAGAACGTCCGCGCCCGCGACGTGTTCGTCATCCAGCCCACCTGCGCGCCGACGAACGAGAACCTGATGGAACTGCTGATCATGGCCGACGCGCTCAAGCGCGCCAGTGCCCGCCGCATCACGGCCGTGATCCCCTACTTCGGCTACGCCCGCCAGGACCGCCGCCCGCGCTCCACGCGCGTGCCCATCTCGGCCAAGGTCGTGGCCAACTGCCTGGAAACCGTGGGCGTCGAGCGCGTGCTGACGATGGACCTGCACGCCGACCAGATTCAGGGTTTCTTCGACATCCCCGTCGACAACATCTACGCCTCGCCGGTGCTGCTGTCGGACCTGAAGGCCCGCAACTACAGCGACCTGGTGGTCGTGTCGCCGGACGTCGGCGGCGTGGTGCGCGCCCGTGCGCTGGCCAAGCAGCTGGGCTGCGACCTGGCCATCATCGACAAGCGCCGCCCGGCCGCCAACGTGTCCGAAGTGATGCACGTGATCGGCGAGATCGAAGGCCGCAACTGCGTGATCATGGACGACATGATCGACACCGCTGGCACGCTGGTGAAGGCGGCCGAGGTGCTGAAGTCGCGCGGCGCCAAGAGCGTGTTCGCCTACTGCACCCACCCCATCCTGTCGGGCCCGGCCATCGAGCGCATCGCCGGTTCGCAGCTGGACGAGGTCGTCATCACCAACACCATCCCGCTGACGGATGCCGCCAAGGCCTGCAAGAAGATCCGCCAGCTGTCGGTGGCCTTCCTGTTCGCCGAGACCATCCGCCGCATCTCCGACGGCGAGTCGGTCACCAGCCTTTTCTCCGAGCAGAACAACAACTTCTGATCGGAACCCGTAGCCGTCGCAAGACGGCTTTTTCAATGCGGTGCCTGGTCGCGGGCGCCGTTTCTCTTTTGGAGATAAACCATGAAATTCGTCGCTTTTGAGCGCAAGCTGCAGGGGACCGGAGCGAGCCGCCGCCTGCGAGTGGCCGGCAAGGTGCCCGGTATCGTTTATGGCGCCGGTGAGCCCGCACTGATCGAACTCGATCACAACGCGCTGTACCACGCCCTGAAGAAGGAAGCCTTCCACAGCTCCCTGCTGGACATGGAGCTGAACGGCTCGGTCACGCAAGTGCTGCTGCGCGACTTCCAGATGCATCCCTACAAGCCGCAAGTCAATCACATCGACTTCCAGCGCGTGGACGGCACGACCAAGATCACAAAGAAGGTGCCCCTGCACTTCATCGGCGAAGAAAACTCCGTGGCCGTCAAGACCGACAAGAACACGGTCAACCACGTCATCACCGAGCTGGAAATCACCTGCCTGGCCCAGCAGCTGCCCGAGTTCATCGAGGTGGACCTGTCCGGCCTGACCGCTGGCCACTCGCTGCACGTCAACGACATCAAGATTCCCGCGGGCATCAAGGTCGTCACGCACGGCAAGCCGAACCCGGTCATCGCCACGCCGGTCGCCCCGGTCACTGAAGAGATCATCGTCGCCGCCGCTCCGGCCGCCGACGACGGCAAGAAGAAGAAGAAGAAGTAATTTCTTCCCGGCTTCCTGCCAACGCAAAGGGCTCCCTCGGGAGCCCTTTGCCGTTTCTGCTCACCTCGATAATCCCGCCCCATGATTCGCTTGCTTGTCGGCCTGGGCAACCCGGGCGCCGAATACGAAGACACACGCCACAACGCCGGCTTCTGGTGGATAGACACGCTGGCCCGCGACCTGAAGGCCAGCCTCGCACCCGACAAGGCCTACCACGGCCTGGTGGCCCGCGTGAACCAGGCGCCGGGTGCCAACGGCCCGATCTGGCTGCTGCAGCCCATGACCTACATGAACCTGTCGGGCAAGTCGGTGGCCGCGCTGGCGCGCTTCTTCAAGATCGCGCCCGAGGAAATCCTCGCCGTGCACGACGAGCTGGACCTGGCACCGGGCGAGATGAAGTTCAAGAAGGGCGGCGGCAACGGCGGCCACAACGGGTTGAAGGACATGCAGGCCCAGCTGGGCAGCGGCGACTTCTGGCGACTGCGGCTGGGCATCGGCCACCCGGGCCACAAGGCCGAGGTGGCCAACTACGTGCTGCGCAAGCCGCCGCAGGCCGAGCGCGAGGCGCTGCAGGACTGCATCACCAAGAGCCAGGCCGCCGTCGAGCTGATGCTGCGCGGCGAGATGGACAAGGCGCTGGCCAAGATTCACGCCAAGCCGCCGCGCCCCAAGCCCCCCAAACCCGTGCCGGCGGCGCAAACTCCAGCCCCATGAAGCTGCTGCTGCCGGTCCTGCTGCTGAGCCTCGCGCTGACCGCGCAGGGCCAGACGCAGAGCCGCAGCACCCAGGTCTACCGCTGCGGCCCGGACGGCCGCGACCTGCGCGACTCGCCCTGCCCGGGCGGCGCACCGCCCAGCAGCGTCGACCACGACGAGCCCAGCGCCGCCGACAGCCGCGCCGCCCGCAACCGCCACCTGGCGGACGCCAGGCAGGCGGCCGCGCTGGCCGCCGCCCGACGCGCCAGCGAGGCCGAGGCGCGGCGCCAGAAGGCCGCACACATCGGCCTGCAGCCTGCCCCCGCGCCGGCCGCAAGCGCGCCGCCGCTCACCCAGATCAAGCCGCCCAAAACGGCCAAACCGGCCAAGCCCAAGAAGCCGGCCAGCGCCCCCGGCCGATAGAATGCGCGCCGTTGGTGCTCGCGCCCGCCCTCACGGCGGGCGCAGTTCAACGGGAATCAGGAGGGCAAGCGGCAACGCCGTGAGCAGCTCCAGGCTCATCCGAGCGATGCAGCGCGCCCCGACTGGGGATGGGCTGCAAGGCGCAAACCGGAGCCATAGCTTGCTATGGCGAGGGTTTGCAACGCAGCAGACCGCCCCATTCGAGGATGCGATGCGCGCGAGGAAGGGCCTGGCGTTGCTCTGCCTAACCTGAGCTGTCCCCGCAACGGTAAGTGGACGAGGCCCTGGCGCCTCGCTGCTCGACTCACAAGCCACTGGTGCCCTGCACCGGGAAGGCGTCGAGCGGTGGTCCACCAGCCCGGATACCGGCCAACAACGGGGCTGTTTCGTACAGCCGTTTTTCAGCCTTGCTGCGGGGGTCAGCACGGCTGTGTGCTCGTTCCTGTTTCCTTCATGTCTCACGCTTTCCTCGCGGCCCGTCGGCCGCTGCTTGCCATGTCCGTGCTGGCCGTGGCCGCGTCCGCGCACGCCCAGAACCGCCTGGACACCGTCGTCACCACCGCCACCCGCGCACCGCAGAAACTCTCCGACGTGCTGGCCGACATGACCGTCCTCTCCCGCGACGACATCGAGCGCCAGGCCGTCGGCAGCGTCGCCGACCTGCTGCGCCGCCAGGTGGGCTTCGAGATGGTCCGCAACGGCGGCGCAGGGGCCAACACCAGCCTGTTCGTGCGCGGCGCCGACACCCGCCACACCGCCGTGCTGATCGACGGCGTGCGCGTCGACTCGCAGGCCAGCAGCGGCGCGTCGTGGAACGCGATCCCGCTGGCACAGATCGATCGCATCGAGATCGTGCGCGGCCCGGCCAGCGCGCTGTACGGCTCCGACGCCATCGGCGGCGTGGTGCAGATCTTCACGCGCAAGGGCGACGGCAAACCGGTCGTCGACCTCGGCATCGGCGGCGGCAACCGCGGCCTCGTGAAGGCGGACGCCAGCGTCAGCGGCCGCACCGGCATCGTCGACTACGCGCTGTCCGTCGCCGCCGAGGGCAGCAACGGCTTCAACGCCCGCCCGGCGCCGGCCACGCCCACCTTCACGCCCGACGACGACGGCTACCAGAGCCGCAACGCCAGCCTGCGCCTGGGCGTGCAGTTGGCTGCCAAGCACCGACTGGAGGTCAGCGCGCTGACCAGCCATGTCGACTCCGACTACGACTCCAGCGCCACCGCCAAGACCGACGACCGCACGATCTCCGACACCCGCGCCACGCGGCTGGCCTGGGCCGCGCAGTGGAGCAGCGACCTGCGCAGCGAGCTGAGCGTGGGCGAGTCCAGCGAGCGCTACGAGACCCAGCCCAGCCCCTACGTGACGAAGACGCGCGTGCGCACCTACGGCTTCAACACGAGCTGGAACCTCGGCGCGGCCGGCACGCTGCAAGGCCTGCTGGAGCGCCGCGAGGACCAGCTCGACAACACCGGCGTCATCGGCGGCCACGGCAAGCGCCACCAGGACGCCATGGGTGCCGGCTGGTCGTGGGCCAGCGGCCCGCTGTCGCTGCAGCTCAACGCCCGCCACGACCGCGACAGCGAGTTCGGCGGCACCAGCACCGGCGCAGTGGCCGGCGGCTACCGCCTGGGCGCTGCCTGGCGCGTGCAGGCGTCGGTGGGCACGTCCTTCCGCGCACCGTCGCTGTATCAGCGCTTCTCCGACAGCGGCAAGGCCAACCTGCGCCCCGAACAGGGCCGCAACGCAGAGCTGGGCCTGCACTACGCGTCGGGCCGCGACGAGTTCAGCATCACCGCCTACCGCAACCTGGTGCGCGACCTCATCGTCTACGTGTCCAAGCCCGTGTCCGGCGTCGCCGGCCCCTGCCCCAACCTCTACGGCTGCTACGACAACGTCAGCGAAGGCCGGCTGCAGGGCCTGAGCCTGCGCGGCGCCACGGCGCTGGGTGCGGTGCGCCTGTCCGGCACGCTGGACCTGCAGGCGCCCAAGGACAGCGACAAGGCCTCGGCCAACTACGGCAAGCTGCTGGCGCGCCGCGCCAAGACGCACGGCACGGTGCGTGCCGAGACCGACATCGGCGCGTGGACGCTGGGCGGTCAGGTGCTGGCCAGCAGCAAGCGCACCGACAACCTGGCCACCGGCATCAAGCTGGGCGGCTATGCGCAGCTGGACCTGGACGCCCAGGTCACGATGTCGCGCCAGCTGAACCTGCAGTTCAAGGTGGAGAACGCGACCGACCGCAAGTACGCCACCGCGCGCACCTACGCGGCCGCACCGCGCCAGGTCTTCATCGGCCTGCGCTTCACGCCGCAGCTCTGATGAACATGAGTCCCCACGCTCACGCCGTTCGCCGCCCCCCGAGGGGGCGTTCAGCGCCCTTCGGGCGGCCGGGCGGGCGCTGAGGCCATGAGCCCGCACCACCTCATCGTCGGCGGCCAGCGCAGCGGCAAGTCGCGTCATGCCGAGCGCATGGCGCAGGCCTGGCTGCGCGCCGGGGCCGGCCACACGGTCACCGTGGTGGCCACGGCGCTGGCCTTCGACGACGAGATGCGGGCCCGCATCGCCCGCCACCAGGCCGACCGGCCGGCGGGCTTCGCCACCGTCGAGGCGCCGCTGGCGCTGACGGCGGCATTGCGCGAGGCCGCCGTGCCGGGCCGGCTGCTGCTGGTGGACTGCCTGACGCTGTGGCTGACCAACTGGCTGATGCCGATGGACGGCGCCGCCGACCTCGCCGGCTGGCAGGCCGAACGCCAGGCGCTGCTGGACGCGCTGCCCGCATTGCCGTCGCCGGTGGTTTTTGTCTCGAACGAAGTGGGCTGGGGCGTGAGCCCGATGTCGCGCGAGGCGCGCTTCTACGTGGACGAGCTGGGCCGGCTGAACCAGGCCGTGGCCGGCCGCTGCCAGCAGCTGACGCTGATGGTGGCCGGCCAGGCCTGGACCCGTGCGGTGGAGAAGGAAGAGGAATGACGATGACGCGACGACTCCTGGCGGCAGCGCTGCTGGCATGGGCGGGCCTGGCCTCGGCCGCGCCGATCACGATCAAGGACGACCGCGGCGCCACCATCACGCTGCCGGACACGCCCAGGCGCATCGTCAGCCTGCTGCCGTCGCTGACCGAGACCGTCTGCGAGCTGGGCGACTGCGCCAAGCTGGTGGGCGTGGACCGCTTCTCGGACTACCCCGCCCCCGTGCGCGCGCTGCCCAAGCTGGGCGGGCTGGACGACACCGGCATCGAGGCGCTCGTCGCACTCAAGCCCGACGTCGTGCTGCTGGGCGTGTCGGCCCGCGTCATCGCCCGGCTGGAGGCGCTGGGCCAGAAGGTCGTGGCGCTGGAGCCCAAGAGCATGGCCGACGTGCAGCGCGTGCTGGGCAAGGTGGCCCAGGTGCTGGGCAAGCCCGACGACGCGCGCCGCATCTGGAACCGCATCGACGGCGCCATCTCGTTCAGCGCCCAGCAGCTGCCGCCGGCGGCGCGCGCGCTGAGCGTGTACTACGAGGTCGACTCCGCACCCTACGCGGCCGGCCGCGCCAGCTTCATCGGCGAGATCCTGGACCGGCTGGGCGCGAAGAACATCGTGCCGGCCGAGCTGGGCCCGTTCCCCAAGCTCAACCCCGAGTTCGTCGTGCGCGCCGACCCGCAGCTCATCATGGTGGGCCAGCGCAGCGCCGGCGGCCTGCCGCAGCGCCCCGGCTGGGCCGGCATTCGTGCCGTGAAGGACAAGAAGATCTGCGTCTGGGTGCCCGCCGAGTCCGACGTGCTGGTGCGCCCCGGCCCGCGCATGGGCGAGGCCGCCGCGCTGATGGCGCGCTGCCTGCGCCAGGCTGTGGCCGGCCCCGTGCCGCTGCCCACGACACCTTTCAACGCACCGCCAGGAGGCATGCGCTGATGAGCGCTCGCCACCGCCTCTGGCTGATCGCCCTGTTGCTGGGCAGCGCCGCGCTGCTGGCGCTGGGCCTGGCCATCGGCAGCACCGGCTGGAGCCCGTGGCTGAACAGCGACCCGACGATGTCGCTGATCCTGTGGGACATCCGCGCGCCGCGCTCGGCGGGCGCGTGGCTGGCGGGCGCGCTGCTGGCGCTGGCGGGTGCCGTGGCGCAGGGCCTGTTCCGCAACCCGCTGGCCGACCCCTACCTGCTGGGCTGCTCGGCCGGCGCGTCGCTGGGCGTGGCCACGCTGCTGTTCGCGATGGGCATGTCGCCCGCCGCGACGGCGCTGGCGCTGCGCGTTGGCATGACCGGCGCGGCCTTCGTCGGCGCGGTCTGCGCCGTGCTGCTGACGCTGCTGCTGGCGCGCGGCGTGGAACAGACGCTGCGGCTGCTGCTGGCCGGCGTCGTCGTCGGCGTCGTGCTGGGCTCGGGCTCGGCGCTGCTGACGCTGATGAACCCCGACATCATGCGGGCCATGCAGGCCTTCATGTTGGGCAGCACCGGCTACGTGGGCTGGAGCGCCGTGCAGATCATGGCCGCGGCGCTGGTGTTGTGCCTGCTGGTGGCGCTGGGCTGCAGCCGCACGCTGGATGCGTTGAGCCTGGGCGAAGCCACCGCGCGCTCGCTGGGCGTGCGGCTGCCGCTGGTGCGACTGCTGCTGATCGGCACGCTGGCGCTGGCCACGGGCGCGGCCGTCGCGCAGTGCGGGCTGGTGGCCTTCGTCGGCCTCGTGGCGCCGCACCTGGTGCGCAGCTGGGGCGCCATCACGCACCGCGGGCTGCTGCTGCTGGCGCCGCTGGCCGGCGGCATGCTGCTGCTGGCGGCGGACATCGGCGCACGCTGGGTCATCGCACCGCAGGAGCTGCCGGTGGGCATCGTCACCGCGCTGCTGGGCGGCAGCTATCTGCTGTATCTGATGCACAGACGCAGCGCCGGCGGAGGGCTCCGATGAGCGCCGCACCGCTGCTGACGCTGGACCTGCGCGAACTGCGCCTGGGCGGCACGCCCATCCTGCAACCGCTGCAACTCGCACCGCCGCCGCGGGCGTGGACGGCCGTCGTCGGCCCCAACGGCGCCGGCAAGTCGACGATGCTGCGCGCGCTGTCGGGGCTGCTGCCGTTCGACGGCACGCTGACGTTGCAGGGCCGCGACTGGGACCAGTGGCCGGCCCGCGAACGCGCGCGGCAGGTCGCCTGGCTGGGCCAGAACGAGGCCAGCGCCGACGACCTCTCGGCGCTGGACGTCGTGCTGCTGGGCCGGCTGCCGCACCAGGCCTGGCTGGCCCCGGCCAGCGCCGCGGACCACGCCGCCGTGGAGCGCGCGATGCGCCAGACGCAGAGCTGGGACTGGCGCGCGCGGCCGCTGGCGCAGCTGTCCGGCGGCGAGCGCCAGCGCGTGCTGCTGGCGCGCGCGCTGGCCGTCGAGTCGCCGCTGCTGCTGATGGACGAGCCGCTGGCCCACCTGGACCCGCCACACCAGAGCGACTGGATACAGATCGTGCGCAGCCGCATCGCCGACGACGGCGGCACCGTCGTGTCGGTGCTGCACGAGCTGAACATCGCGCTGCAGGCCGACCATCTCGTCGTCATGGACGCCGGCCGCATCGTCCACCAGGGCGCGCCGCACGACACGGCCACGCACGCCGCCCTGCAGCAGGTGTTCCAGCACCGGCTGTCCATCTTCCAGGTCAACGAACGCTGGATCGCGCTGAACGCATGAACACCTGCCCTGCCCTGATGGTCAGCGCCCCGGCCTCCGGCCAGGGCAAGACCAGCGTCACCGCAGCCATCGCCCGCCATGCGCGCAATGCCGGCCGGCGCGTGCGCGTCTTCAAGACCGGCCCCGACTACCTGGACCCGATGGTGCTGGAACGGGCCAGCGGCCACCCGGTCTACCAGCTGGACCTCTTCATGGGCGGGCTGGCGCACTGCCGCGCGCTGCTGGCCGAGGCCGCAGCGACGTCGGACCTGATCCTCGTCGAAGGCGTCATGGGCCTGTTCGACGGCGCGCCCAGCAGCGCCGACCTGGCCGAGGCCTTCGGCCTGCCGGTGCTGGCCGTCATCGACGCCAGCGGCATGGCGCAGACCTTCGCCGCGCTGGCACTGGGCCTGCAGAACTTCCGGCGCGACCGCATCCGGCTGTGCGGCGTGGTGGCCAACCGCGTCGGCAGCGAAGGCCATGGCCGCATGGTGGCCGAGGGCCTGCCCGCCGACCTGCCGCTGGTGGCCGCGCTGAAGCGCCGGCAAGACCTGGCCCTGCCCGAGCGCCACCTCGGCCTGGTGCAGGCGCTGGAGGTGCCCGGGCTGGACGCGCAACTGGACGACTGGGCGCGGGCCTGGGGCGAGGCGTCGCAGGGGTTCGCGTTCGAGCCGGTGCGCTTCGACGTCGAGCCGCAGGCGGTCGTGCCCGCGTTGCTGGCCGGCCAGCGCATTGCCGTGGCGCAGGACGCCGCGTTCTCGTTCATCTATCCCGCCAACCTCGACTGCCTGCGCGCGCTGGGCGCGGAGGTCGTCACGTTCTCGCCCATCGCCGGCGAGCCCCTGCCGCGCTGCGACGCGCTGTGGCTGCCCGGCGGCTACCCCGAGCTGCACGCACCCACGCTGCGCGCCAACGCCGGCTTCTTCACCGGCCTGCGCGAACACCTGGCGTTGCAGAAGCCCCTGCTGGCCGAGTGCGGCGGCATGCTGGCGCTGGCCGACACGCTGGTGGACGGCGACGGCGCCGCGCACGCGATGGCCGGCCTGATGCCCGGCAGCGCGAAGCTGCAGAAACGCCTGGCCGCGCTCGGCATGCAAAGCATGGCCTGGCCCGAAGGCCCGCTGCGCGGCCACACCTTCCATTACTCGACCTTCGCCACGCCTCTGGCGGCGATCGCCACGGCCGCAAACCCCAACGGGGGCAAGGCCGCCGAGGCGCTGTACCAGCAGGGTTCGCTGCGCGCGAGCTACGTGCACCACTACTTCCCGTCCAACCCCGAGGCCGTCGCGGCCTTCTTCCTGAACGCCGAGACCTGACCCATGCTCGAACAAGGATTCGCCCAGATCGCCCAGGCCCTGTTGTGGCCCGTGCTCATCCTCGTGGCCTGCAGCTTCGTCTACGCGCTGTGGGTGGCCGGCGCCACGCTGATGGAGAGCCTGCAGCGCCGCCGGCCCGGCTACCGCGCGCTGGCCCGGCACGCCGACAAGCCGTTCGAAGAGATCGAGCTGGCGGTACTGCACCAGCTGGAGCCGCTGCGGCTGCTGGGCCGCGTGAGCCCGCTGCTGGGCCTCATCGCGACGATGGTGCCGCTGGGCCCGGCGCTGCAAAGCGTGGCCGCCGGCCAGGGCCAGCAGGCGCTGGCGGTGTTCAGCAGCGCGTTCGCCGGCGTCGTGCTGGCGCTGGCCGCCGCGGCCATCGGGCTGGTGGCGTACTCCTTCAAGCGCCGCTGGCTGATGGCCGAGCTGGTGCAGATCCGCGCGACCCGGGACGCGGTATGAGTTCGCCCCTCGTCCAAGGAGTACCTTGGCCGGTCCCCCGAGGGGACGGCGATGCATGCCGGATTGACCGGCACGCACATCACCCGATGGGCCGGCTTGGGAGCGGCCCGGCGCTCGGCCCGAACAACCCGTCTCGCCAGGGAGCGCGCGCATGAAACACCTGTCAATCCTCGCCGAGGAAGACGACGACCCGATGCTGTCGGCCGTCAACCTCGTGGACGTGTTCCTCGTGCTGGTGGTGGCGCTGCTGACCGCCGTGGCGCTGCAGCAGCAGGCGGCGGCCGACGAGAACGTCACCATCATCAAGCGCCCCGGCGAGCCCGACATGGAGATCGTCGTGCGCGAGAAGGGCCAGGAGGTCCGCTTCAAAGGCAACGGCGGCAGCAGCGAGGGCCAGGGCGTGCGCGCCGGCGTGGCCTACAAGCTGAAGGACGGCAACATCATCTACGTGCCCGAAGCCGGGGCCAGCCAGCCGTGAAGCGCCTGCTCCTGGCCGCCGCCCTGATGCTGGCGGCAGCGGCCGCACAGGCTGCGAACAACCTGCTGTTCATCACGCTGGACATCACGCCGCAGACCCGCCACGCGCTGATCGAACGAGAGGCCGCGGCGGCGGGCGTGACGGTTCAGTCGCTGGACTACCCGCTGCGCACCGCGGCGCTGGACAACGCCCAGACCCACGAGCTGCAACGCGCGCTGAAGGCCGCGAACGCGGTGTGGATAGACGCGCCGCACGCCAGCGTGGAGGCCAAACTGCAAAGCCTCGTCGGCGACGCCGTCACGCGCGCCGGCAAGCCCGCCACCTGGGTGCCGGCCGGCGAACCCGCAGCCGGCGACCGCAGCCTGCGCGCCTACCTGCAGGCCGGCGGCGTGGCCAACACGCGCGCGGCCTTCGCGCTGCTGAAGGGCGCCGCGCCCGACAGCCTGGCCGCACCGACGCTGCTGCCGCAACGTGGCATCTACCACCCCGGGCTGCCCGGACCGCAACCCCTCGTGGCCAACGCGCAAGACCTGGCCCGCTGGGCGCAGGGGCACGGCCAGGGCGACCGCCCGGCCGTGGCGCTGCTGCTGCACCGCTACCACTTCGTGCAGGGCGCCACCGGCTGGGTGGACGACTGGCTGCGCCGCTTCGAGCGCCAGGGCCTGTTCGCCTATGCGGTGTTCTCGTCGCACCTGGCCGGCGACGCGCTCGCGCCGCTGATGGAGCAGCCGGGCGGCAAGCCGCACGCCGCCATCATCGTCAACCACGCGCTGCTGCCACAGGCCGGCGCGCTGCAGCCGCTGTTCGAGCGCTGGCGCGTGCCGGTGCTGCAGACGCTGCCTTACCGCGCCGGCCCGGCCGCCGACTGGGAGGCCAGCGAGACGGGCCTCGGCATGAGCGACCTGCCCTTCTACTTCGCGCAGCCCGAGGGCGCCGGTGCCATCGACCCGCTGCTGGTGGTGGCCCACGGCGAACGCGGCCGCGAGCCGCGTCTCATCACGCGGCAAGCCGACGCCGTTGCGGCCAAGGCCCGCCATCTCATCACGCTGCAGCGCAAGCCGGTGGCCGACAAGCGGCTCGTCGCCTTCGTCTACAACTACCCGCCGGGCGGCGACCATTTCGGCGCCAGCTTCCTGAACGTGCCGCGCAGCCTGGAGAACGTGTCGCAGGGGCTGCTGAGCGCCGGCTACCACGTGCAGCCACTGGCCGAGGCGGAGTGGATCAGCAACCTGAAGCCGCTGATCGCCGCCTACTACCCCGGTGCCGACCTGCGCGCGCTGCTGGCCGCCGACCAGGCCGCCGCGCTGCCGGTGGCCGAGTACGAGGCCTGGTTCGCCACGCTGCCCGCCCAGTTGCGCCAGCGCATCCAGGCCCAGTGGGGCGCCCCGGGCAGCAGCCGCTACGTCATCGAACAGCACGGCCGCAAGGTGTTCGTCATCCCGCGGCTGCAGCGCGGCCACCTGAGCGTGCTGCCGCAGCCGCCGCGCGAGGAGACGCTCAAGCGCGGGCAGGACCCGTTCATGCACAAGAGCAAGACGCCCTTGTCGCACCACTACCTGGCCACCTACCTGTGGGCCCGCCAGGCCGACGCGCTGATCCACTTCGGCACGCACGGCACGCAGGAATGGGCGCCCGGCAAGCTGCGCGCGCTGGACGTGATGGACGAGGCGCTGCTGCCGCTGGGCGACGTGCCGGTCATCTACCCCTACATCGTCGACAACCTCGGCGAGGGCCTCACCGCCAAGCGCCGCGGCCGCGCGCTCATGGTGAGCCACCGCACGCCCAGCTTCGCGCCGGCCGGCTTCAACGCGCGCATGGCCCACATGCACGAGCTGATGCACGAATGGGAGACGGTGGACGCCGGCCCCACGCGCCAGGCGCTGGAGCGGCAGATGGTGGCGCAGTTCGTCGAGCACCAGCTGCACCGCGACCTGGGCTGGACGGCCGAGCAGATCGCCGCCAACTTCGCCGGCTTCCTGGAGCTGCTGCACCCCTGGCTGGACCGTCTGGCGCAAAGCTCGCAGCCTCAAGGGCTGGCGGTGTTCGGCCAGGTGCCCGATGTGGCCGCGCGCCGCACGACCATCCTGCAGATGCTGCGCCAGCCGCTCATCGACGCGCTGGGCGAGGACATCGACGAGGCCTTCCTCATCGACCACGAACGCGTGGCCGGCTCGCGGCCCGGGCGCTGGCTGGAGGTGGCGTTGAGGGACGCGCAGGCTGCCAGCGTGCTCGACCTCAGACCGCCCGAGCCCGACGGCTACGTGCCCAACCGCGCCGCGCGCAAGCCCATCGACAGCCCTGCGCTGCTGAAGCTGGCCGAGCGCGCGCAGGAACTGGAGCGGCGCCTCGCCACCGAGGGCGAGATGCCCGGCCTGCTGGCCGCGCTGGACGGCCGCTTCCTGCCCGCGGCCTACGGCGGCGACCCGCTGCGCAACCCCGACAGCCTGCCCACCGGCCGCAACCTCGCCGGGCTGGACCCGAACCGGCTGCCGACCAAGCAGGCCTACGAGGTGGCCAAGTCGCTGTTCGAGACCTGGTATGCCGAACAGGCGAGGCAAGGCCACGCGCCGAGCCGCCTCGCGCTCAGCCTGTGGGCCGGCGAGACGCTGCGCCACCAGGGGCTGATGGAGGCCCAGGCCTTGGTCGCGCTGGGCGTGGCGCCGGTGTGGGACGACAGCGGCCGGCCCACCGGCGTGAAGCTGCTGCCCGCCGCCGAGCTGAAGGGCGGGCGGCCACGCGTGGACGTGCTGCTCAGCATCACCGGCTCCTACCGCGACCAGTTCCCTGCGTTGATGGCCCTGCTGGACCAGGCCGTCGCTGCGGTGGCCACCGCCGAGCCCGACGGCAGCGTCGCCACGCACAGCGCCGCCGTCGCGGCCGAGTTGCGCAAGCAAGGCGTGCCCGCCGCCGACGCGCAGGCGCTGGGCCGTGCGCGCGTATTCGGCAACGCCACGGGCGACTACGGCACCGGCATCGCCGAGGCCGCGCAGGCCGACGGCCTGAAGGCCGGCGACGCGCGGCTGGGCCAGCTGTTCCTGCAGCGCATGAGCCAGCCTTATGTGAACGGCGAGCCGCTGAAGCTGTCGCGCCCCGCCGCGGCCGCGCAGGCGCTGGGCGCGCACCTGAAGCGCAGCGACGCCGCGCTGATGTCGCGCAGCTCGCACCTGTACTCCATGCTCAGCTCGGACGACCCGTTCCAGTACCTCGGCGGCCTGTCCGCCGCGGCGCGCGCGGCCGGCCGCAAGGAGGGCCTGTCGCTGCACGTCAGCCAGCTGCAGGACGCCAGCGAGACGCACACCGAGAGCGCGTCCCGCGGCATCGCGCTGGAGATGCAGACGCGCTACCTGCACCCCGGCTGGCTGAAGGCCCAGCAGGCCGAGGGCTGGGCCGGCACGCTGCAGGTGCTGAAGGCCGTGCAGTACACCTTCGGCTGGCAGGCCATCGCGCCCGAGACGGTGCGGCCCGACCACTGGCAGAGCCTGTTCGACAACCTCGTGCGCGACAAGCAGAACCTCGGCCTGCCGCAGTGGCTGCAACAGAACAAGCAGGCCTATGCGCAGGCACTGGAACGCATGATCCAGGCCGAGCGGCTGGGCTACTGGAAGCCCGATCAAGTCACCCGCGAGCAGCTCGCCGCCACCTACCGCACGCTGACGAAGGACGCGCCGCTGCATCAGGAACTGCACAGCGTGCGCCAGTGGGCAGCCGACCAGACGTTGGCGCCGGTGCGCGAGCTGGCGCGCCCCTCACCGCAGCCCGCCCCACAAGCCGCCGCCCCCGCCGAGCCGCCGCCCACGCGCGGCCTGCTGCTGGAGCGCCAGCAACCTCTCCCACCGCCCGCCACGCCGCTGGCCGACCGCCTGTCGCAGGCGCTCGCCTGGGTGGCAATGGCGCTGCTGATGAGCCTGGGCGCCGCCTGGCAGCACCGCCGCCGCCCGGCCACGACCGCATGAGAACCCCCCACCCCATCGCACTGGCCGCGCTGCTGCTGATCAGCACCGCCCAGGCCCAGGAACAACTCGACACCGTGCAGGTGCAAGGCCGCGCCCGGCTGGGCGCCGCCGACAGCGCGTCCGAAGGCGAGGTCAAGGCCGAGCGCCTGGAGCGCCGCCCGCTGCTGCGCCCGGCCGAACTGCTGGAGGCCATGCCGGGCATGCTGGTCACGCAGCACAGCGGCGACGGCAAGGCCAACCAGTACTTCCTGCGCGGCTTCAACCTCGACCACGGCAGCGACTTCGCGACCAGCGTGCTAGGCATGCCGGTCAACATGGCCAGCCATGCCCACGGCCAGGGCTACATGGACCTGAACTTCCTGATCCCGGAACTGGTGTCCAGCCTGCAGTACCGCAAGGGCAGCTACGCCACCGAGGACGGCGACTTCGTCACCACCGGCTCGGCCCGCGTGGCCTACCAGCGCCGGCTGGATGCGCCGTTCACCGAGGTGTCGCTGGGCGAGCATGGCTACCGCCGCGGCCTGGTGGCGGCCGACACGGCCGTCGGCCCCACGGGCGAATGGCGGCTGCTGGGTGCGCTGGAAGCCAGCCGCTACGACGGCCCCTGGGCCCAGCCCGAAGACCTGCACCGCGGCAACGGCGTGCTGCGCCTGTCCCGCGGTGACGCGGACAACGGCCTGGCGATCAGCCTGCTGAGCTACAGAGCACGTTGGCGTGCCAGCGAGCACGTGCCGGAGCGCGCCATAGCCAACGGCGAGATCGGGCGCTACGGCACGCTGCTCGCCAACGACGGCGGCGAGACCCACCGCCACAGCCTCAGCGCCGAATGGGCACGCAGCGACGCCGCGCAGGAATGGCGCGCCAGCGGCTACGTCGTCGACTACGGCCTGAACCTGTTTTCCGGCCCGTCCGGCTTCATCAACGGCGCCGACGGCGACCAGCACGAGCAGGCCGACCACCGCAAGCTGTGGGGTGGCCAGTTCAAGCACACGCTGCTGGCGCCGGCCCCCAACCTGGAACTGGGCTGGGGCCTGCAATGGCGCCACGACCGCATCGGCCAGCTCGGCCTCTACGACACGGTGAACCGCCAGCGCACGCACACCGTGCGCGAGGACCGGGTCGAGCAGGACCTGCTGGGCCTGTTCGGCGAGGCACGGTATCGCGTGACGCCCTGGCTGCGCGCCCACGCCGGCCTGCGCTGGGACCGCTTGAAGACGCGCAACGCGGCGCTGGCAGGCGAGTTCAACATGGCCAACGGCGGCCGCGCCAGCAAGACGCTGTGGAGCCCCAAGCTGGGCCTGATCGCCCGCGCCTCCGCCAACCTCGAGCTGTACGCGCAATGGAGCAAGGGCTTGCGCTCCAACGACGTGCGCGGCGCCACCAGCGCCACCAATCCCAACGACGGCGAGGCGCAGGCGCTGCTGCCGCTGCTGGCACGCACGCAGAGCCAGGAGGTGGGCCTGCGCACGCAGCCGGCGCGCGGCTGGAACAGCAGCCTCGTGCTGTGGCAGGCCAGGCTGGCGTCGGAGCTGGTGTTCGTCGGCGACGCCGGCGTGACCGAGGCGCGGGGCGCGTCGCGCCGCCGCGGGCTGGAGTGGTCCAACGACTTCGCGCCCTGGCCGTGGCTGCTGGTGGATGCCGACATGGCCTGGTCGCGCGCGTGCTTCGTCGCAGCAGAGAACGGCGGCAACCGCGTGCCCAACGCAGTGCCCTTCAACGCGTCGCTGGCCGCCACCGTGAAGCCGTCCGGCCCGTGGTTCGCCGGCGTCAAGCTGCGCTACATCGGCAGCTACGACCTGGAGGAAACCGGCCAGGAGACCTCGCGTGCCAACTGGACGGCCAACCTCAAGATGGGCTGGCGCTTCGCGGCGGGCCACGAGCTGAGCCTGGACGTGCTGAACCTGTTCGACCGTCGCGCCAACGACATCGAGTACTGGGGTGAGGCCTGCACGCGCGCCGAAGGCGCCGGTTGCGGTGGCGGCGAGGGCATTGCCGGCCGGCTGGTGCATCCGATGGAGCCGCGCGCCGTGCGCATCAGCTGGCGCGCCGCCTTCTGAAACCGACGATGGACGCACAGCACCACTTCGACGACGAGCAGCGCGACGCGGTCTACCGCGCCATCGCGCTGCGGCGCGACACGCGCCACTTCAAGCCCGGCCAGGCCGTGCCCGCGGCGCAGCTGCAGCGGCTGCTGCAGGCGCTGCACCAGGCGCCGTCGGTGGGGCTGATGCAGCCGTGGCGCGTCATCCGCATCACCGATGCCGCGCTGCGCGAGCAGATCGCCGCGTTGGTGGAAGCCGAGCGCCAGGCCACCGCCGCAGCGCTTGGCGAGCGCAGCGCCGAGTTCCTGCGCCTGAAGGTCGAGGGCCTGCGCGACTGCGCCGAGCTGCTGGCGCTGGTGCTGCCGCCTGACGACGGCACCGTGTTCGGCCGCCGCACACTGCCGCGCGAGATGGCGCTGTGCTCGGCCGGCTGCGCCGTGCAGAACCTCTGGCTGGCCGCGCGTGCGGAGAATCTGGGCCTGGGCTGGGTCTCGATGGTCGAGCCCGCGCCGCTGGCCGACCTCTTGCGCCTGCCCGCGGGCGCGCAGCCGCTGGGGCTGCTGTGCCTGGGGCCGGTCGAGCGCTTCTACGACGCACCGATGCTGGAGCAACAGGGCTGGCGCCAGGGCCGGCCGCTGTCCGAGCTGTTGATGGACAACCACTGGAACGAGGGCTAGAGCCGCCATGGAGATCGAACAACCACCCGTCGACCGCGAACGCATCATCCCCACCGGCGAGCGCCGCGGCCTGGTGCTGGTGCACACCGGCAAAGGCAAGGGCAAGAGCACGGCCGCCTTCGGCCTCGCGCTACGCGCGCACGGCCGCGGCAAGCCGGTGCTGATCTACCAGTTCATGAAGGTGCCGAGCGCCCGCTTCGGCGAGCACCGCATCTTCGAGAAGCTGGGCGTGCCCATCATCGGCCTGGGCGACGGCTTCTCGTGGAAGAGCAAGGACCTGGACCACAGCGCCGAGCTGGCCCGCGAAGGCTGGGCCCGCGCCGAGGCCACCATCCGCAGCGGCGACCATTTCCTCGTCGTGCTGGACGAGATCATGTACCCGCTGCGCTATGGCTGGGTGCCGCTGGAGCAGGTGCTCACCTGCCTGCGCGAACGGCCCACTCACGTGCACGTGGTGCTGACCGGCCGCGGCGCGCCGGATGAGCTGATAGCCCTGGCCGACACGGTGACCGAGATGACGATGGTGAAGCACCACTTCAAGGCCGGCGTGCCGGCGCAGCGGGGGATCGAGGATTGAGCGTGCTGACGATCTGCACGACCTGCAACGACGGCCAGGGCCAGGCGCTGCTGGAGGCCGTCGAGAACGAGGCGCTGGCGCGCGACTGCACGGTGCCCATCCGCGGCCAGGCCTGCATGGCCGCCTGCAAGCAGAGCTGCACGGCGGCGCTGCAGGGCATTGGCAAACAAAGCTATCTGTTCGGACAACTGGCGCCCGACGCGGTGAGCGTCGACGCGCTGCTGGACGTGGCCGTCCAGCATGCCGAATCCAGTGATGGCCTGCTCGCGTGGAGCCGCCGGCCCGCCTGTTTGAAAACCGGCCTGCTGGCCCGATTGCCGCCGTTGTGATGGCCTGGCTGCTGACCCTGTCCATCCTCATCGCCCTGCTGGTGGACCGCCTCGGCGAGCCGCCGGCGTGGATGCATCCGGTCGTCGGCATGGGGCGCTACCTGGGCCTGTTCAAGCTGACCCGACTGCCGCCGGCGCTCGCGTTCATCGCCGGTGCGCTGGCCTGGATCGCTGGCGCGGCGCTCGTCGCCTTCGTCGCGCTGTGGCTGGAGGGCTGGGTGCTGATGGCCCTGCAGCCCTGGGCGTCACCGCTGCGGCTTGCAGGCGCCGCGCTGCTGCTGGGCCTGCTGCTGAAGCCGCTGCTCGCGTGGCGCATGCTGGCCGACGAAGCGGTGGCCGTGGAGACGGCGCTGGCCGGGTCGCTGGACGCCGGCCGCGCGCGGCTGTCGCGCCTCGTCAGCCGCGACACGTCGGCGCTGACTGCCACCGAGGTGCGCGAGGCGGCCATCGAGACGCTGGCCGAGAACCTCAACGACTCGGTCGTCGCGCCGCTGTTCTGGTTCGCCATCCTGGGCCTGCCCGGCGCGGCGATCTACCGCTTCGCGAACACGGCCGATGCGATGTGGGGCTACCGCGACGAGCGCGAGTGGAGCGGCAAGTGGGCGGCGCGGGCGGACGACGTGCTGTCGTGGATTCCCGCGCGGCTGACGGCGCTACTCATCGCGCTGCCCTCGCTGCGGCTGCTGCGCGAAGCACGCCGCACGCCGTCGCCCAACAGCGGCTGGCCCATGGCCGCGATGGCGCTGCGGCTGGGCCTGCGGCTGGGCAAGCCGGGCGTCTACACGCTGAACGCCGACGGCCGGCAGCCCGCATCCGATGACCTGCAGGCGGCGCGCGCGGTGGCGTGGCACGCTGTGGCCCTGGGCGCCGCACTGATCGCCCTGCTCGCCTGGACATTGAGGTCATGAACCCTCCCCTGCTGCCCGAACACGGCGGCCCCGACGACGGGCCGACGGCGGCGTTCGATTTCTCCACCAACGCCAGCCCGCTGGGCCCGCCACCTGCGCTGCTGGCCGCCGTACAGGCGGCGGACCGGCGCCTGTACCCCGACCCGGCCTACCGCGCTCTGCGCCGCCGGCTGGGCCATGACGAGCTGGTGCTGCCCACCGCCGGCGGCGCCGAGGGCATACGCCGGCTGACGCTGGCCGCCCTGCTCGCCGGCCACCGCGAGGTGTGGGTGCCGCAGCCGGGCTTTGGCGACTACGCGCTGGCCGCGCGGGCGCTGGGCCTGGCCGTGAAGCCCTACGCCCTGCCCGCCGACATCACACCGCAAGCCCCCGCGCTGGTATGGATCTGCGAGCCCTGCAACCCGACTGGCGCGAGCGTGCCGGCCTGGCCGGCGCTGGACGGGCACATGGTCATCGTCGACCGCGCCTACGAGCCGCTGCGGCTGCAGGGCAGCACACCGGCGCTGCCGCCCGGCGCCTGGCAGCTCGTCTGCCCGAACAAGGCATTGGGGCTGACGGGCATCCGCGCCGGCTACGCCATCGCACCGGCCGCGGATGCGGTCTGGGCACATGCGCTGTCGCTGGCGCCGAGCTGGGTGCTGTCGGCCGAGGGCGTCGCGATGCTGACGCACTGGCCGAGCGACGACACGCAGCGATGGCTGGCCGACGCCCGCGCCACGCTGCGCGACTGGACCGCCGCGCAGCGCGCGCTGCTGGCCGACCTGGACTGGCAGCAACGCGCCAGCGACACCAACTTCTGGCTGGCCCGCCCCCCGCGGCCCGACTACGCGCTGCGGCTGCGCGAACGCGGCATCCGCGTGCGCGACGCGGCCTCGTTCGGGCTGGAAGGCTGGGTGCGCGTGTCGGCCCAGCCACCGGCCGCGCAGCAGGCGCTGCAGCAGGCCGTGCTTGAAATCGAGGGAGAAGATTCATGAGCCACGCTCGGCCGCCCGAATGGGCTCAACTCCCGCTTGGCGGGACAGCGCGCAGCGCGAAGGGTGCACCATGAGTCGAGGCAAGGCCGTCATGGTGCTGGGCACCACCAGCGGCGCCGGCAAGAGCTGGCTGGCCACGGCGCTGTGCCGCTGGTACGCGCGGCAGGGCCTGAAGGTGGCGCCGTTCAAGGCGCAGAACATGAGCAACAACGCGCGCGTCGTGCCAGGCCTGCCTGGCCCCTCTCTGCTGCGTACAGCAGCGGTCCCCCGAGGGGACGCCGCCGGGCTTGGGAGCGGCCCGGCGCCCGGCTACGGCCTGATGGGCGAGATCGGCAGCGCGCAGTACTTCCAGGCGCTGGCCGCACGCCGCGTGCCCGAGGTGCGCATGAACCCCGTGCTGCTCAAGCCCGAGGCCGACACGCAGAGCCAGGTCGTCGTGCTGGGCGAAGTGGATGCGCAGCTCTCCCGCATGCCGTGGCGGGAGCGCAGTGCGCTGCTCCAGCCCCACGCCCGTGCTGCGCTGCACGAGCTGCTGGGCGAGAACGACGTCGTCGTCATCGAGGGCGCCGGCTCGCCGGCCGAGATCAACCTGGCGCCCAGCGACTACGTGAACCTGGGCACGGCGCGCGACGCCCGCGCGGCCTGCCTGCTGGTGACGGATATCGACCGCGGCGGTGCCTTCGCCCACCTGTACGGCACGCACCAGCTGATGCCCGAGGACGTGCGCGCGCAAGTCCGGGGCTTCGTGCTGAACCGCTTCCGCGGCGACGCCGGCCTGCTGGCGCCCGGCCCCGAGCAGCTGCAGCAGCTGACCGGCGTGCCCACCATCGCCACGCTGCCGATGTGGCGCGGCCACGGGCTGCCCGAGGAGGACGGTGTGTTCGACGACGCCAGCACCGGCAGCGGGCTGCACATCGCCGTCATCGCCTACCCGCGGCTGTCCAATCTCGACGAATTCCAGCCGCTGCGCCAGCTGCCCGGCGTGCGCCTGAGCTGGGCGCGCGAACCGCGTGACCTTGTGGACGCTGACTGGGTCATCCTGCCCGGCAGCAAGGCCACGGCGGCCGACCTGGCCTGGCTACGCGCGCAGCGGCTGGATGCCGCGCTCAGCGCCCACCCCGGCCGTATCCTGGGCATCTGCGGTGGACTGCAGATGCTGGGCGAGGCGCTGGTGGACCCACACGGCCTGGACGGCAACGCGCCGGGACTGGGCCTGCTGCCGCTGGTGACCGTATTCGCGCCCGAGAAGCTGCTCAGCAACACGGCGCTGCGCTTCGACGCCGTCGGCGGCCCCTGGGCCGCGCTGGCCGGCGTGCAAACCACAGGCTACGAGATCCGCCACGGCCGCACGCAGCCGCACCCGGGCCTGCCAGCGCCGCAGGTCGCGCTGCGCAACGCGGCTGGCGAGCCCATCGGCTGGCAGGACTGCCGCGACGGCCGGGTGCTGGGCGTGTACGCCCACGGCCTGTTCGAGCAGCCGGCCGTGCTGCAAGCATTGTTCGGCCAGACCGGGCGGCCGCTGGACGCGGTATTCGACGGGCTGGCCGACTTTATCGACCAGCATTTCCAGGCAGGCAAGATAGCGGCCCTGATCGACTGAAGGATGTTCATGCGCCGCCTTTGTGCCGCCCTGCTGCTGAGCTGCAGCCTCACCTCCGCCGTGCACGCCTGGAGTGGCCAAGGCCACCAGACCATCGGCACGCTCACCACGCAACTCCTCGCCGGCACGCCGGCGGCCGCACGCGTCACGCAGCTGCTGGGCGACGTCACGCTGGCCCAGGTGAGCGTGTGGGCCGACTGCGCGCGCGGCATCGACCCGGCGCGCGACTTCGACTACACCACCCGCGGCCGCTACGCTGAATGCGCGCCCTTCGAGACCGAGGCCGGCATCGCCGAGCTGCGCGCCTTCGTGCAACGCAACCTGCGGCAATGCAACCCGGCCCCCGGCGCCGAGGACTGCCACCGCGGCTACCACTATGCCAACCTGGCCTACCAGCGCACTCGCTACCAGCCCGGCATCACCGGCGCCCGGCCGGACGACATCGTCGGCGCGGCGGTGGCGGCCATACGCGTGCTGCAGGGCGAGCCGTCACCGGCACCGTTCGGCTTTGCGTCGCCGCGCGAGGCGCTGCTGGTGCTGGCCCATGTGGTGGGCGACCTGCACCAGCCGCTGCACGTGGGCTCCGTCTACTTGGACGCCCAGGGCCAGCCCGTGGATCCCGACGAGACCGGCCTGGACCGCGCCACCTTCACGCGCGGCAGCAACCAGCTCGTCATCCCGGCTCGCCCGCCCACCGGCGCGGCCGGCTTGGCGGCCGTGGCGGCCGGCTGGCGCATGCCCAACCTGCACAGCGTGTGGGACAACGTGCCGGCCACGCTGGCGTCCGAGGGTGTCGACGCGCCCTGGCTGGGCGCGGCACGGCAGGTCGAGCCCACGGCAGGCGCGCTGACGAGCTGGCCCGCCCAGTGGGCTGAGCAGTCGCTGGCGCAGGCCCGCGCGGCGCTGGCTGGCCTGAGCTACGGACCGCGCCAGGGCGAGGTCTGGCCCACCACGCTGCCGGCCGGCTACGAGGAGCGGATGGCCGAGATCAAGCGCCGCCAGCTGACCCTGGCTGCTGCGCGCCTGGCGGCAGTGCTGCGCGCGGTGTTCGCGAACTAGGTATTGCCGGTCGCGCGGCGGGCCGCTCCACTGGCGGCCCTATGTTGACGATCTGCCACGATGCCCCTGCCGCGCCTCGCCACTGCCTGCCTGCTCGGGCTCATCACCGCCACGGCCGTCGCCGCCCCGCCGGCACCCGACCCCGCTCTGCTGCAGGCCAGCATCGTGCTCGCCGGCTTCGACCGCCTGGATGCCGGCTGTGCCGGGCGCTACAGCGCGGCCCAGCAGGCCCAGCTGCAGCGCTGGCGGGACGAGCAGGCCGTGGATGCCGTGCGGGAGCGCATCTACGCCTGGCGCACCGGCGCCGGCACCGCCGCTGCAATGGAAAGCGCTGCCACCCGCATCGTGCAACTGGCGCGCAGCCAAGGCGCGAGCGACTGCAGCGCCGCACTCGCGCTGGCCCAGTTGCCGGAAGCGCAGTTCTCCCGCATTGCGCCGCTGGCTCCGCCGCCGCGTGAGGCCGCTGCCCCGGCTACGCCCACCACGCGTGCCGAGCTGTCCGTCGGCCCGGGCGCCGACGTCGCCGACATCGACAGCTTCGGCTTTGCCACGCGTCCCAAGATGGGTCTGGGCGGCTTTATCGCGCTGGACGTCTACCCGGTCGTGCTGTTCAAGAACGGTGAGCTGCTGACCGAGGTGCGCGGCCTGCGCCATGCCGGCGGGCTGGCCGCACACCGCGCCGCCAAGCCGGACGCCTGGAGCCGCTGGCGCCGCCACGGCGGCCAGTTGCAGGCGCTCAAGGGTGGCCAGTGGACCGCCCTGCCCTTCAGCAAGACCTACGCGCGCCTGCCGGCCAACCTGGCGCTGAACGGCCACTATCGCAGCACCGCCGGCACCGGTAACCTCGCGGCCGGCGGCAGCCAGTCGGTCACGGTGGTGGACGAGTACCGCTTCAGCCCCGGCGGCCGCGTGCTGCGCCATGGCACGGTGGGCAGCACGGGCCAGGCAGGCAGCACCGCCGTCACCACACAGGGCGGCCCGAGCGAGCGCGCCGGCCGCTACCACATGGACGGCCTGCTGCTGCACATCGACTACGAAGACGGCTCGCGCGAGCAGCGCGTGCTGATCACCGACCCTGACCAGCCCGGCAGCACGCTGTGGCTGGACGGCGCGGCCTACATCCCGCGGCGCTGAGGCCGCAGGCTCAAGCGGCCGTGGTCAACCGCTCGTACTTCTGCAGCAACGCCTCGCGGCTTTCGATGTGAGCGGGGTTGACCGGGATGCAGGCCACGGGGCACAGGGTCACGCACTGCGGCTCGTCGAAATGGCCCACGCACTCGGTGCACTTGGACGGCTCGATCTTGTAGAACTCCTCGCCCATGCTGATCGCGTTGTTCGGGCAGGCGGGTTCGCAGACATCGCAGTTGATGCACTCGTCAGTAATCATCAACGCCACGATCAGCGCTCCTTGAACTTGTCGTTCAGCCGAGCCAGCACGCCGGGCGACACGAACTCGGCCACCTCGCCGCCCAGCGTCGCGATCTCGCGCACAAAGGTGCTGGACGTGTACTGGTGGTGTTCGCCGGGGGTCAGGAAGATCGTCTCGACCTCGGGCATCAGCTTGCGGTTCATGCCGGCCATCTGGAACTCGTACTCGAAGTCGCCGCCGGTGCGCAGGCCGCGCACGACGACGCGGCCGGCATGCGCCCGCACGAAGTCACGCAGCAGGCCGTCGAAGGCGATGACCTCCACGTTGCCAAGTTCTGCCGCCACATCCTGCGCCATCGCCAGCCGCTCATCGAGCGAGAACATGGTCTTCTTGTGATGCCCGACCGCAACGGCCAGCACCAGCCGCTCGAACATGCCGGCGGCGCGGCGCATCAGGTCCTCATGGCCCAGCGTGATGGGATCGAAGGTGCCGGGGTAGATGGCGGTGATCGTGGTGCGGCTCGTCATGATGCTGAATTGTCCTCGCGCCGCAGCAAGTGGTAGTGCACCGCGCCCGCACGCCCCTGGCGCCATGCGGTGAAGCCGGCCGGCGGGGTGATGTCGTGCGGTGCTTCGACGTAGATCAGCCCGC
This sequence comes from Pelomonas margarita, assembly GCF_043555875.1. NCBI lineage: Bacteria > Pseudomonadati > Pseudomonadota > Betaproteobacteria > Burkholderiales > Sphaerotilaceae > Roseateles > Pelomonas margarita. The sequence continues at coordinate 115,697 of NZ_JBIGHW010000008.1, read as the reverse complement.
CCTCGGCCAGCAGCGGCGTAGCGGCCGCCAGCGCGGCGTCGAACAGGTCGACGGCGAAGGGCGGGTCGAGCAGGATGAGGTCGAACGTGGCGCGCGGCGCGGCGCGCATCCACGCCAGCGCATCGGCCGTGTGGACGGTCATCGTCGTCGCCTTCAGCCGCTGCACGCTGGCGCGCAGGCCGGCGGCGAGCCTGGCATCACGCTCGACGAGCACGACCTCGGCAGCGTCCCGCGACGCCGCCTCGAAGCCCAGCGCGCCACTGCCGGTGAACGCGTCCAGCACGCGCCAGCCGGTCAGCGTCTGGCCTAACCAGTTGAACAGCGTCTCGCGGATACGGTCGGACGTGGGCCGCAGGCCCGGCGCGTCGGGCACGGGCAGCTTGGAGCGCTTCCACTGCCCGCCAATGATTCGGATCTCACCCATAGCCGCATTGTCTGCGGCACCCGCCGTTCACTGGCGTACCGGGATGCCGCGCGCGGCCATCAAGGCCTTGGCCTCGCCCACCGTGTGCTGGCCGAAGTGGAAGATGCTGGCAGCCAGCACGGCATCGGCGCCGCCCTTGGTGATGCCGTCGGCCAGGTCGTCCAGCCCGCCGACGCCACCCGACGCGATGACGGGCACAGGCACCGCATCGCTCACGGCGCGGGTCAGCGCGAGGTCGAAGCCGCTCTTGGTGCCGTCGCGGTCCATGCTGGTCAGCAGGATCTCGCCAGCACCGTACTCGGCCATCTTCTTCGCCCACTCGACGGCATCAAGGCCCACGTTCTTGCGACCGCCGTGCGTGTAGACGTCCCAACCGGAGCCATCGGCACGACGCTTGGCGTCAATGGCGACGACGATGCACTGCGCGCCGTAACGGTCGCTGGCGGCGCGGATCAGCTCGGGGTCGGCCACAGCGGCGGAGTTGAACGACACCTTGTCGGCGCCCGCGTTCAGCAGCCGGCGCACGTCGGCCACGGCGCGCACGCCGCCGCCCACGGTCAGCGGGATGAAGACCTTGGAGGCCACGTCTTCGATGATGTGCAGGATGAGATCGCGGCCGTCGCTGGTCGCGGTGATGTCGAGGAAGGTGAGTTCGTCGGCGCCCTGCTCGTTGTAACGGGCGGCGATGTCCACCGGGTCGCCGGCGTCACGCAGGCCGACGAAGTTGACACCCTTGACGACGCGACCGGCGGTCACGTCCAGGCAGGGAATGATGCGTTTGGCGAGCATGTCAGCGGCGCGTGGCCGTCCAGAGCCGCTGACGCGCCCCCTCGGGGGGCAGCGAGCGAAGTGAGCGTGGGGGCTGCTGCTGCATGTCAGGCTTGCGCCGCCATCAGCTCGTCCGCACGAGCCTGGCCGGCGGCGAAGTCGAGATCGCCCGTGTAGATGGAGCGGCCGCAGATGACGCCTTCGACACCGTCGCCGAACACCGCGCACAGGCGCTCGATGTCGGTGATGTTGGACAGGCCGCCCGATGCGATGACGGGGATGGTCAGCGCCTGGGCCAGCTTGACGGTGGCCTCGATATTGATGCCGGTCAGCATGCCGTCGCGGCCGATGTCGGTGTAGATGATGCCTTCGACGCCGTAGTCCTGGAACTTCTGGCCCATGTCGATGACTTCATGGCCGGTCAGCTTGCTCCAGCCGTCGGTGGCAACCTTGCCGTCCTTGGCGTCCAGGCCCACGATGATGTGGCCGCCGAAGGCGCTGCAGGCGTCCTTCAGGAAGCCGGGGTTCTTCACCGCGGCCGTGCCGATGATGACGTAGCTCAGGCCGTCGTCGAGGTAGCGCTCGATGGTGTCGAGGTCACGGATGCCGCCGCCGAGCTGGATGGGGATCTCGTCGCCCACCTCCTTGATGATGGCCTTGATGGCCGCCTCGTTGACCGGCTTGCCCGCGAAGGCGCCGTTCAGGTCCACCAGGTGAAGGCGCCGTGCGCCGGCATCCACCCAGCGGCGGGCCATCGCGGCGGGGTCTTCGCCGAAGGTGGTGGAGTCATTCATGTCGCCTTGCTTGAGGCGGACGCAGCGACCGTCTTTCAGGTCGATGGCAGGGATCAGCAGCATGGCCGGTGGCGGTGGGACTGGAGGGGGAGGAAGGGGGACGAGAAAGCGCGGACCGTGGGGAGGCGGTCAGGGGTTCCAGTGAAGGAAATTGCGATAGAGCGCAAGGCCCAGCGCGGCACTTTTCTCGGGGTGGAATTGAGTCGCAAAAATGTTATCCCGCGCGATTGCACAGGTAAAGCGCAGGCCGTAGTCGGTCTCGCCGGCACTGTGTTCGGGCTGGGCCGTCGTCGCGTAGAAGCTGTGTACGAAGTAGAACCAGCTCTCGTCCGGGATGCCGTTCCAGACCGGGTGCGGGCGCGGCTGGTGCACGCGGTTCCAGCCCATCTGCGGCACCTTGAAGCGGCTGCCATCTTCCTGCAGCCGGCCTTCGAGACGGAAGCGCTGCACGCGGCCCGGGATGAGGCCCAGGCCCGGCGTGTCCTGCTCCTCGCTGTGGTCCAGCAGCATCTGCATGCCCACGCACACACCCAGCAGCGGCTTGGTGGCGGCGGCTTCCAGCACGGCTTCCTTGGCGCCCGATGCGGCCAGTTCGGCCATGCAGTCGCGCATTGCGCCCTGGCCAGGGAGCACGACGCGCTCGGCGGCGCGGATGACCTCGGGGTCGCAGGTGATCACGACGTCAATGCCCTGCCCTTCGGCGGCGTGGATGACGGCCTGCGACACCGAGCGCAGGTTGCCCATGCCGTAGTCCACCACGGCGACGGTCTTCGTCACAGCGAGCCTTTCGTGGACGGGATGACGCCGGCCGAGCGCGGGTCCAGCGTCGTGGCCATGCGCAGTGCGCGGCCGAAGGCCTTGAACATGGTCTCGGCCTGGTGGTGGGCGTTGTGGCCCTTCAGGTTGTCGATGTGCACCGTGGCCAGCGCGGCGTTGGCGAAGCCCTGGAAGAACTCGAAGGTCAGCTGCGTGTCGAAGGCGCCGATGCTGCCGGCCGTGAACTTGCAGTCCATGTGCAGGCCGGGGCGGCCAGACAGGTCGATGACGACGCGCGACAGCGCCTCGTCCAGCGGCACATAGCTGTGGCCGTAGCGCGTCAGGCCCGCCTTGTCGCCCACCGCCTTGGCGATGGCCAGGCCCAGCGTGATGCCGACGTCTTCCACCGTGTGGTGGCCGTCGATGTGCAGGTCGCCGTCGCAGTGGATGTCCAGGTCGATGAGGCCGTGGCGGGCGATCTGGTCCAGCATGTGGTCGAAGAAGCCGATGCCGGTGTGCAGCTTGGACTGGCCGGTGCCGTCGAGGTTGATGCGCACGGTGATGCGCGTCTCGCGGGTGTTGCGGGTGACTTCGGCGGTGCGTTCGGTGCTCATGACAGGCAACTCGTAAGTTCGGCGAGGAGACGGGTGTTTTCGTCGGGCGTCCCGACCGTGAAGCGCAGGCAGTTCGCGAGCAAGGGGTGCAGGGCGGAGACGTTCTTGATCAGCACGCCCCGCGCCTTGAGCGCCGCAAAGGTGGCGGCAGCATCGGGCACCCTCGCGAGAATCATATTGCCCTGACTGGGCCAGGCGTGGACGCCCGGCAGCGCCTGCAGCGCCGCGAACAGGCGCTCGCGCTGCTGGCGTAACTCGGCGGCCTGGGCAGCGTAGACGTCGGCATGCTCCAGCGCGAACAGCGCGGCCTCGGCGTTCAGCACGCTGATGTTGTAGGGCGGGCGCAGCTTCTCGATCTGGTCCACCAGCTCGGCCGCACCGAGCAGGTAGCCGATGCGCACGCCAGCCAAGCCGAACTTGCTCATCGTGCGCATGACCAGCACATTCTTCTGGCGGGCCATCAGCGCGAGGCTGTCCTGGCTGGCGAACGGCTGGTAGGCCTCGTCCATGACGACCAGCCCCGGCGCCGCCTGGGCGATGCGCTCGATGACGGCGGCATCCCACAGCGTGGCCGTGGGGTTGTTGGGATAGGCCAGGTAGATCAGCGCCGGCTGGTGCTTGGCGATGGCCGCCAGCATGGCCGGCTCGTCGAGCTGGAAGTCGTCGGCGCGCAGCGGCACGCCAATGAAGTCCAGCCGCTGCTGCTTCGCAAAGGCCTCGTACATGACGAAGCCCGGCACCGGCGCCAGCACGGCCGCGCCGGGCCGGGCGACGGCAATGCTGAGCAGGCCGATGAGCTCGTCCGAGCCGTTGCCCAGCGTGACGCCAACCTCGTCGTCCACGCCGGCATGGCGCGCCAGCGCACGGGCCAGCAGCGCGGTGCGCTCGGCCGGGTAGCGGTTCAGCGCGACGGCAGCGAGGCGCTCGCCCAGCGCCTGCTGCAACGCGGGCGGCAGACGGTAGGGGTTCTCCATCGCGTCCATCTTCAGCACGCCGTGGCTGGGCTGCACGACGTACGCATGCGCCGCGCGCACGTCGGGGCGGATCTGGGCAAGGGCTTGGTCGAGGGCAGTGGTCATGGCGCGGTAGGAACGGAGGCAACCAGGGGGTTGAGGACTTGCACGCTGTCGTACTGCGCCTCATGCGGCAGCGCCAGGCTGAGCAGGCGCGTGCAGCCCTGCGCCTTGGCGCTGGCCACGACGAGGGCATCGGCAAACGGCAGGCCGAAGCGGCTCTCCAGCGACCAGGCGGACTCCACCGTGGCCTGGTCCGCGCCCCAAGGGCGCCAATGCTGGTAGCGGCGCACCTCGGCGCGCACATCGCCCTGCGGCATGGGCGGGTTCACGCGCTGGGTGGCCAGCAGGTAGAAATCGTTCAGCACCTGCACCGACACGCGGCCCGTGCGCGTGGCCCACAGCGTGCGCAGCCACACCAACACCTGCTCGCGCTCGGCCGGGCGGGCGCCGTCCTCGCTGAACAGCAGTACGGAGGTATCAACGAACACGGGGGCAGTGAAATTCATGTCAATGCATTCACGGGTCGAGCGCCGGGCCGCTCCCAAGCCGGCCCGTCATGGCGATGTGCTTGCGGCTCAACGCCGCATGCATCGCCGTCCCCTCGGGGGACCGGCCAACGTACCCGTTGGACGAGGGGCTTCATGTTCTGCCGGGATAGGGCTGGCCGTCGGACGACCACGACCGCTCGCGGTGCAGCCAGTCCTGCAGCGCGCGCTCATAGGCGTCGTCGTGCTGCATCTTCTCGGCAAGCAACTCGCCCAATAGCCGCGAGACGCTGGTGTTGCGCCGCGCGGCCTCCAGCCGCGACCACTCGGCCACGGCATCGTCCATCGACACGGTGACGTTCTTCATGGCCTGAAGATTACACGAAGTTCGTGTTGCACGAACTTCGTGTCTTATCAAGGCCGATACCAGAGCTCGGGCTTGTCCAGCGGCGTCTGCGGTGGCAGCTGCGGGTTGCTCAGCTCGATGATGCGCCGCTCGCCCAGGCGGGCGCGGGCCAGGTCGGCCCCGTGGTGCTGGGCGAACAGCTGGTCGAACACGCCCGTGGCGCGCAGGCGCTGCAGGCCCAGCTCCAGTGCCGCCGCCAGCTCGGTCGCCTCGGGTGCCACGAAGTAGTACACGGCCGCCGGATAGCGCAGGCACAGCTGCGGCACGACGACCAGGCCCTGGCCGTAGCGGTCCAGCTCCCACCAGATTTCCTCGACGGAGCGCGGGAAGGCGTCGGCCCGGCCCAGCCGCAGCTGCCTGAACATGACGTCGTGGCTGGGCGATGTGACGACATTCAGGCTGTTGGCCTGCAGCACGCCTGCATCCGGCCACTCCAGGCCCTGCAGCATGGAGAACTGGCGCAGCTCCGCCAGCGTGCGCACCGCGCTCAGGCGCGCCGCCTGCTCGGGCAGGGCCAGCAGCAGCCGCCAGCCGAACAGCCCCTTGAAGATAGGGATGCGGATGGGCCGGGCCTGGCGCTCGCGCTCCACGGAGGTCATGGTCCACACCACGTCCAGCCGGCTGTCGGCCCCCAGCTCCAGCAGCGCGCGCTGCTGCGGGATGTAATCGGCCGTAGGCTCCAGCGTCGCAGGCATGCTGGCGGCGGCCAGCGCCTGCGCCAGCAGCACGGCCGGGTAACTCTGCCCGGACGACGCCTTGGCCGACACGCGCGGTATGCGCAGCCGCAGCGGCGCGCCGCGGGCGGCCGCCAGCGGCGCTGCCGCAGCTGCCAGCATCAGGTCACGGCGACGCATGCCGGCAGCGCCCCTGACGATCTCAGCCCTTGAGGCGCAGCTCAGCCGCGCGGGCATGGGCTTGCAGGCCCTCGCCATGGGCCAGCACGCTGGCGATGCGGCCCAGCACCTGGGCGCCCTGCTCGCTGACCTCGATGAGGCTGCTGCGCTTCTGGAAGTCGTAGACGCCCAGCGGCGACGAGAAGCGCGCCGTGCTGGCCGTGGGCAGCACGTGGTTGGGGCCTGCGCAGTAGTCGCCCAGGCTCTCGCTGGTGTAGGCGCCCATGAAGATGGCGCCGGCATGGCGCAGCAGCGGTTCCCAGCGGGCCGGCTCGGCGGCGCTGATCTCCAGGTGCTCGGGCGCGATGCTGTTGCTGATCTCGCAGGCCTCTTCCATCGAGCGCGTGTGGATCAGTGCGCCGCGACCCTGCAGCGACGCGCGGATGACGGCCTCGCGCGGCAGCTGTGGGGCAAGGCGCTCCATGCTGGCCTGCACCGCGGCCAGGAAGGCGGCGTCCGGGCTCAGCAGGATGCTCTGCGCGAGCTCGTCGTGCTCGGCCTGGCTGAACAGGTCCATCGCCACCCAGTCCGGCGGCGTCGTGCCATCGGCGATGACGAGGATCTCGCTGGGACCGGCAATCATGTCGATGCCGACCTGGCCGAACACATGCTTCTTGGCCGAGGCCACGTAGGCATTGCCCGGGCCGGTGATCTTGTCGACGCGCGGGATGGTCGCCGTGCCATAGGCCAGCGCCGCCACGGCCTGCGCACCACCGATGGTGAACACGCGGTGCACGCCGGCCACGGCTGCGGCGGCCAGCACCAGCGGGTTGCGCACGCCGTCCGGCGTGGGCACGACCATGATGATGTCGGGCACGCCGGCTACGTGGGCGGGGATGGCGTTCATCAGCACGCTACTCGGGTAGGCGGCCTTGCCGCCCGGCACGTAGATGCCCACGCGGTCCAGCGGCGTAACCTTCTGGCCCAGCAGCGTGCCGTCCTCGTCGCGGTAGCTCCAGCTGCGGCCCGAGGCCTCCAGCTGGCGCTCGTGATAGGCGCGCACGCGCTTCGCGGCGGCCTGCAGCGCGTCGCGCTGGGCGGGCGTGATGGAGGCGAGCGCAGTCTGCAGTTCGGCCTGCGTGATCTCCAGCGCGGCCATGTCGGCGGCCTGCACGCGGTCAAAGCGGGCGGTGTAGTCCAGCACAGCGGCATCGCCGCGCTGTTGCACGTCGGCCAGGATCTCGGCGACGCGGCCCTCGATGGCGGCATCCGTCTCCGCCGACCAATGGCGCAGGCGCTCGAACTCGGTGGCGAAGTCGGCGGCGGCGGTCGAGAGTTGGCGAATCATGCTGTTGCCGCGGCGAAGGCGTCGATGAGGGGGCGAAGCAGGTCGCGCTTGAGCTTGAGCGCGGCCTGGTTGACGACGAGGCGGGACGAGATGTCCATGATCTGCTCCACCTCGACCAGCTTGTTCGCGCGCAGCGTGCCGCCGGTGGAGACGAGGTCGACGATGGACTCGGCCAGGCCGGTCAGCGGCGCCAGCTCCATCGAGCCGTAGAGCTTGATGAGGTCCACGTGCACGCCCTTGTCGGCGAAGTGCTGGCGCGCGATCTCGGTGTACTTGGTGGCCACGCGGATGCGCGAGCCCTGCTTCACGGCGGCGGCGTAGTCGAAGTCGGCGCGCACCGCCACGCTCATGCGGCAGCGAGCGATCTTCAGGTCCAGCGGCTGGTACAGGCCGTGCGAGCCGCCCTCGGCCAGCGCCTGCTCGTGCAGCACGTCGCGGCCGGCCACGCCGAGGTCGGCACCGCCGTACTGCACGTAGGTCGGCACGTCGCTGGCGCGCACCATCACGATGCGCACGCCGTCGCGGTTGGTCGGCAGGATGAGCTTGCGCGAGGTCTCGGGGTCTTCCAGCACCTCGATGCCGGCGGCGCGCAGCAGCGGCAGCGTCTCCTCGAAGATGCGGCCCTTGGACAGCGCCAGGGTCAGGCCTTGGCTCGTGCTCATTGCGCGAACTCCTCGGGCGTCAGCGTCTTCATCGACAGCGCATGGATCTGCTCGCGCATGCGATCGCCAAGCGCCGCGTAGACGCGCTGGTGGCGCTTGATGCGGGTGAGGCCCGTGAACTCCGCCGACACGATGGTGGCGAAGAAATGACGGCCGTCGCCCTCGACTTCCAGATGCGCGCAGGGCAGGCCTGCGGCAATGAAATCGCGCACTTCTTGCGGGGTCGGGTCGGCCATGGATATCGGTCCTCGGGGAAACCCGGGATTTTAGGGGCCTGCCCCGATGCAGCCGATCTGCAGGGTTCGCAACCGCCAAGCTCAGCCGGCGTCCCGCGCGTAGGCCACGCCCGCCTTGATGCGCAGCGACACGCGCGCGCCATGGCCAGGCTGGCTGGTCACCCGGAACTGCGCCCCGATGCGCTGGGCCCGCTCGCGCATGCCCAGCAGGCCGAAATGGCCCGCCAGGCCGGCGGGGTCCGAGCCGGCGCGGGGCAGCCCCACGCCGTCGTCGCGCACGGTGATCTCCAGCCACTGGCGCCCGTAGTCGACCTGCACATCCACGGTGGTCGCGTTGGCATGTCGGGCCGCGTTGAACAGCGCCTCGCTGACGATGCACAGGATCTCGTCGAAGGCACTCGGCTGAAGTTGGCGGCGCGTGCCCTGGCTGGAGACGCCGACCCTGGTGCCGTCTGAAAAGGGCTGCTCGGCGATCAGGCGCCGAAGTTCGTCCTCCAGGTCGCTGGCGTCGACGCGCCGCAGCCCCTGCAACCGGTCGCGCCCTTCCACGACGACCGCTTCGGCCCGGTCCAGGGCCTGGTTCATGGCCTGGCGCACCTGCGGCTGGCCATGCAGGCGGTCGGCCACCGACTGGAACCGCAGGATCAGCCCCTGCACGCTCTGCAGCAGCGTGTCGTGCATTTCACGAGCGATGCGCTCACGCTCGCGGGCGCGCTCCTCGCCCCGCTCGCGAAGGCGTGACAGGATCTGCCGCAGCCGCGCCAGATAGAGCCCGTACAACAACAGCAGGCTCAAGCCCGCCACCATGAGCTTGAAGCCCAGGGACTGGGTGAACGTGGCCGGGATGGTCAGCGTCACCTCCGCAGGCTGCACGGCCCAGACACCATCGTGGTTGCTGGCCGTGACTTCGAATCGATAGCTGCCGGGCCCAAGGTCGGACAGCAGCGCCTCGCGCTGGCTGTCCGGCGGGCTCCATGTGCCGCCGAGGCCCACCAGGCGGTGGCGGAACTTGACGCGCTCCGGCACGCTCAGGCTGGGCGCCGTGAAGGCAATGCGCACCGTGGTGGTCCCGGCCGGCAGCACAAGGCTGGGCATGGCTTCGAAGCGCTGGTCGCCCACCTGGACGGCACGCACAACGACGGGTGGCGGCACAGGGTTCGGCACGAGGCCTGCCGGGTTCACGCGCATCAGGTGGCGGCGCGTCAGGAACCAGACGCGGCCATCCCCGCCCACCGCCACCTGGGCACCGGGCGCCTTCTGCACGAAGCTGCTCAGCCCGTCGCTGAAGTCCAAGATCCGCGCCGCAACGGCGGCACCGGGCCGCTGCAAGGCACGGGCCAGTTCGTCGGAGCGCAGCCGCACGACACCGGCATCGCCGATGGCCCAGGTGTCGCCCCCGGACGTCTGCGCCAGGCCGTTGAGAGACGCGGCCCAAGGGTGGGTCTCACCCGGCAACTGCGCCCCGCCCGACGTGCCGGCCAGGGCCAGGCCCCGGTGGCCGCTCAGCAGCACGCCGGGGCCGGCGGCCAGCAGACCTTCCACGCCGCCAGCCGGCGACTGCGTCGCATCGACAGCATCGAAGGGCCGCTCCCCCTGCGGCGGCCGGCCGCGGAACAGCACCACCGCGCGCCCCCGGCCATCCACGGTCGCATTGGCCGGCAGCGAGGGCGAGGGCGTCGCCTCGGGCCAGCGCTGCCAGCGCCCGCGCTGTTGCCAGTGAAGCCCGGTCTCCAGCGCCGGCATCCACAGGCGGCCCGAGGCGTCTTGCGCACAGCCGTAGGCCGTGGTGCCTGCCGGCTTGACATGCCGCGTGACCGACGCTCCCGCCACCTGCAACACCCGGTCGGCCAGGAACAGCCACACCCCCCGACCCATGGCCGTGCACAGCGCCTCGGCCGGCGTGTCGTAGCCCAGCACCCGCACGGGGTGCCCGCCCGGCGCGATGGCATAGAGCGCCTGCGCATCGGCAACATAGACCGTGCCGTCATTCGCACGCGCCATCGTGTAGCTTGTCGGCGAGTTGCTCGGCACCCCATGCTCGATGGCGATGCTGGCGGGCCGCAGCATGTCCAGCCCGAGTTCCGTGCCTATCCAGAGATTGCCTTCACGGTCCTGGAACAGGGCGCGCGCGGTGTCGGAGGTCAGGCCGGCCGTGGCGTCGAGCGACGTCACGCGCTGCGCCGCCGGCCAGGGCTGGCCAGGCACCCGCACCCGCAGCACGCCGCTGTTCCAGGTCGTCATCCAGAGGTCGCCCTGCCGGTCGAACAGCAGCCGTGCGCCGCCCACCGGGCTGGGATGGGGAAAAAACGTCTCGGAGCCTGCCGGCGGATTCAGCGCACGGGTGCCGCGCCGGTCGGAGATCCACAGTTGCCCCTGCGCATCCTCGGACAGGTTGGCCCGGGGCGTCAGGCCTTGCTCGACGACCGTGAAACGGGCGTCTGCAGGTCGGCGGCGCGCAATCGCGTTGGAAAGAACGACCCAGAGCGTCCCGTCCCGGGCGAACAGCAGGCTCCACACCTGCTGGGCCGGCAATCCACTCTCGGTGCCGAACTCCTGCCACCCGCCCTGGTGAAAGCGGGCCAGCATGCGGTCGCTGCGACCGCCCCGCGCCACCCAGACCTCGCCGTCCGGGCCCTCCTGGATGTCGTTCACCTCGCGCGACGGGTGCGGCATCTGCGCATCGACCAGTTCACCGCCCCGCCAGCGCGCCATGCCGCGTCCGCGCGCCAGCCCCACCCAGAGGTCACCGGACCGCATCGCTCGCAGGCTGGACACGACGAGGCGTTGCGATCCGGGCGCTCGCAGGCGCACGGATTCGAAACTCACCCCATCGAAACGAAACAGCCCCTCGACGCTGCCTATCCACAGGAAGCCATCATGGGTCTGGCTGATGGAGTTGATGCGGCTCGGCGCGCCCCGGTCGATGGACCATGCCACGTGCTTGAACTCACTCAGCGCCGCAGCCGGCGCCGCCAGGGCCGCAGCCGCCCAGACCCACAGGCAGGGCAGCAGGCACCATGAAGGCCAGCGCGCTGACAGGACGCGCTCGATCAGCGAAGGGTGGCGGTGGGCAGGCGACATCGTGGCGGCGGCATGATAGGTCGCACCTGGAGCGGTGCCTCTGCCGTCACCCAGCCGCACCGGATCGAACGCGCCACCAGCGCAGTGCGCGTGCGAGTCTCGGTCTTGGCCAGCATGGCCTTCACATGCGTCTTCACCGTTCCGACGGCGATCTGCAGATGCCCGGCGATGGTCTTGTTGTCCAGCCCCTGGCAGAGCAGTTCGAGCACGCGCTGCTCGCCGCGCGTCAGGACGGCGGGCATCACGGCGTCGGCGAGCAGCCCCGTGACGGTGGGGCAGAAGTAGTTGCCGCCGCTGCGCAGGGCCGCGACGGCTCGAAGCAACTCACCCGCGCTGCCCTCGGCACTGATGCAGCCCTGCGTGCCGACCTGCAGCAGCGATCGGACCTTGTACACGGTCAGCCCGCCTTCCACGACCAGCACGGGCACGTCGTGCGGCTGCCGCATCGCCTGCTGATAGTCGGTGACCAGCACCGGCTGGCCAACTGCGGCGGCCAGCGCCAGCGGCGCGTCGTCGACGGCGGGGTCGGCCAGCATGGCCAGGATGCCGGCAGCCAGCAGCGGATGCCCGTGCAGGACGCTCACGCCGAGGGCAGCGTGGCGGCGGGCGTCGACGGCGGGCATCGAGGCGTGCGAGGGTCGCGGCACAGACATGCGCCCATGCTGGACCGTGCAAGCGCGCACCAACAGCCCCCAACGAGTGATTCCCCCTTACCCGAAAGAGTCAACGCACCGCATCGCACGACGCGGCGGCGGATTTCATCGTCGGCGCTGCACACCGCGCCTAAAATTTTGAGCAGCTGCACATGAACAAGCCCCACCCACAGGTTCGCCTGCTCATCGTCGATGACCACCCGCTGATGCGCGAAGGCATCGCGGCCGTCATGCAGCAGCAGCCCGACATGCAGGTCATCGGCGAAGCCGCCAATGGCGTCGAGGCGGTGGAGCGGTTCCATGCACTGCAGCCCGACGTGACATTGATGGATCTGCAGATGCCCCGGATGGATGGCCTGCAGGCCATCCAGGCGATACGCAAGCAGTCGCCCCAGGCCAGGCTGCTGGTGCTGACGACCTATCAAGGCGACATCCAGGCCTGGCGTGCGCTGAAGGAAGGCGCCGCCGGCTACCTGGTCAAGACATCGATGCGCGCGTCGCTGCTGGATGCCATTCGCGCGGTGCATGCCGGTGGGCGATGGGTGCCGTCGGACATCGCCGTCGACATCGCCCGGCATGCAGGTGACGAAATGCTCACCGACCGGGAGGTCGAAGTCGTGCGGCACATCGCGCAGGGCCACTCCAACCGTGAGGTCGGGGCCTTGCTGTCCGTCACCGAGGACACGATCAAGGCCCGGGTCAAGTCCATTCTGCTCAAGCTCAACGCACGCGACCGGACCCACGCAGTCACCATCGCGCTGCAGCGCGGCCTGCTGCAACTCTGAGCGCCTGAAACCCGGCCCGCCGCTTCACCGCGCGGCCCACCCGGGAGCATGCACTACCTCCAACGAGAGAGGCGGATCGCCCCGTTCGAGGCTGGCTGCCGCATGCCCGAATTCCTAACATCACTGTCGCTGAATCCCGCTTTCTAGGAGCCGCGACATGAACGATGAACCCCGCGACGTCACAACGCCCCGACGCCGGCAGGTCCTGGCCCTGGGTGCCGGGCTTGGCACCGCGCTGACCCTGCCTCTGGCCACGTCGCTGACGAGCGTCGGCGACGCCCAGGCCGCCACTCCCCGCCACGCTCCCACTGACCAAGGAATGCACATGAGCACCATCACCACCCAAGACGGCACCACGATCTTCTTCAAGGACTGGGGGCCCAAGACGGCCCAGCCCATCGTCTTCCACCACGGCTGGCCGCTGTCCAGCGACGACTGGGACGCGCAGCTGCTGTTCTTCGTGCAACGCGGCTTTCGCGTCGTCGCGCACGACCGCCGCGGCCACGGCCGCTCGGCCCAGGTCAGCGAGGGCCACGACATGGACCACTACGCCGCCGACGCCTTCGCCGTGGTGGAGCACCTGAACCTGCGCAATGCCGTGCACATCGGCCACTCGACGGGTGGCGGTGAAGTCGCGCGTTATGTGGCCAAGCATGGCCAGCCCGCCGGCCGCGTCGCCAAGGCCGTGCTCGTGGCTGCGGTGCCGCCCATCATGGCCAAGACTGCGGCCTACCCCGATCACCTGCCGATGGAAGTCTTCGACGGCTTCCGCAAGGGTGTGGCCGACAACCGCGCGCAAATGTTCATGGACGTGCCCGCCGGCCCGTTCTACGGCTTCAACCGGCCGGGCGTGAAGCCGCTGCCGGGCGTCATCAACAACTGGTGGCGCCAGGGCATGATGGGCAGCGCCAAGGCCCACTACGACGGCATCAAGGCCTTCTCCGAGACCGACCAGACGGAGGACCTGAAGGCCATCACCGTGCCCACGCTCGTGATGCACGGCGACGACGACCAGATCGTGCCCATCGCCAACTCGGCGCTGAAGGCCGTCAAGCTGCTGAAGAACGGCACGCTCAAGGTCTACCCGGGTCTGTCGCACGGCATGCTGACGGTGAACGCCGACGTGCTCAACGCCGACCTGCTGGCCTTCATCAAGGGCTGACGGCATGACGCAGCGCCTGACCCACGCCAACGGCGCACCGGTGGCGGACAACCTCAATATCCAGACCGCCGGGCCACGCGGGCCGGCGCTGCTGCAGGACATCTGGCTGCTCGAAAAGCTGGCCCACTTCGACCGCGAGGTCATCCCCGAGCGGCGCATGCACGCCAAGGGCTCGGGGGCTTACGGCACGTTCACGGTCACGCAGGACATCCGCCGCTTCACGCAGGCGGACCTGTTCTCCGCAGTCGGCAAGCAGACCGACGTGTTCGTGCGCTTCTCGACGGTGGCCGGCGAGCGCGGCGCCGCCGACGCGGAGCGCGACATCCGCGGCTTCGCGGTCAAGTTCTACACGGACGAAGGCAACTGGGACCTGGTGGGCAACAACACGCCAGTGTTCTTCATGCGCGACCCGCTGCGCTTCCCCGACCTGAACCACGCCGTCAAGCGCGACCCCTGCACCAACCTGCGCAACGCGCAGACCAACTGGGACTTCTGGACGCTGATGCCCGAGGCGCTGCACCAGGTCACCATCCTGATGAGCGACCGTGGCCTGCCCGACGGCTACCGCCACATGCATGGCTTCGGCAGCCACACCTTCAGCTTCATCAACGACGCGGGCGTGCGGCACTGGGTGAAGTTCCACTTCCGCAGCCAACAGGGCGTGCGCTGGCTCAGCGACGCGCAGGCCGAGGCCCTGATCGGCCGCGACCGCGAGAGCGCGCAGCGCGACCTGTTCGACGCCATTGATCGCGGCGACTTCCCGCGCTGGACGCTGTGCGTGCAGCTGATGACCGAGGACGAGGCCCAGGCCTGCCCCTTCAACCCCTTCGACCTGACCAAGGTCTGGCCTCACGCGGACTACCCGCTGCACGAGGTGGGGGTGCTGGCGCTGAACCGCAACCCGCAGAACTACTTCGCCGAGGTCGAGCAGGCCGGCTTCTCGCCCGCGCACGTCGTGCCCGGCATCGGTTTCTCGCCCGACAAGATGCTGCAGGCGCGGCTGTTCAGCTATGGCGACGCGCTGCGTTATCGCCTCGGCGTGAACTTCCAGCAGATCCCGGTGAACGCGCCCAGATGCCCCATGTACAGCTTCCACCGGGACGGCGCCATGCGCGTGGACGGCAACCACGGCGCCACGCCCGGCTACGTGCCCAACAGCCTGGGCCTGTGGCCCGATCGCCAGCAAGCGCACGAGCCGCCGCTGGCGCTGCAGGGCACGGCCACGCATTGGGACCACCGCCTGGACGATGACTGCTTCAACCAGACAGCAGCCCTGTTCCGGCTGCTGCGCGCCGACGAGCGCCAACGCCTGTTCGACAACACCGCCCGGGCCATGCAGGGCGTCAGCCGCGAGGTGCGCCAGCGCCACGTGGACAACTGCTGCAGGGCCGACCCCGCCTATGGCGCCGGCGTCGCCATGGCGCTCGGCCTGCTCTGACCTCCTCCCCTCCTCCCCCGCAACCGCAACCGCAACCGCAAAGGATTTCCCATGACCACCCCCACCGCCAAAGCCGCCCCTGGCGCCAAGTTGCTGACCCCGACCGACCACCTGCTGGTGCTGATCGACTTCCAGTCGCAGATGGCCTTCGCCACGCACTCCATCGCGGCCATCGAGCTGCGCAACAACGCCTCGCTCGTTGCAAAGGCCGCCGCCGGCTTCAAGGTGCCGACCATCCTGACGACGGTCGCCGAGAAGAGCTTCTCCGGCCCGATGTTCGACGAGGTCACCGCGCCGTTCCCCGGCCAGCAGATGCTGGACCGCACGTCGATGAACACCTGGGAAGACGTGGCCGTCATCAACGAGGTCAACCGCATCGCCAAGAAACGCATCGTGCTGGCGGGACTGTGGACCAGCGTCTGCATCGTCGGCCCGGCGCTGTCCGCGCTGGACCAGGGCTTCGAGGTCTACGTCATCACCGACGCCTGCGGCGACGTGTCCACCGAAGCCCACGAGCGCGCCGTCGAGCGCATGGTGCAGGCCGGCGCCCAGCCCATCACGGCGCTGCAATACCTGCTGGAGCTGCAGCGCGACTGGGCGCGCGGCGAGACCTATGAGCTGACCACCGGCATCGCGAAGAAGGTCGGCGGCGCCTACGGCATCGGCGTCACTTACGCGAAAACCATGTTCGGCGCCCACGAGGGCTGAACACGCTGAAGGATGCCGACGATGAAGCCCTACCTCCTCTCCGCCGCGGTCGGCCTGCTCGTCGGCGTTATCTATGCGCTGTTCAACGTGCGATCGCCGGCGCCGCCGGTGATCGCACTCGTCGGGTTGCTGGGCATCCTGGCGGGCGAGCAGTTGCCTCCGCTGGTCAAGCGCTGGTTCGCGCCGACAACTGAAACCTCCTGGCTGCACCACCAGGTCAAGCCCCACATGTTCGGCGAGCTCCCGCGCTGCGCCGACCGTCCCACCCCGGAGAGCCGCCATGGCTGACCCCGATCTCATCCTCTTCAACGGCCGCTTCACCACGCTGAACCGCGCCCAGCCCGAAGCCGCGGCCGTCGCCATCCACGAAGGCCGCTTCGCCGCCGTCGGCACCAACGAAGACGTGCTGGCGCTCGCCGGCCCCGGCACCCGCCGCGTCGATCTGCAGGCCCGCCGCGCGCTGCCCGGCCTCATCGACAACCACCTGCACCTGATCCGCGGCGGCCTCAACTACAACCTCGAACTGCGCTGGGACGGCGTGAAGAGCCTGGCCGACGCGATGGCCATGCTGAAGGCGCAGGTGGACATCACGCCCGCGCCGCAGTGGGTGCGCGTGGTGGGCGGCTTCACCGAGCACCAGTTCGCCGAGAAGCGCCTGCCCACGCTGGCCGAACTCAACGCCGTGGCGCCGGACACGCCGGTCTTCATCCTGCACCTGTACGACCGCGCGCTGCTCAACGGCGCCGCGCTGCGCGCCGTGGGCTACACCCGGGACACGCCCGCGCCACCCGGCAGCGAGATCGCACGCGACGCGCAGGGCAACCCCACCGGCCTGCTGCTGGCCAAGCCCAACGCCGCCATTCTGTACGCCACGCTGGCGCGCGGGCCCAAGCTGCCGCCCGAGTACCAGCTGAACAGCACGCGCCACTTCATGCGCGAGCTGAACCGCCTGGGCGTCACCGGCGCCATCGACGCCGGCGGCGGCTTCCAGAACTACCCCGAGGACTACGCCATCGTCCAGCAGCTGGCGGATGCTGGCCAGCTCACCGTGCGACTGGCCTACAACCTCTTCACGCAGAAGGCCCAGCAGGAGAAGGATGACTTCCTGCGCTGGACCACCAGCGTGAAATACAAGCAGGGCGACGACTACTTCCGCCACAACGGCGCCGGCGAGATGCTGGTGTTCTCGGCCGCTGACTTCGAGGACTTCCGCGAGCCGCGGCCCGAGCTGTCGGCGGCCATGGAGCCCGAGCTGGAAGAGGTCGTGCGCATCCTGGCGCAGAACAAGTGGCCCTGGCGCATGCACGCCACCTACGACGAGACCATCAGCCGCGCGCTCGACGTCTTCGAGAAGGTGAACCGCGAGACGCCCATCAACGGCCTGAACTGGTTCTTCGATCATGCCGAGACCATCTCCGAGCGCTCGATGGACCGCATTGCCGCCCTAGGCGGTGGCGTGGCCGTGCAGCACCGCATGGCCTACCAGGGTGAGTACTTCGTCGAGCGCTATGGCGCCCGCGCGGCCGAGGCCACGCCGCCGGTGGCCAAGATGCTGGAGAAGGGCGTGCGCACCTCCGCCGGCACCGACGCCACGCGAGTCGCCTCCTACAACCCCTGGGTGTCGCTGTCCTGGCTCATCACCGGCAAGACGGTTGGCGGACTGCAGATCACGCCGCAGCGCAACTGCCTGAGCCGCGAAGCAGCCCTGCGCATGTGGACGGAGAACGTCACCTGGTTCAGCAACGAGGAAGGCAAGAAGGGCCGCATCGAAGTGGGCCAGTACGCCGACCTCGTCGTTCCCGACCGCGACTTCTTCGCCTGCGCCGAGTCCGACATCGCCGACACCACCGCGCTGTTGACGATGGTGGGTGGCCGCATCGTCTGGGGCGCAGGCCCCTTCGCGCCGCTGGACGAGGCCCCGCCACCGCCAGCCATGCCGGACTGGTCGCCGGTGCGCCGCTGGGGTGGCTATGGCGCCTGGGGCGCCTACCGCGAAAGCGGTGAAGCCCGCCCGCCGCTGAGTGCCGCCGCGCTGGCCGCCGCCTGCGCCTGTGCCACCGCCTGCCAGGTGCACGGCCACGCCCATGCTCAGGCATGGGGGGCGAACGCCCCGGTCAGCGATGACGCCGGCTTCTGGGGCGCCCTGGGCTGCGCCTGCTGGGCGGTGTGAGCATGCGCCTGCCTCGCGCCCTGCACGGCCTCGCGCTGCTGGCGCTGTGCGCCGCCTACCTGGAAGGCGGGCTCACCAAGCTGATGGACTTCCCCGGCGCGCTGGCCGAGATGCAGCACTTCGGCCTGCAGCCGGCCGCGCCTCTGGCGGTTGTCGTCATCGCGCTGGAACTGGGCGGGTCGGCCCTGGTGCTGGGCGGCCGCCTGCGCTGGCTCGGCGCCCTGGCGCTGGGCGGCTTCACCGTGGCGGCCAGCTTCGTGGCCAATGACTTCTGGGCCATGAGCGGCCCCGATCGCACGCCCGCCATGCACGCATTCTTCGAGCACCTGGGCCTGGCCGGCGGCTTTGCGCTCGTAGCCTGGCACGACCGGCTCGGCACCAGGGCCCCGTCATGAGCGCCGCCGACGACAGCGCCTTCGCCCCACTGCGCGAGCGCGTGTTCGCCGTGCTGTGGATCGCCACGGTGCTGGGCAATGTCGGCAGCTTCATGCGCGACGTGGCCAGTGCCTGGCTCGCCACCGAGCTGAGCACCAGCCCCACCGCAGTCGCCGCCGTGCAGGCCGCAGCGGCGCTGCCGGTGTTCCTGTTCGCCATTCCGGCCGGCGTGCTGGCCGACATCCTCGACCGCCGCCGCCTGCTGATCGCCGTGCAATTGCTACTGGCCGGCGTCAGCGCCACCCTGATGGTGCTGGCCCACACCCAGTGGCTGGACATGACTGCGCTGCTGGTGCTGACCTTCATCGGCGGCACGGGCGCCGCGCTGATGGCGCCGACCTGGCAGTCCATCGTGCCCGCGCTCGTGCCCAAGGCGCAGCTGCGCTCGGCCGTGGCGCTGAACTCGCTGGGCGTGAACCTGTCGCGCGCCATCGGCCCGGCAGCGGGCGGCCTGCTGTTGGCAGTCTGGGGCGCGGCCTTCACCTATGGCGTGGACCTGCTCACCTATGTGCTCGTCATCGGCGCGCTGCTGTGGTGGCGCCCGCCGCCCACTGCAGCCGACCCGCTGGCCGAAGTGTTCGGCGGCGCCTTGCGCACCGGCCTGCGGCATGCGCTGGCCAATGCCGACCTGCAACGGGTGCTGGCACGGGCGGCGCTGTTTTTCGCACTGTCCAGCGCGGCCTGGGCGCTGCTGCCGCTGGTCGGCCGGCAACTGCTCGCCAGTGGGGCGGCGTTCTACGGCGTGATGCTGGGCGCGGTGGGCGTGGGCGCCATGGCCGGCGCGCTGCTGCTGCCGCGCCTGCGGCCGCACCTCGGGCTTGAGGGCCTGATGACCGCGGCGGCGCTGCTGTGCGCCGCCGTGCTGGCCGTGCTGGCCAGCGCACCGCCGGCGGCCGTCGCCCTCGTGGCGCTGCTGGGCCTGGGCGGCGCCTGGATCATTGCGCTGACGACGCTCGGCGCCATCACGCAGGCCGTGCTGCCCAACTGGGTGCGCGGCCGCGGGCTGGCCGTGTACCTCACCGTGTTCAACGGCGCGCTCGCCGCCGGCAGCCTCGCCTGGGGTGCCGTGGCGCAAGGCCTCGGCCTGGTGCCCGCACTCGGCCTGGCGGCCGTACTGCTCGTGCTAGGCGCGGCGCTGGCCCGACACTGGCCGCTGCCCACGGCAGACGATGTGCTCGACCCCGCCTTGAGCTGGCCTGAACCCAGCCTCGCCATGCCCGTGAGCGCCGACCGCGGCCCGGTGCAGGTACTCGTCACCTACCGCATCGCGCCCGCTGACCACCGCGCCGCCCTGCAGCTGCTGCACACGCTGGCCCGGCACCGGCGCGGCGACGGTGCCTCGGCCTGGGACATCACCCAGGACGGCGCCGACCCCACAGCCCTGGTGGAGTGGTTCACGCTGCCATCCTGGCAGGAGCATCTGCGCCAGCACCACCGCGCCAGCCACGCTGCCGCCGCCTTGCAGGCCCAACTGCGTGCGCTGCACCAGGCGGCCGAGCCGCCCACCGTGCGGCACCTCATCACCCTCCGCCCCCACGACCTGCAGGACGCCTCGCCATGAAAGACCTCGATCTCGCCCGCCAACACCGCCAGGCCCCGCTGGCCACCCCCGGCACGCTGGGTGCCGACGCGCGCCACGACCTGAGCGCCGCGCTGAACCAGCTGCTGGCCGATGTGTGGGCGCTCTACCTCAAGACCAAGAACTTCCACTGGCACATGTGGGGCCCGTCCTTCCCGAGCTACCACGCGCTGCTGGACGATCAGGCCGGACAGCTCTTCGCGATGACTGATGCGCTGGCCGAGCGAGTGCGCAAGCTCGGCTGCAGCACGCTGCGCTCCATCGGCCACATCGCCCGGCTGCAGCGCGTGGCCGACAACGATGCCGAGCTGGTGCAGCCCGGCGGCATGCTGGCCGAGCTGTGCGAGGACAACCGCCGCCTGGCCGACTGGCTGCGCGCCGTGCACGCGCTGTGCGACACCCACGGCGACATCGCCACGGCCAGCCTCGTGGAGACCTGGCTGGAGGAGGCTGAGCAGCGCGTGTGGTTCCTGTTCGAGTCCGGCCGGCACTGAGGGGCCGACATGCACGCCGGCCACCACCGCCTGCAGGAGCTGTTCGACCAGCTCGGCCTGCCCTCCGCGCCGCAGGCCATCGACGACTTCATCAACCGGCACCGGCCCGAGGCGCTCGGGCGCGCGCTGCCCGACGCGCCCGTGTGGACGCCGGCCCAGGCCACGTTTCTGCGCGAAGCCATCGCCGCCGACGCCGACTGGGCACTGCCCGCCGAATGGCTGGCGCTGGCGCTGTGCCAGCCCGGTCAGGAACGGATCTTGTAGCCGCGCTTGAGCAGCGACAGCGCCAGGCCGGCCGTCACCGCGAAGCTGATACCCACCACGCCCAGACTCATCCACGGCGACACATCGCTGACGCCGAAGAAGCCGCGGCGGAAGCCGTCGATCATGTAGAAGAAGGGGTTGAAGTGGCTGATGCCCTGCCAGAAGCCGGGCAGCGAATGCACCGAGTAGAAGACGCCCGACAGGAAGGTCATGGGCATGATGATGAAGTTCTGGAAGGCGGCGAGCTGGTCGAACTTCTCGGCCCACAGGCCCGCGATCAGGCCCAGCGTGCCCATCAGGCCGGCGCCCAGCACGGTGAAGGTCAGCACCCAGAGGACGTTGTCCAGCCCCGGCGGCGCGAACCAGGCCGTGACCAGCAGCACGCCCGTGCCCACCGCCAGCCCGCGCACGATGGCCGCGCCCACGTAGGCGACGAACCAGGCCAGCGGCGACAGCGGCGTGAGCAGCAGGAACACCAGGTTGCCGGTGATCTTGCTCTGGATGAGGCTGGACGAGCTGTTGGCGAACGCGTTCTGCAGCACGCTCATCATCACGAGGCCCGGGATCAGGAACTGCGTGTAGCCGACGGTCTCGTAGACCTTCACGTGGTCTTCCAGCGTGTGGCCAAAGACGAGCAAATACATGCACGCGGTGAGCACGGGCGCGGCCACAGTCTGAAAGCTGACCTTCCAGAAGCGCAGCACTTCTTTCTTGAACAGAGTGGACGCGCCGTTCATGCGTGCTCCCCTTGCATGATGTTGAGGAACACGTCTTCGAGGTCAGCGCGGCCGATCTCCAGGTCTTCGACAGGCACGCCCGCAGCGCGCAGCGTGGCCAGCGTCGTCTCCACTTCGGCGGCGTCATGCGCCGTGACCTGCACGATGCGACCGGTCACGCGGGCCCGCGCCGCCACCTCGGCCGGCAGCGCGGCGTCGGTCTTGAAGCGCAGCATCGTGTGTGCCGTACCGGCCAGCAGCTGCGAGGTGCGGTCCAGCGCCACCAGCCGCCCGCCCTTGAGCATGCCGATGCGCTGGCACAGCGCTTCGGCTTCTTCGAGGTAGTGCGTCGTCAACAGCACCGTGTGGCCTTCCTTGTTGAGGCGCGCGATGAACTGCCACAGCGTCTGGCGCAGCTCCACGTCCACGCCGGCAGTCGGCTCGTCCAGCACGATGACCGGCGGGCGGTGCACCAGCGCCTGCGCCACGAGCACGCGGCGCTTCATGCCGCCCGACAGCTGGCGCATGTTGGCGTCGGCCTTGTCCGCCAGCCCCAGGTTGGCCAGCAGCTCGTCGATCCAATCGTCGTTGTTCTTGACGCCGAAGTAGCCACTCTGAATGCGCAGCGACTCGCGCACGCTGAAGAACGGGTCGAACACCAGCTCCTGCGGCACCACGCCCAGCGCCTTGCGGGCGGCAGCGTAGTCGTCCACGACGTCGTGGCCCATCACGCGCACGCGACCCTCCGTGGCGCGGGCCAGGCCGGCCAGCACGCTGATCAGCGTCGTCTTGCCAGCGCCGTTGGGGCCCAGCAGGCCGAAGAACTCGCCGCAGGGAATGTCGAAGCTCACGCCGTTCAGCGCCTTGACCTGCCCTCCCCGGTAGGTTTTCTTGACGTTCTCGAATGCGATGGCGGGAGGCGATGAGGTCGGGCTCGGCATGGCGGCGGATTCTAGGGAGGCCGGGCATCGCCCCTCGCCCGGCAGGACGCCCCGCTTTGTGCTGTGCGGGCGGCCGGCCGGGCGGGTTCGCTGCCAGAATCCACGGGCTCATGCCCGCCCCCAAGAAACCCCGCCGCACTGCCGAACGCATCCTGGAGGTCACGCTGGACCTCTTCAACCGTTTCGGCGAACCCAATGTGTCGACCACGCTGATCTCGGCCGAGCTCAAGATCAGCCCGGGCAACCTGTACTACCACTACCCGGCCAAGGACGAGCTGGTCAACGCGCTGTTCGGCCGCTACGAGGCCGAGTTGAGCGAACTGCTGGCCGCGGCCGACAACGTGCGCAACGTGGAGGACGCCTGGCTGTTCTTCCACATGCTGTTCGAGCTGATCTGGAAGCACCGCTTCCTGTACCGCGACCTGAACGACCTGCTGTTCAAGAACCGCAAGCTGGAGACGCACTTCCAGAGCCTGCTGGCCGCCAAGGAACAGGCCATGCGCCATGTGCTGTCGGGCCTGCACCTGGGCGGCGGGCTGAAGATGGAGCTGCGCGACGCGGCACCCACGGCCAATGCGATGGTTGTCGTCGTCAGCTACTGGCTGAGCTACGAATACGTGCGCGATCCGCGCCACGCGCTGGAGCCCGAGCGCGCCGGCGCGGCGCTGCTGCGCGGCGCCTTCCACGCATTGAGCCTTCTGCTGCCTTACCTAGAGCCGACATCCCGCGAGCATCTCTTCAAGCTCGCGGGCCACTACCAACACCCCTGACGGAGACCTGCATGGCCAAGTGGACTGCCTTCCCCTACGACAACAGCGCATTCGTCTACACGCCCGCCACGCTGAAGAAGCATTGGGCCCGGCTGCATGCGGGCGACGCCGAGCCCTTCCCCAAGGACGCCGACGTCGTGCAGGCCTGGATCCACTTCCACGCCGGGGACTTCAAGGCCGCCTACGACGCCGGCCTGGCTGCGGGCGGCGCCGGCCTCACGGTGGCCAACAAGGCCCAGGGCATTTACGCCAACTACCTGGAAAAGAAAGAGGCGGTGAAGCTGGAGATGTTCCTGGAGATCGCCGAGCGCGCGGAAGGCCAGCAGGCCGAAGATCCCAAGAACGCCAACGCCTGGTACTGGCAGGCCTACGCGCTGGGCCGCTACGGCCAGGGCATCAGCGTGGCCAAGGCACTGGCGCAGGGCCTGGGCACCAAGGTGAAAGGCGCGCTGGAGACGACCCTCAGCCTCGCCCCCAAGCACGCCGACGCGCACATCGCGCTGGGCGCCTTCCATGCCGAGGTCATCGACAAGGTCGGCAAGCTGCTGGGCAAGACACAGGGTGCCGACACGGCCACCGGGCTGAAGATGTTCGAGCAGGCCCTCAAGCTCAACCCGACCAGCGCCATCGCGATGATCGAACGCGCCAACGGCCTGGTCATGCTGGAGGGCGACAAGCGCCTGAAGGAGGCCGAACAGCTCTACGCTGCCGCCGCCGCCTGCGAAGCCATGGACGCGATGGAGCTGCTGGACATCGAAGTGGCCCGCGAAGAGCTGGAAGACTGAGCCCCCACTGCCCGGCGCCCCTCGGGCGAACCCTGAGGCCAGCGACGGGCGGCCACGCCGGAAACGGACTTTTTTCACGGCCCATCGAAGCAGCCGTGACGCAGTTCACAACCGGCCTACCCGTAGTTCCGGGGGTGCGCTTCAAGAGCCGGACACGTAAGCTTCACGCCACTCCCACCCTTCTCACGAGACAAGCGCCATGAAGTTTCTGATCCCCGCCCTCGCCGCCGTCGCCGCCTTCTCCGCACAGGCTGGCAAGCAGTTGACCGAACAGGCCGTGCAGTCCGAACTGCGTGCCGAGTGCGCCCAGAGCTACAGCGACACCAGCAGCATCGGCACGCCGGTCGCGTCCAACGAGTACCAGTTCGTGTACGCCAACGGCAAGTACAAGGGCGAAGCCCGCCCCGGCAAGCTGCTGCCCTGCACCTCGCAGCAATACGCCGCCTACCTGGACAACAAGGCCGACCCGTCCAAGGTGATGGCCGCCTACCCAACCGCCGCCGGCCGCCCTGCCACGAAGAAGAAGGCCGAGCCCAAGGCTGAGCCCGCTCGCCTGTAATCCCCCAGGCCTGGCCACGAAAAAGGCGCTCCACGGAGCGCCTTTTTCGTGGCCGTGACCGGCGGCGCGGTCAGGCCACGTCCACCTCGCCGGGCCAGGGCATCATCATCGCCAGCATCAGCAACTTCTCGAACTCCGGCGCGAAGTTGGCCACCACGGCCTCGGGGTCGGGGCACAGACCGGTGTCGGTGATCAGGCCGAACTGCACGCGGCCGGCGTAGGTCAGGATGGACAGGCCCAGGCCGATGTCGCCCGACTGCGGCACCCAGAACATCACCTTCTCCACGGTGGAGCCGCAGAACTTCAGCGCCTCGGCCGGGCCCGGCACGTTGGTCATCACGGCCGTGGCCTTCTTGGCGAACAGGTTCAGCATCGCATGCTGCACCGGTTTGATCAGCAGCCCCGCCACCGATAGCAGCCCGAAGGCCATCACCGGCTGGAAGCTGCCCTTGAGCTCGTTCATGCGCGCCCGCACCGCAAACAGCCGCTCCACCGGGTTGGCAATGCCGATAGGCAGCACCAGCGGCACCAGCCCGAAGCGGTTTCCCAGCTGCCAGGCCTGCTCCAGTGGCCGCAGGTTGACGGGCACCATCGCGCGGATCTCCTTGCCCGCCGGGTCTTCGCCGCGGTCGGCCAGGTACTTGCCGATGGCGCCGGCCGCGCAGGCCAGCAGCACGTCGTTGATGGACGCGCCCAACGCACGGCCGACGGCCTTGACCTCATCCAGCGCCAGGCGGTCGTCCCAGGCCACCGTCTTTTTCGTGCCGGGCTTGCCCTTGAGGCGGGTGGGCGAGTCGTCCGGCATCAGCGCGAAGGCCGCCACGTCCGACACCGCCTGGTAGCCCATGCGCGCCATCTCCAGCGACGAGTCCACCGGCGTGCTGCCGCTCATCGCCAGGTCCACGCCCTTGGACATGCCCTTGCCGGCCAGGCCGATGGCCTTGACCGTCATGTTGCTCATGGGGCGCAGGAAGGCGTCGAGCAGCCAGTCCGCCTCGTGCGGGGCCTCGGCCTCGCGGGCCTTGCGCTGCGGCGGCGCCTTGCCGCCGTCGGTGATGGACAGCATCACCGCGATCAGCGCGATGCCGTCGGCAATGCAGTGGTGCACACGGCAGATCAGCGCGCTCGACCCATCGCCCATGTCCTCGATCAGCTGCATCTGCCACAACGGGTGGGCCGGGTCCAGCGGCTGGCCGCAGAGCTGGCCCACGCGCTCGCGCAGCACCTCGTCGCGGCTCTGGCCGCGCAGCGGCAGCGGCACCTCGGCGACCACGTGGCGGGCGATGTCGAAATCGCGGTCGGCCACCCATTGCGCGCCCAGCAGCGAGTCCTCCACCACCTTCTGGCGAAAGCGCGGGTACTTCAGCAGCCGCTCAGCCACGCGCTCGCGCAGCGCGGTCAGCGCAATGCCGGGGCGGATGGACCACACCCCGACAATCATCATCAGGTTGGCCTCGGTGTCCATGCGCAGCCAGGCGGTATCCACCTTGGACATGCGTTCGCTGTGTGCGGCCAAATGCGTCTCCTCGATGCCTTGTTATGCGGACCTAAACTGCGCAGCCTGTTGAGCGATTGTCACGAGAATCGCATTCCGAATTCAGCCTGGAGAACCCCCGTGAGCCTGAAAGACCAATTCGAAGCCGCCGTCGCCGAATCGAAGAACCTGCCCGAGCGTCCCGACAACATGACGCTGCTGAAGCTCTACGCGCTCTACAAGCAGGGCAGCGCCGGCGATGTGCAGGACAAGCGCCCCGGCTTCACCGACATGGTGGGCCGCGCCAAGTGGGATGCCTGGAACGAGCTCCAGGGCACCTCGGCCGATGACGCGATGCAGCAGTACATCGATCTGATCGAGAGCCTGAAGTAAGGCCCTCGCGCCCCAAAGAACCGGCCGCTCAGGCCGGTTTTTTCTTGGCCGGCGCCTTCTTCTTGCTGCTGGCCAGCAGCGTGTCCAGCTCCTTCTGGATCTCGCCCTCGATGGTGGCCTTGAACGCGCCCAGCAGGAAACCCAGCTGCGCCACCAGCTCGAAGCGGCTGGCCGTGACGGTCAGCTCGCCGCTCACGCCCGAGCGCGTGAAGCTCACGGTGTCCTCGTCCTCGCCCTCGTGCACCGTGCAGTCCATGTCGAACTTCTGCTCGACCTGCTCGGCCCACTGCCAGGCAATCTCGCGGGCCTTCTTGAGGCCCAGCTCGTGGTCACGGTGAATGCGGATCTCGGCCACGCGGCTCTCCTCGTTGGTGCAGCGCCGCACTCTACGGCAGAAGCCAAGCGTCACACCCTGACTTCGCGTTTGCACGCATACTCCGGCGCCGCGAGCGCGGGCCAGCCGAGCCCGCCCGCTGCCCCAGGGAGGATTCATGCGCCTTGTCGACCCCGACCCGCACCGTACAGACCCGCTCGACGCGGGCCTGCTGTACTTCCGTGCGGCGGAGCCCGACCACGAGCAGGCGGTCTACTGGTTCCGCGTCTCGGCCGACGCGGGCAACCCCGAGGGCCTGGCCATGCTGGCCTACTGCCAGCTCGAAGGCCTGGGCCTGCCGCGCGACCCGGTGCAGGCGCGCGCCGGGCTGGATCGCGCCTCCGCCGCCGGCAGCCTGACGGCCAAGTTCCACCTCGGCCGCATGCTGGTGGGCGGCTGGGGCGGCCCGGCCGACGCCACGCGCGGCATCGCGCTCTACACCGCCGCCGCCAGCCAGGGCCATGCCGACGCCACCTTCCACCTCGCCGCCTGCCTGGAGGCCGGCTGGGGCTGCCTGCCCGACCGGGTCGGCGCCAAGGCGCTGTTCCTGCGCGCGCACAGCCTGGGCTGCCGTCTCAAGGCCCCGGGCCTGCGCATCCGCGAGCGCGAGTTGCCGACGGTGCGCGAGCTGGCGCGGCGCTTCGAGCTCGATCGCGAGCTGGACAGTGCGATCGAGGAACGCCAGCACGAGCTGGCCTTGATGCAAGAGCTGGTGCAGCTGCCGCAGCGCCGCGCCCGCAAGCGTCGCCGGGCACGCGCGGCGCGGCACGCCGCCGCCGGCAGCGCCGTTGGGCTGGCCCAGCTGACGCGGCTGGCGGCCGTCATCGGTGGCGTGGCTGGCGCGCTGGCCGGGTTGATCGGGTGGCGCGGCCGCGGCGACGTGCCGCATGATGCCGGCCCCACGTCCATCGCCTGAGTCATGTCCTTCCCCCTGCCCCTGCGCACTCACTTCCGCGACGCCAGCCCCCTCGTCTACGGCTGCATGGCCCTGGGCGGCGACTGGGGTGGCGGCCCGCTCACCGAGGCCGACATCGCCCAGGCCCACGCCGCCATCGAGGCCGCGCTGAGCATCGGCGTGACGCTGTTCGACCACGCCGACATCTACCGCCGCGGCAAGGCCGAGGCCGTGTTCGGCGAACTGCTCAAGCGCGACGCCGGCCTGCGCGCCAGGCTGCGGCTGCAGAGCAAATGCGGCATCCGCTTCGGCGACGACACCGCGCCGGGCCGCTTCGACTTCAGCGCCGACCACATCGAGCGCAGCGTGGACGGCATCCTGCAGCGCCTGGGCGTGGAGCACATCGAGATCCTGCTGCTGCACCGCCCCGACCCGCTGATGCAGCCCGCCGAGGTGGCCCGCGCCTTCGGCCGCCTGAAGGCCGCCGGCAAGGTGGGCCACCTGGGCGTGTCCAACATGCACGCCGGGCAGATGCGCTGGCTGCAGTCGGCACTGCCGGAGCCGCTGGTGGCCAACCAGCTGGAGATGAGCCTGGCCAAGCTGGACTTCATCGACGCCGGCACCACCTTCAACGACCCACAGGCCGCCACCCGCCCTGGCGCGATGGCCTGGGCCGGCACACTGGAGTACGCGCAGCAGCACGGCGTGCAGCTGCAGGCCTGGGGCTCGCTGTCGCAAGGCCGCTTCAATGACCCGGCGACGTCGGCCGCAGCCCAGGTCGTGCACGAGATTGCCGAGACGCACGCCACGACGGCCAACGCCGTGCTGCTGGCCTGGCTGCTGCGCCATCCGGCTGGCATCCAGCCCGTCATCGGCAGCGGCAATGCGGAGCGCATTCGGGCGTGCGGCGACGCGGTGAAGATTCAGCTGAGCCGGGAGGCCTGGTATCGGCTGTATGTGGCGGCGCGGGGGCAGGCGCTGCCGTGAACGACACCCGTGGCGCCCAAACCGAGGTGGTCCAAGCAAAGCCGCCTGTGGGACACCTTGGCGCGCGGCGGCGAGCCGCGCTCGCTTGTCAGCCGGCCGATGTGCGCACCAACGGCTGCCTCGGATGCAGCCGCCCCATCATCAGCACATCCTCATAGACCCCGTTGCGCAGCGCATCCGCCCTGAGCCGGCCTTCGTGCTCGAAGCCGTGGCGCTCGTAGAGCCGAATGGCGCGGGCGTTGTCATGGAACACGGTGAGCTCGATGCGCAGAATCTGCGCCCAGTTGTCGGCGTAGTCCAGCAGCGCCGTCATCAGCGCGTGGCCCACGCCCTGGCCCTGCGCGGCCTTGGCGACGGTGATGCCCAGGCCCATCACATGCCGGCGACGAACCTGCGGGCCGGCAGGGTGCAGGCCCGCCAGGCCCACGGGCCGACCGTCCAGCAGCGCGGCGAGGACCATCTCGTTGGAACCCGCGGCGGGCGGGTTCATGCCGGCCAGGCGCTGGGCCCAGATTTCCTCGCTGCCGTAGGGCAGCTGCAGCGTGTTGCCGAACACCTCCGGGTCGGCAAACTGTTCGGCGATGGCGGCAGCGTCAGCGGGTTTGACGCGTCGCAGGGTCAAGGTCATCAGAGCCTCCTTTTAGGCTCCGCAAGTTAGCACGGCGCTGTTCGCGCGGCAGCGCCGCCAGCCGCTCCACGGCGGCATGGAACTTCGCCCAGTCCTGGCCCTGCTGATCGAACAGCCGCAGGAAGGCCGGCACCAGCTCGTCGTAGGCCGACAGGATGGCGAAGCTCGCGTTGTTGGCGCGCTGGAACCAGGCCTCATAGCCCGGGGCCTCGCGCGGTGCACGCTCGCGCAGCTCGGCCATGACGGCGGCCTTGGCCGTGGGGCGGGCCTCGGCCGGGCCGGCGTAGACCTGCAGCAGCCGCGCTCGCCCCTCGCGGGCCAGCGCCAGGAAGGCCGCGCGGCGCGCCCGGCCGGCCTCGAAGGCGGCCCGCGCTTCGGGCTTGTCCGCCAGCCACTGGCGCGCGCCGATCAGCTCCACGGCACTGGCGTAGGCCTCATTGAAGCCGGTGTCGTCGGCCACGTAGACGCGCTGGTGCGCCAGCTCGTGGAAGACCATGGCCGCCAGCTCGCCGTCGGGGTAGCGGATAAAGGTGTTCAGCAGCGGGTCGCCGCCCAGCAGCCGGCTCCAGCCCAGCGTGGAGTAAGCGGGAATGGCCTGCACCTGCGCCTCCCAGCCCTGAGCCTGCAGGGCCTGGGCGCTGGCGCGGGCGGCGTCGAGGTCGAACCAGCCCTGGTAGCCGGCGCAGCCCATCAGCGGGTAGCACCAGGTCTTGAGCGTGAGGCCGAACGGCGGCGCGGCCACGACGTTCCACACCACGGCCGCGCGGCCCAGGTCGGCGTAGCGGCGATAGCTGTTGTTGTCGGGCAGCGCGAGCTGCCGGCTGGCAAAGTCGCGCAGCTGCTGCGCGAGACGCAGGCGCTCGGCGAGGTCGGCCGGCGTGCGGGCATCGGCCAGCCAATCGTCCACCGGCCGCGCGGCGCGGGTGATGGCCAGGTGGCCGCCAGCCGCCTGACCCCAATGGCCCAGCGTGCTGCAGCCTGCGAGGCCGAGCAGTGCGGCGGACAGCAGCAGGCGACGCATGAGCCCTGCGGGCCGAGCGCCGGGCCGCCCCCAAGCCGGCCCGCCATGGCGATGTGCTTGCGGCTCGACGCCGCAAGCATCGCCGTCCCCTCGGGGGACCGACCAAGGTCCCCCTTGGGCGAGGGGCTTCATGTCAAGCGGCCTCGACCTCGACGAGGCAATCGTAGAAGGCCGGCGCCTCGCCCAGGTCGGTCAGGCGCTGGTGCGTGACCTCGTTGACGTTGGTGCCGTCCAGGCCCAGCTTGCGCCACCAGATGCCCAGGCCGTTGACGACGCCGGGCCGAGCGCGCGGGCTGACCTTGAGCGTCGCGACGTAGCGGCCGCGGTCGTTGAAGGCGGCCACACGAGCGCCATCGGCGAGGCCGCGCGCGGCAGCGTCGTCGGCGTGCATCTCGATCAGCGGCTCGCGCTCGATGTCACGCAGGCTCTTCACATTGACGAAGCTGCTGTTCAGGACGTTGCGCGCTGGCGGCGAGATCATGGCCAGCGGGTAGCGCGCGGCCAGCGCGGGCTCGGTCAGTGCACTCTCGTAGTTGGGCACGAAGTCGGCGCCGGCCGCCTGGGCGCGGCCGTTGGGCGTGCGAAAGCCCCCGTTCGCGAACGGCGCGTCGGCGATGGGCAGCGGCTGCCAGCCCTGCGTGCGCAACAGGCCCAGGTCGATGTCGGCCGTGAAGGCCTGGGCAGCGAGCTGCTCGTCGGTGTCGGCGAAGCACGGGTCGGTCAGGCCCATCGCGGCGGCCAGCTCGCGGAAGATCTGCGTGTTGGGCTTGGCCTCGCCCAGCGGTGCAATAGCCGGCTGGTTCATCAGCACGTCGGTATGGCCGTAGCTGGTGTGCACGTCCAGGTGCTCCAGCTGCGTGGTGGCGGGCAGCACGTAGTCGGCCAGGTCGGCCGTGTCGGTCATGAAGTGCTCCAGCACAACCGTGAACAGGTCCTCGCGCTGGAAGCCCTTCACCACCTTGGGCGACTCCGGCGCCACGGCCACCGGGTTGCTGTTGTAGACGACGAGGGCCTCGATGGGCGGGGCGGCCTGCAGCAGCGCGTCGCCGATGGTGCTCATGTTGACCATGCGCGGCGTGCGGCCCGCGAGCAGGTCGGGCCGCTCCAGGCCTGCGTTCTTGTACGGCGCAAACCAGCCGGAGGCCGACAGCAGCAGGCCGCCGCTTTCATGCCGCCAAGCGCCGGTCAGGCAGGGCAGCAGGGCGACGAGCCGCACCGCATTGCCGCCGCCGCGCACGCGCTGCATGCCGTAGTTCAGGCGGATGGCCGCGGGGCTGGTGGTGCCGTAGTCGCGCACCAGGCCGCACACCTCGTCGGCAGTGATGCCGCAGACGGCGGCGGTGCGCTCCGGCGGCCAGGCCAGCGCCTTCTCACGCAGCTCGTCCCAGCCGTCGACATGGGCGTCGATGTAGGCCTGGTCCAGCCAGCCGTGGGCGATCAGTTCGTGCATGACGCCCAGCGCCAGCGCGCCGTCGGTGCCGGGCAGCACGGCGATGTGCTGGTGGCACTTGTCAGCCGTCTCGGTCTTGCGGGGGTCGATGCAGATGAGCTTGGCACCGTCGCGCTTGGCCTGGTTGGCGTAGGTCCAGAAATGCAGGTTGGACGCGATGGAGTTGCTGCCCCAGATGACGATGAGCTTGGCACCCGCGAAGTGCCGCGTGTGCATGCCCAGCTTGTGCCCGTAGGTCGCGGCCAGGCCCGCGCCGCCGGCGCTGGCGCAGATGGTGCGGTCCAGCCGTGCGGCGCCCAGCGCGTTCCACAGCCGCCCGGCCATGGCCTCGCCCTGCAGCAAGCCCATGGTGCCGGCATAGCTGTAGGGCTGGATGCGCTGCGCGTCGCGCGCGGCGATGGCGTTCAGCCGCGCAGCGATGTCGGCCAGCGCCTCGGCCCACGTGACCTGCACGAAGGCCGGCGCCTCGGTCTTCCTGCTGACGCGCTTGAGCGGGTGCAGCACGCGCTCGGCGTGATAAGTGCGCTCGGCGTAGCGCGACACCTTGGTGCACAGCGCCCCATGCGTGTTGGCATGTTCGGCGCGCCCCTGCACCTTGACGACGCGCTCGTTCTCGACGGTGACCTGCAGCGCGCAGGTGTCGGGGCAGTCGTGGGGGCAGGCGCCGAGGACGGTACGGGTGGTCATGGCAGTCGCGGTCTCTGGGAGGTGCCGCAATTGTCGCGTGCGGCTTGCTGCCGGGCCCGCCTACACCTTGGCGAGAAAGACCGCCGCATCACCCGCGTCACACTTCCAGTCGGCAAAAACCCCGACCAGATTGCATTCCACGCAGTGGCAAGCGATGTAGTACCAGCGCACGCGATGCGTGCCCTCGTAGACAGAGACGCCGGACATCAGCTCGAACACCTCGTTCTCGCACACGCATTCGTGCACCTCGGGCGCGGCTTCTTCAACGTGGTCCGCGCTGTCGCCCATCAGGTGCTCCTGCCCGCAGTCGGTGCAGGAGCGGATCGCCACACCGGCTTCTTCATCGGTCTGCAGTGCGAACGTGCGGCACCCGCAATCGCACTTGGACGCGGCAAACCTGACGGCCTCATGGCGATTCGCAACGCTGTAGCTGCGCAACTCGGCTTGCGTGTCGCCGGACGTCGTCCCGTACCAGAACTCGCCCTTCTTCGTCAGTGCCATCGATGCTGCTCCATGTTTCAAGGTGGGCTCACGGGCAAACCTGCCGCCAGGCTCGCCCCCATCATCAGGATTTTGCTTGCAGCCTCGAACGGCCCCTGCCAGCCCCGAAACGCCACCCGTTCGCAGACGACAACGCTGCAGCGAGAACCGGCGCCACGGTGCCCAGCAAGCCTCACCTACGATCCGCCGCTCCTCCATTGGCAAAGGCCCAGCCCGTGCGACGTTCCGGCATCACGACCCTCCTCAGCTTTGCGGCCACCACGCATGCAGGTGCTCGGGAACGCGAGCGACTCTGCAACACGCCGGCCCAGCCCATGTCCACTCAGGACGGCACGCCATGACCCCGATTCAGCCACGGGAGGCCACGCGCAGCCTGCGCCCGCTGCTGCAGACGCTGCGCGACCTGGTCGTCTCGATGGGCCCGCTGCTGCTGCTCGGCGGCGGCCTGCTGGTGGCCGCCTACTGGTGGCTGGACCCACAGCCGCCGCGCCAGGTGAAGCTGGCCACCGGCCCGGCCGGCAGTGCCTACGCCAGCTTCGGAGAGCGTTATGCGAAAGCGCTGGCGCGCGAGCGCATCCAGGTGCAGTTGATCGCCACCGAAGGCGCTTTGGACGACCTGGCCCACCTGCGCACGGGCACCGCCGATGTGGGTTTTGTGCGCGGCGGCATGGCCGATGCGGTCGCCGACACCGAGGCCGGCATCGTCTCGCTGGGCAGCCTGTTCTACGAGCCGGTCTGGGTCTTCTACCGCCGCGACCTCGCCATCGCGCGCCGCCAGCCCGGCGGCACGCTGCAGCACCTGACCCAGCTGCGCGGGCTGCGCGTCAATGTGGACCAGGACGGCAGCGGCGTGCCGCAGATCGTCGAGAAGCTGCTGGCGCTGAACCAGCTGAGGCCAACCGACCTGCAGCTGTCCAACCTCGCGCCCGACGCCGCCGGTGAGGCGCTGCGCCAGGGCCGGCTGGACGCTGCGGTGCTGATCTCGGCGCCGCAGGCCGGCCTCATCCGCACGCTGCTGCGCGACCCAGCCATGGCGCTGATGGCCTTCGAGCAGAACGAGGCCTACTCGCGGCACCTGCCCTTCCTGTCCACCGTGAGCCTGCCGCGCGGCGTGGTGGACCTGGCCGCCGACCTGCCGCCGCAGGATGTGCCGCTGCTCGCCACCACCACCGCCCTGCTGGCCCGCGAGCAGACCCACCCGGCGCTGCGCCAGCTGTTCGCGCAGGCCGCGCTGGGGCTGCACGGCGGGGCCGGCTGGTTCAACGGCGCGCGCGACTTTCCCAACACCCGCACCAGCGAGCTGCCGGTCAGCGCCGAGGGCGACCGCGCCATCAACGGCACGCCGCCGGCCTGGGCGCGCTACCTGCCCTTCTGGGCCGGCAACCTGCTGGAACGCATGTGGCTGGTGGTGGGCGGCCTGCTGGTGCTGATGCTGCCGCTGTCGCGCGTGGTGCCGCCGCTCTACACCTTCCGTGTGCGCTCGCGCGTGTTCCGCTGGTATGCGCGGCTGCGCGAGGTGGAGTCCAGGCTGGAAGCCGGCACCGACGAGCGCGAGGCGTTGCTCGACGAGCTGGATGAGCTGGACCGCGTGACGCACCGGATTGCGGTGCCGCTGTCGTATGCGGAGGAGCTTTATGCGCTGAGGAACAACATCTTTGCGGTGCGGAAGCGGTTGATGGGGCAGCGGGCGCGGGCGGGTGGGCCGGCTGATCGGCAAGGGACAGGGAGGCGTGCGGCCTGCCAAGCAAATGATGGTCAGAACATCTAGGCAGGCCCAGCAATCGTAGGCAGCGGCTTTCCGAGTTGCGCAAAGTGCTCCTTAAACCCATGGTTGCAGTAATGATGGGTAAGCTGTGAATTGGCCGGCCCGGAATTCCCGCCGTCGACACGGCGCTCAATGTGGTCATCACTCGCATGAGCGAGAACCAATCGCGCCTTGCAAATGGCGCACCGCGGCGCCGAAGCCAAGCTGGCTTTAATTCGCGCAGCGCTGCGCGTCTCCTTCCAAGCGTCTGGCCGCTCTGAGGCTTCTTTAGAAGATTCGGCGGTGGCCGACGAAAGCCCGCCAAGTATCTCAGCCTCCGACTTGCCAGACTTCAGACCATCCAGAATTTGTCGCAAGAGCGCCTTAATCGGTTCGAGACTGCGCTTCCAGCCGCCGTAACGGGACAATATTTGTTGACCGAGATTGCCTCGGCCAATCAGCATTTCCTCCAAAGCTGCCCTGTGCATAGTAAATTGCACCAATTCGTTTGAAGCAATCAGATCCTGAACGAACGACACCACCGCTAGAAACATGCTGGGGCGATGGTTCCCTGTAGTTCCCCAAAAGTAGATGGCTGGATGCAAGCTGAGTGAAGCCGGCTCATCACCGGCGACATACTTGACCACACCCCACACTCTCGCAAGTACACGTGACGTTTGACTGCCATCGGGATCAGGGGGGATGTTGTTCGATCCTCCCTTCATCCCTGTGACGATGTTGACCAGTTCGAGCGCCATACGTAGGCCATTTGCAGTCTGCGCCATACCTGCAGGCTGCAGTTCGGCGTGAGTATGCGGCTGTGCACTTTCTGGCTCGAAGATTGCGTCGCAGATGTACTTTGCATACCGCTCAATCTCCTCAACATATTGGAGCCCGAAAGCCCCCCAATAGGCATGACCCCGTCCAGCGCTTACCAGAGCCCGCGCAGCAACCACGCTTGGTGATTTGCGCTCAACAATCATGTAACGCTCTGTGGGATCAATTTCAACCGACCTCTGATTGATATCCAGAAACGACTGAAGCGCAACATCCGCGTCACCGACAACCCACTGTGTTTCAACAGGCTGAGCGATGTTTGTACTCCATGCGAGCTGCTCAGGGGTTCGGGTTGGCAACTTGGTCAGTTTCTGAAGCTCAGCATATTCCAGGCCCTCAGCTTTTATCTGCGCCCGGCACTTATAGGCGGCATCTCGCTGAGACTTTGGAATTTGGTGCTTGAAAAAAGCCTGAGACAGGGCGCCATCGCCATAGTCGTCATTGACCCACGCGACAAAGACGCTCAAGCGATGCGCTCCATCAATGACAAACGTAGAACCATCGGCAGACCACAGAATGACAGCAGGAATCAAATGCCCGTTTCGGAAGCTGCGGACCAACGAGATCACGTTGTCGACCCCCCAATCGTTCGTCTCGCGCTGAAACAAGGGCTTGCGGAGCAGCCCGTAAAAGTGGCGGCCCAACTCCAGTTCAGTCACCTGGATGACGCCCTTCCCAGACTTGGGCTTCTTCGCCTCCACGTCATCTCTTGGAATAAGTGCGTCGAGGTTGACGGTCTCCCTTTGCTTCGCTGCCATAGCTTCCTTTGAACATCCGACTCGGTTAGCGATCCTAGCGGTCCGACCGTTAGGCTATCGGTGCCAGTCGCAAAAAAGTAGCGAACGTCAAGCTCAGATCGGCAAATGTCAGCTTTCCTGCGATTCACTCCGACTGGCAGGAGACAACATTGGATAGATAGCCGACCGGTCGCCGGGCATGACCCAAGCGGCTGAAATCAGTCTGCCGCAGTCGCTCGCCACACCGCCATGTTGCAGCCCCCCCCTCACCCCACCGGCAACGTCAACCTCGCAATGCACCCCTTCGGCGCTGCCGGCAGCAGCTCCGCACTGCCCCCATGCCGCTCGGCAATCTCCCGCACGATGGCCAGCCCCAGGCCGCAGCCCTCGCCGTGCGCCGCGCCGCGCACGAAGCGCTCGAAGGCACGTTCGCGCAGGTCCAGCGGCAGGCCGGGGCCGTTGTCCTCCACGTCCAGCCACACATCGTCACCCGCGCGGCGCACGCGCACGGTGATGGTGGCGCCAGGGCCGGCGTAGCGCAGCGCGTTGTCGATGAGGTTGGTCAGCGCCTCGCGCAGCAGCAGGGCCACGGCGTGCACGCACAGCGGCGCTTCGGGCAGCTCCACACCCAGGTCGCAGCCAGCGGCCAATGCGCGCGGCACCTGCTCGGCCGCCACCTCGCGGGCCAGCGCCACGCAGTCCACCGCAGCCCAGCCCTGCACGGCCGCGGCCTCGGGCTCGGCGCGGGCCAGCACCAGCAGCTGCGACACCAGCCGCGCGCCGCGCACGGCGCTCTCGTGCAGGCGCTGCAGACGCTGGCGCAGTGCGGGGTCGCTGGCCTCGGCCAGCGCCAGCTCGGCCTGGCTCTTGAGGCCGGCCAGCGGCGTGCGCAACTGGTGGGCGGCGTCGCTGATGAAGCGGCGCTGAGTGGCCAGGCTGTGCTGCACCTGGCCCAGCAGCTCGTTGACGGCGCCGGCCAGCGCGCCCACCTCGGGCGGCGCGGCGCGCAGCTGCACCGGATCCAGCGCATCGGCGCGGCGGCCTTCCATCTGACGCTGCAGCTCGGCCAGCGGGCGCAGACCGCGCTGGATGCCGGCCCACACGCCCATGCTCATCAGCGCGATCAACAGCGACAGCGGCAGCGCGGTGTCCAGCAACATCCGCCGCGCCAGCAGCTCGCGCGGCTTGCTGGCGCGGGCAATCTGCACGCGCAACGGCGCGTCCACCGCGCCGGGAGCGCTCAGGCGCAGGTCCAGCGAGACCACGCGCATGGGCTCGGGCACCCGGGTGTCGAAGAACACTGGCTCGTTGAGCGCGGCGGCGCGCGGCGGCGCCGGCATGCGGGCGTCGCCCAGCAGCAGCTGCCCCGGCGGCGAGCTGACCATGTAGATGACGCGGTCGTCGGGGTTGGTCGGGTCGGCGGCGAGGATGTCCTGCGCCGAGGGCGGTAGGTCCACGAACAGGCCGCTGGCGGTGGGCCGGATCTGCCGCGACAGCGCACGCGCGGCCTGCACGAGCGAGGCGTCCACCAGCTCGTCGGCATGGCGGGTGGCGGCCCGGTAGGCGCCGAAGGCGGCCACGCCCCACAACACGATCTGCGGCAGCAGCAGCCACAGCAGCAGTTGCCGGTGCAGCGAGCGGCCGGCCGGCATGCTCAAGCCGCCGTGGCTTCCAGCAGATAGCCCAGGCCGCGCACGGTGCGCACGGCCAGGCCCGAACCTTCGAGCTTCTTGCGCAGGCGGTGGATGTAGACCTCCAGCGAGCCGCCGGCGGCGCTGTCCTCGCTGCCCCAGGCCTCGGCGATCTGGGCCTTGGTGACGACGCGGTCGCGCTCGGTGACCAGCAGGTCCAGCAGCGTCCATTCGCGCGGGCTCAGCTCCACCAGCTCGCCGGCGATGCTGGCGCGCCGGGCCGTGCGGTCCAGCGTCAGGCCGCGCAGCTGCTGGGCCGCGCCGGCCGGCCGGCCGCGGCGCAGCAGCGCGTGCAGGCGCGCCTCCAGCTCGGGGAAATCGAAGGGCTTGGTGAGGTAGTCGTCCGCGCCGGCCTGCAGCCCGGCCACGCGGTGCTCCAGCGCGTCCAGCGCTGTCAGCACCAGGATGGGCAACGTGCGGCCCGCCTCGCGCACGCGCTTGAGCACGGTCAGGCCGTCCACCATGGGCAGACCGAGGTCGAGGATGGCGATGTCGAAGTCCTGCTTCTTCAGCAGGTACTCGGCCACCGCGCCGTTCTCGGCCCAGTCCAGCTTGAAGCCGGCCCGCGTCAGCTGCTGCTGCAGCGCATCGGCCAGCACCGGGTCGTCTTCGGCAAGCAGCAGGTTCATGGCCGCGCACTGTAGCGGCGCCGGCCCTACTGGTTAATACGATATTAAGTTTATTAATCATCGGTAATGATCGGCACATGCTTCGCGCCGTGCTCCCTGCCCTGTTCGCCGCTGCGGCCCAGGCTGGCCCGCAGGTGGACGTGGTGCACTGGTGGACGTCGCCCGGCGAGACGGCCGCCATGCATGCGCTGGCTGACGCCTACCGCGCCGCCGGCGGGCAATGGCGCGATGTGGCGGTGGTGGCCTCGGCCCAGGCGCGGGCCGTGGTGCTGGCGCGCATGGACGCCGGCCACCCGCCGACGGCGGCGCAGTTCAACCCGTCCCAGCCCTTTCGCCAGTTGGCACGCCAGGGCCGGCTGCATGCGCTGGACGAGGTGGCCCGCCGGGGCCGCTGGGCCGAGCTGCTACCGGCCGTGCTGCTGGACGCCGTGCGCGTGGACGGCCACCTGTACGCCGCGCCGGTGGCCATCCACATGCCGGCCTGGCTGTGGAGCTCCAAGGCGGCGCTGGCCCGGGCCGGCGTCAAGGCCGAGCCGCGCAGCATGGTCGAGCTGTTCGCCGCACTGGACAAGCTGCAGGGGGCTGGCCTGATCCCACTGGCCCATGGCGGCCAGCCGTGGCAGGACCTGAACCTCTTCAACGCCATCCTCGCCAACCAGGGCGGGCGCGAGCTCTACCAGGCCGTGTTCCGCGACCGTGACCCCGCCGCGCTGCAGGGCGACGCACTGCGGCAGGTGCTCGTCAACTACAAGCGGCTGCGCCGCTATGTCGACGCCGCCTCGCCGGGCCGCAGCTGGAGCGACACGACGGCGCTGCTCGTCAGCGGCCGTGCGGGCCTGAGCTTCATGGGCGACTGGGCCAAGGGCGAGTTCACGCAGGCCGGCCAGCTGCCGGGCCGCGACTTCGGCTGCGCGCCGGGCCTGAGCCCGCGCGCGCCCTACATCGTGGACGGCGACGTGCTGGTGTTCCCCAAAGACCGCGACGGCAGCGCCCGGCCGGCCCAGGAGCTGCTGGCGCGTGTGGCCACGGCGCCGGCCACACAGCTGGCCTTCAGCGCGCGCAAGGGCTCCATCCCCGTGCGCACCGACCTGGACACCCGCTCGCTGGATGTCTGCGCTCAGGCCGGCGCCGCCGCGCTGCGCGACGCCCACCGGCTGGTCGGCAACACCGAGATGCTGCTGGCCCCCGAGCAGCTGACGGCGCTCGAACGTGCCGTCAGCGACTACTGGAACCGGGACATTCCCGCGCAGGCCGCGCAGCAGACGCTGGCCAAGATCTTGACCGACAGGAGACTTCCTTGACCCGCGTTCACATCCAGGACCTGAGCATCCGCTTTGGCAACCACGACGTCATCAAGCACCTCGACCTCGACGTGCACAGCGGCGAGTTCCTCGTGCTGCTGGGCCCCTCGGGCTGCGGCAAGAGCACGCTGCTGCACACCATCGCCGGGCTGAACCCGGTCAGCGGCGGCAGCATCCACATCGGCGAGCAGGACGCCACGCATGCCGAGCCCAGCCAGCGCGGCGTGGGAATGGTGTTCCAGAGCTACGCGCTGTACCCGACGATGACGGTGAAGGAGAACCTCGCCTTCCCGCTGAAGATGGCCAAGACGCCCAAGGCCGAGCTGGACAAGCGCGTGGCCGCGGCGGCCGAGATGCTGCAGCTGGGCCCCTTGCTGGAGCGTCGACCGGGCCAGCTCTCCGGCGGCCAGCGCCAGCGCGTGGCCATCGGCCGGGCCGTGGTGCGCGAGGCCAAGGTGCTGCTGCTGGACGAACCGCTGTCCAACCTCGACGCCAAGCTGCGCACCGACCTGCGCCGCGAGCTCAAGCAACTGCACCAGCGCCTGGGTAACACCATGATCTACGTGACGCACGACCAGGTGGAGGCCATGACGCTGGCCACGCGCATCGTCGTCATGCACCAGGGCGTGATCCAGCAGATTGGCACGCCAGCCGAGGTCTACGACCGGCCCAACAACCTGCGCGTGGCCGGCTTCGTCGGCTCGCCGGCCATCAACCGTCTCGAGGGCCAGGTGGACGAAGGCGGCCGCTTCGTGTCGCCCGCGCTGACCCTGCCGCTGCCTGCGGCACTGGCCTCGCGCCAGCAGGGCGAGGCGCTGACGCTGGCCGTGCGGCCCGAACACGTGAAGCTGGGCGCCGAGCAGCCGTTCGCCGCGCAAATCCAGCTCATCGAGCCGCTAGGCAATCAGCATGTGGTGTGGATGAACAGCGCCGGCTGCAGCGTCTCGGCCGTGCTGCAGGGCCAGCCAGAGGTGGCGGACGGCGCCAGCGTGCGCTTCGGCTTCGACGCAGCCAAGGCGTTGTGGTTCAACGCCGAGGGCGAGCGCATCCCGACCTGATGCGCTGTCACGAAGTTCTGCTGGAATGGGACTTGCGTGCCTGCAGCTCCCACTTCCCGCCCTTCTCCGTTCATGCCCGACATCGCCCAACGGCCACGCCTGCTGGCCGCGTTGAGCCTGGCCCTGCCGCTGCTCGCGGCGGCCCAGACCGCCCCGCCACCCCAGGTGCCCGAGCGCGCGCTGCGCGATGCCGAACGGGTGCTCAACATCATCAAGTTCCATGCGGTGCGCCCGCGCCCGGCCGACAAGCCGCGCCGCCCGGCATCGACCGCCAGCACGCGCCCGGCCGAGGTGGTCGCCCCGACCGCTGCGATCGCCGTGGCGGCGGCCGCGAGCACACCGCAGCCCACGCCGGCAGCCGAGCCGCCGCCTCCGGCCAGCATCGTGGCAGCCACCTTGCCGGAGCCGCAGGCGCCTGCCGCCGCGCCAGTCGCCACCGCCGCCACGGCGGCTCCGCCAGCCGTCGATGACGACGACGCCCCAGACGAGCCGGAAGAGGTCGCGCTGCAACTGCGCCATTTCGTAGCGCCGGTGCTGACGCCCTCGGTGCAGGCCATGCTCGGCGCGGGTGCACGTCGCGTCGCGGTGCGCTTCACAGTGGCCACCGACGGCACCGTCACCAAGGCCCAGGCCGCCGCCGATGTGCCGCCACGGCTGGCCCGGCCCGCCACCGAGGCAGTGCTGCAGTGGCAGTTCGAGCCCCTGCCCCAACCGCGCACGGTGGACGTGGAGCTGGCCTTGCGGCGCGAGTGAGTGTCGCGCGCCGCCAACGGCGAGGCGCGCCTTCGGCCCTGACTGCCGGTTGAAGCCCTGTCGCGCCTCAGGGTGCCGAAGCCGCCGCGCTGGCCGGCACGACCCAGCTGAAGCGCTCGATGCCGCGACCCATGGCTTCCGCCGTGTTCTTGTGGCTGCCCGACGCCGGCCCCTTGAGCAGCACCACGATCCGGTGGCCGGCATTGGTAGCGACATAGCTGATGGCGCGCTGGCCGTTGGGCAGCGTGCCCTCGTAGCGGCCACCGGCCACGCCGCCGACCGAGGTGGCGCTGGCGGCGTCGCGCGTCAACGCCTTGTCGAACGGGTTGCCGATGCGCACCGCGCCTTCCAGCGCGTCGTAGGGCTTGGCCAAGTCGGGCTCGGCAAAGCTCCAGACGACGATGTAGACAGCCTTGGGGTCGCTCGCGCGGGTGAGCACGACCATGCCGGCTGGCTTGCCGGTGCGCGGGTCGGTCTTGTCATCGCGGTTGACCTCGGTCAGCCCGTCGGGCGCGATGAAGCTGCCGTACGGGGTCTTGACCTCGGCGGCCTGGGCGGACGCCGCCAGCAGGCCGGCGGCCAGCGCGAGGCAGTGGAGCAGTCGGGACATGGCGGGTCTCCCTGGCCGTGGCGAGCTCAGTTTTCCTTGTAGATGCGCACCCAGTCGACCAGCATGCGCGACGTGGTCGGCGTGGTGGCGTCGGGTACGCCGGGCCAGTCGCCCCCGATGGCGAGGTTCAGGATGACGAAGAAGGGCTTCTCGAACACCCAAGTACCGCCGGCCGGCAGGCTGCTTGGCGTGAGGCGGTGGAACTCCTTGCCATCGACGTACCAGATGATCTCGTTGGGACGCTTGATGATGGTGTAGGTGTGGAAGTCGTTGACGACCGGGGCGCCGAGGTCGACCGGCTTGCCGATGCCTTGCGCGCCCGAGTAGCCGGGGCCGTGCAGCGTGCCGTAGGTCGAGTTGGGCGTCTGCGGCACGAACTCCATGATGTCGATCTCGCCCGACTTGGGCCACGGGTTGGTGGCGATGTCGGCACCCAGGGTCCAGAAGGCCGGCCACACGCCCTTGCCGGTGGGCAGCTTCATGCGGGCCTCGACCTTGCCGTAGGTGAAGCTGACCTTGTTGTTGCTGTGGATGCGCGCCGACGTGAATTCGCAGGGCTTGCCGTTCCAGCAGGGGCCGGGGTTGGTGGCGCGCTCGGCAGTGATGACCAGCATGCCGTTGCCGTCGGTCTGGGCGTTGCGGGCGTCCTTGGTGTAGTACTGGTACTCGCGGTTGCCCCAGCCGTTGTTCTCGGCGTTGCCGAGGTCGTAGTTCCAGTGCGCGGCCTTGGGCACGGTGCCGGCGGCGTCGTCGAATTCGTCACTCCACACCAGCGTCCAGTTGTTGGACGGAGCTGGGGCCGCGGGCGTGGCCGCCGGTGTGGCGGCAGTGGCTGAGCCGCCGCCACCGCCACAGGCGGTCAGGGCAAAGGCGGCGGCAGACAGGACGCTGCGCCAGCGGCGCGGCAGGCGGTTGATCGTGGGCATGGGGTACGTGTCTCCAGAGTTGTTGTAGGGATTCAGCCGCGCCACTGGCGCAGGAACTCGCGGTACCACTCGGCGCTGGCCTTGGGCGTGCGCACCTGGGTGTCGTAGTCCACGTGCACGATGCCGAAGCGCTTGAGGTAGCCGCTGGCCCATTCGAAGTTGTCGAGCAGGCTCCAGACCATGTAGCCGGCCATGGGCACGCCCTGCTGCAGGGCGCTGGCCACGGCGGCGA
Organism: Pelomonas margarita; assembly: GCF_043555875.1. NCBI lineage: Bacteria > Pseudomonadati > Pseudomonadota > Betaproteobacteria > Burkholderiales > Sphaerotilaceae > Roseateles > Pelomonas margarita. The sequence goes on along the minus strand of NZ_JBIGHW010000008.1, from coordinate 71,888 downwards.
TGTGGGTGCGCAGGTAGTCGATGCGGTCGTCATCCTGCACGCGGCCGTCCACGAGGCGGGCGTCGGGAAAAGCGCCGCCGTTCTCGGTGATGTAGACCTTGGGCAGGCGCGCGTAGTCGTGCCTGAGCTGCACCAGCAGGTCGGTCAGGCCCTGAGGGTAGATCTCCCAGTCCATGTCGGACACCGGCAAACCGCGGCCCTTGGCATTCCAGTCCTCGCCGCTGGCGGCAATGACGGAGCGGGTGTAGTTGTTGACACCCAGGTAGTCCATGGGCTGGGCGATGACGCCCATGTCGCCGGCCTGCACCACCGGCGCGTCTGCGCCGAGGTCGGCGAGCGCGCCCTCGGGATAGCTGCCCTTGAACAGCGGGTCGGTGTACCAGCGGCGGCCATGGGCGTCGGCCAGCCGGGCCGCGGCGATGTCGGCCGGCATGGCGGTGGCCGGCACGGTGGACGACAGGTTGAGCACGATGCCCAGCTCGCTGCGCGCACCGTCGGCGCGCAGCGCCTGCAGCGCCAGGCCGTGGCTGAGCAGCAGGTGGTGCGACACCTGCGCGGCGACGCGGCGGCTCTGGATGCCAGGCGCGAAGATGCCCTTGTCATGGCCCAGCGTGGCAACGACCCAGGGCTCGTTGTGCGTGGTGAGCCCGGCGAGGCGGTCGCCCAGGCGCGCCTGCACGTGGCGGGCGTAGTCGACGAAGCGGTGCACGGTGTCGCGGTCGAACCAGCCGCCACGGTCCTGCAGCCCCTGGGGCAGGTCCCAGTGGTTGAGCGTCAGCCAGGGCTGGATGCCGCGCGCCTTCAGCCCGTCGACGAGGCGCTCGTAGAAGTCCAGGCCCTGGGGGTTGAAGGCGCCGTGGCCGTCGGCCTGCACGCGCGGCCAGGCGACGGAGAAGCGGTAGGCATTGACACCCAGCGACGCGATGAGGTCGAGGTCGTCGTCCAGGCGGTGGAAGTGGTCGCAGGCCACGTCGCCGTTGCTGGCATCGGCGATGGCGCCGGGCTGGCGGCAGAAGCGATCCCAGATGGACTCGCCCTTGCCGCCTTCGGAGGCGGCGCCCTCGATCTGGAAGCTGCTGGTGGCGACGCCCCAGACGAAGTCGGGCGGGAACTGGCGGTGCAGAGAGTTCATGGGCGGTTCTGGCTTATTTGACGGCGCCCGCGGTGAGGCCCGCGATCAGCTGGCGCGACGAGACGACGAAGAGGACGATGAGCGGCAGGGTGGCGATGGCGGAGCCGGCCATCAGCGCGCCCCATTCGGTGCTGGTGGTGCTGAACAGGCTGCGCAGCGCCAGCGGCAGCGTGTAGTTCTCCGCCGAGCGCATGACGATCAACGGGTTCATGAAGTTGTTCCATGAACTGATGAAGGTGATGAGGCCCAGCGTGCCGAGCGCCGGCTTCATCAGCGGCAGCGCGATGCGCCAGTAGATGCCCAGCTCGCTGGCGCCGTCGATGCGGGCGGCGCTGAGCAGCTCCCTGGGCACGGTGCTGGCCGCGAACTGGCGCATCAGGAAGATGCCAAAGGCGCTGGCCGCGCCGGGCAGGTAGAGCGCGCGGTGGGTGTCGATCCAGCCTAGCGCGTCCATGACCATGAAGCTGGGGATCATGTTCATGAACGATGGCACCATCAGCGTAGCCATGACGAGAGCGAACAGCGCCTTCTTGAAGCGGAACTCCAGCAGCGCGAACGCGTAGCCGGCCATGGAGCAGAACAGCAGCGTCAGCGCCGTGGACATCAGGCCCACGTACAGGCTCCAGCCGACGTTCTTCCAGAACGGCAGCCGGGTGGTGAGAACCTGCAGGTTGTTGAGCAACTGGTCGCTGAAGAACAGCGGCGGCGGCACGTTGAAGATGTCGGTGCGCGACTGCGTGGCGAACACGAACATGAAATAGAACGGCGCCAACATGAACAGCGCGCCGATGCCCACGATGGCGTAGGCCAGCAGCTTCGGGGTCGTCTTCATGCCTGCACCTGCCGATCTGCAAACGCCTTGTTCGTCAGCCAGGTCAGCAACGCGATGAGGCCGAACATGAGCCAGGCCAGCGCGCTGGCGCCGCCGAAGTCGCTGAAGTCGAAGGCCAGGCGGTAGAGGTACATGGCCACGGTCATCGCGGACTGGTCGGCGCCGCCCTTGCCGTTGGTGAGGATGAAGGGCTCCTCGAACAGCTGCAGCCCGCCGATGATGGACAGCGTCACACCGAACAGAATCATGGGCTTGAGGCCCGGGAGCGTGATGCGCAGGAACTGCTGCCAGGGGCCGGCGCCGTCCAGCCGCGCGGCCTGGTAGAGGTCGTGCGGGATGGTCTGCAGCGCGGCGAGGTACAGCACGAGGTTGAAGCCCACGTAGCGCCAGAACACCACCATCGCCACAGCCGGCTTGATCGCGTCAGGCGAGCGCATCCAGTGAATGTTGTCGATGCCGAAGGCCGCATGCAGCGCCTGGTTGATGAGGCCGTAGTCGGTGGAGAACAGCGAACCGGCCAGCATCGCGATGGCGACGGTGGACGTGATGTAGGGCAGAAAGTAGGCGCCCGAGAACAGCCCGCGCCAGCGGCCGAAGGCCTGGTGCAGGAACACCGCCAGCGGCAACGCCACCAGGTGCTGCGGCAGGCCCGAGGCCAGCGCCAGCCACAGCGTGTTCCATAGCGACTTCCAGAACCAGCCGTCGGTCAGCGCGAAGACGAAGTTGTCGAAGCCGACGAACTGCATCGCCTCGATGCCGCTCGTGGGCTCCCAGGACTGGAAAGCCAGCCAGCCCGAGAAGGCCAGCGGGAACAGCCCGAACACGGCGAACAGGATCAGGAAGGGGCTGACCAGCACATACGGCGCCCAGCGAGAGGGGATTCGGAACGACATGTCAGCAGACCTTCCGCGGCAAGGGGTGCGCCTTGCCGCCAGGGTGGGACGGGAAGCCGGGCGTCATCAGCGGCGGGCGCGGTGCACCAGCAGGGCCTGCGCGTCTTCCAGCGCCTGGGCGATGGGCTTGCCGTACTCCAGCACGTTGTCGAGCTCGGCATTGATGACCTCATCGGCGAACTTGTGCTGCTTGTGCATCTTGACGACGGGGATGCGCCGTGCGGCGTCGCGCCACAGCAGGCGGGCCTGCTGGCCGCCGAGGAAGGGCACGGGCTGATCGAAGAACGGATCGTCCTGCGCGGCCAGCAGCGCGGGGAAGGCGTCCTGCGAACGGAAGGCGTCGAGCTGACGCTGGCGCTCCAGCGTCAGCTCCTGGATGAGCTGCCAGGCCAGCGCCTTCTTCTCGGGCGCCGAACGGCGCGGGATGGCGTAATAGGTGCCACCGTAGGAACAGAAGGTGTTCTCGGGCAGCTGCGCCACGCGCCATTTGCCGGCCGTGCCCGGCGCCACCCAGTTAGCCATCTGGCCAGCCATCCAGCAACCCGATATCTCGGTGGCCAGGCGGCCGCGCTTGAGCATCTCGGCCCAATCGTTGAACCACACCTCCACGCGGGCATCCAGGCCCTGCTGACGCACCTTGCGGGCCAGCTCGAACGCGCGCACGAAGCGCGGCGACGTGATCTGCGCGCGGCCCTGGGCGTCGAAGAACTGCCCCTCACCAGGCGGCGTGCCGGCACGCACCACCATGTCCTTGAGCAGGCGCACATCGCCGATCAGGTAGGCGCCCGTGCGCGCCTTGAGCTGCGCGCCGGCCTCCGCGTAGCTCTCCCACGAGCGCGTCAGGTCGGCCTCCTTCAGGCCGGCCCGGGCCAGCAGGTCGACGCGGTAGAACAGCGAACCCGGGCCGATGTCGGTGGGCATCGCGACGATGCGGCCATCGCGGTTGCGCGCGGTGTCGATGGCGAAGCTGACGAAACGATCCTTGAAGCGCTCGGCCCCGAAGGCCGGCGCGGACAGATCCTCCAGCCCCGTGCCCAGCGAGAAGCGGCCCAGGTAGCTGGTCTCCAGCGCGATGACGTCCGGCAGGTGGCCCGACGTGGACAGCGCCGTCGTCATGGCGGTGTGGTGGTCGTCGTATTGGCGGCTGATGACCTCGACGCGCACCTCCGGCCGCGACTGCGCCCAGCCCTTGAGCACGTCCTTGGCGATGACGTCCACCAGCGGAAAGGCGGCCACCGTCAGCGGCAGCTGGCTGGCCGCCGGCGCCGGGCCGGCTACCACCCCGGCCGCGCCGCCCAACGAGGCAGCCAGCAGGTGGCGACGGGAGAGAGCGTGGGATGCAGGCATGATTTTGAAAGCGCTTTCAAGATTGTGCATGGCCCCGTCGCGAGCCCCAGCAGCACAAACCCTAGGCCCCGTGTTGACGATGGCTGGCCGGCCGCGCAAACCCGGGGCGGGTCTGCCCGTCCCTGAGTTCGGCCACACGCCCCGGATTGCCGAGCCGGCCGGTGAACGCGCAAACTGAAAGCGCTTTCAAGTCGCCGACACAGGCGACGGGCACCCCAAACCCTTTGTTGGAGACACCGCATGAGATGGCTGAGATCCCTGATCCGACCCGCCCTGGTGGGCCTGCTGAGCGCTGCGGCGGGCCTGGCCCACGCGCAGTGGCAGTTGGTGTGGAGCGACGAGTTCAACGGCAGTATTGGCCCGGCCTGGGTGTTCGAGACCGGCACCGGCACGAACGGCTGGGGCAACAACGAGCTGCAGTACTACCGGCGTGAGAACGCGACGATCGAGAACAACGCGCTGGTCATCACCGCGCGGCGCGAGAACTTCGGCGGTATGGCCTACACCTCGGCCCGCTTGAAGACACAAGGGCTCAAGACCTTCAAGTACGGCCGCATCGAGGCGCGCATGAAGCTGCCCAGCTTCCTCGGCGCGTGGCCGGCGTTCTGGATGCTGGGCGCCAACCTGCCGCAGGTGGGCTGGCCGGCGTCGGGCGAGATCGACGTGATGGAGAAGATCAACGACGAGCAGAAGGTCTACGGCACCCTCCACTGGCAAGACCACACCAACCAATACGCCCAGTACAGCGGCAACCTCGCCACCACGGTGACCGACTGGCATGTCTACGCTGTCGAATGGGACGCCAGCGCCATCCGCTGGTACGTGGATGGCGTGAAGTACCACGAGGCCAGCATCGCCAATGGCGTCAACGGCACCAGCGAGTTCCACAACGACTTCTTTCTGCTGCTGAACTTCGCCATCGGCGGCAACTGGCCGGGCTTCAACGTCAACACGGCTGCGCTGCCGGCCAAGATGCATGTGGACTACGTGCGCGTCTACGCACCGGCCTCCGGCGGCGTGGCCACCGTCTTCCAACACTGCAACTACGGCGGCTATGCGGCCGCGCTGCCCGAGGGCAGCTACACCCGCGCGCAGTTGCAAGCCCGCGGCGTCGGCGACAACGACCTGTCCTCGCTGCGCGTGAATGCCGGCTACCAGGTGCAGCTGTTCGACGGCGACAACTTCAGTGGCGCCAGCGTCACCCGAAGTGCCGACAGTGGCTGCTTGGTGGACCAGGGCTTCAACGACCGCGCCACCTCGGTCATCGTCGCCAAGGCCAGCTCGGCCTGGACGCGCCAGATCGAGGCCGAGGCCTTCAACGCGCAGACCGGCGTGCAGCTGGAGGCCTGCAGCGAAGGCGGGCAGAACGTAGGCTGGATCGACGCCAACGACTGGATGGCCTACAACGGCATCACCTTCCCCAGCAGCGGCGCCTACCGGGTGGAGTACCGCGTGGCCAGCCCGGGCAACGGCCAGCTGTCGCTGGACCTGAACGCTGGCAGCGTGGCGCTGGGCCAGCTGGCCGTGCCCAACACCGGCGGCTGGCAGAACTGGACCACCATCTCCCACACGGTGAACGTCAATGCCGGCACCTACAACGTCGGCCTGTTCGCGCCTCAGGGCGGCTGGAACCTGAACTGGATACGGTTCACCAAGCTGTAAGGCAGGCCGACCGGGGCGGCCCGGAATACCCGCAAGAGCCGCTCCCGGATCGACGCCTACACTCGGCCACCCCGCTCAGACCGCCGATGAATAACAAGACGCCCCCCGCCAAGAAAGCGCCTTCAAGCCGCCCCGACGGGGTGGTCACGCTGGAACAAGTGGCCGAATTGGCCGGCGTGTCGCCCAGCACGGTGTCGCGCATCCTCAATGGCACGGCCTCGGTCAGCGAGGCCAAGAAGGAGGCCGTGCAGGCCGCCATCCGAGAGCTGGGCTTCCGGCCCAACCCGGTGGCGCGCGGCTTGGCCGGCGGCAAAACGATGTCCATCGGCGTCGTCACGCAGATCATCTCCAGCCCCTTCTACGGCGAGGCGCTGCTGGGCATCGAGCGCGAACTGGAACGGGCGGGCTACGTGCCGCTGTTCGTATCGGGCAACTGGCACGAAGACGACGAGCGCAAGGCCATCGAGGCCCTGCTGTCGCGGCGCGTGGACGGCATCATCGTGCTGGCCGGCCGCCTGCCCGACGAGCAGCTCGTCAACCTGGCCGGCGGCCTGCCGACCGTGGTGGTGGGGCGCCAGCTGCAGGGGCCGAAGCTGTACAGCTTCGGCTTCGACAACCGCCTAGGCGCCCGCCTCGCCACGCAGCACCTGATCGACCAGGGCCACCGGCGCATCGCCTTCGTGGCTGGTGACCTGCTGCACGATGACGCCGTCGAGCGCCAGGCCGGCTACCTCGATGCGATGGCCGCCGCCGGCCTGGGCGTCGACCCCGAGCTCATCGTGCAGAGCGACTTCACAGCCGCAGGCGGCATGCTGGCGGTCAGCCGGCTGCTGGAGCGCCAGGTGTCGTTCACGGCGCTGTTCCTGTCCAACGACGAAATGGCCATGGGCGCCTGCCTGGCGCTGCACCGGCGCAACCTGCGCGTGCCGGACGACGTCTCCATGGTGGGCTTCGACGACGTCATCATGGCCCGCTACACCATGCCGCCGCTGACCACCGTGCGGCAGTCGGTCTACGAGATCGGCACCGAAGCCGCCACGGCCATGCTGGCCATGCTGCGCGGCGACAAGCCCGACGCCCGCCCGCCGGGCCCCGAGCTCATCGTGCGCGAGAGCACGCGGCGCCTGCTGCGCTGAGCGCCTGAGCCCGCCGCCGCGCCGGTTGTTGCGCGGATCGGGAAAACCATGTGGCCGATCCAGGGTGACTGACGCATCATTGTCTGAAAGCGCTTTCAGAGATTTTTCTGCAAGCAGCCTTCCAACTTGAAGCGGTCCGCGTCCTGCCGTGCGTACCCCCTGTCCACAGGGCGATGCGGCCAGCGCGGGGCCGCACCGACACCCCTTTCTCTGCCTGACAAGCCGTTGCGGCCACGCCGCAGACCAAGGGTGTTGCCTAGTTTGAAAGCGCTGCCAATCAAGTAATGTTGAAAGCGCTTTCAGTCCATCAGGACATCACGAGAAGATCACCAACTCTGGAGACAAGTGAATGAGACAGCCCCGCCCCGCCCTTCGCCTCTCGCGCCTGGCCGCTGCCAGCGGCCTGCTTTTCGTCGGCGTGGCCGCCCAGGCCCAGGTGCCAAACGCCGGCCCCACGCCCAGCACGTCGGTGCCGCAGGCGCTGGCCAGCACCACGCAGTTGGAGACTGTCGTCGTCACCGGCATCCGCCGCTCGCTGGAGACCTCGGTCAACCTCAAGCGCCAGGCGTCCGGCCTGGTTGATGGCATCGTCGCCGAGGACATCGGCAAATTCCCCGACACCAACCTCGCCGAGTCGCTGAGCCGCATCTCCGGCGTCTCCATCGACCGCAGCAACGGCGAAGGCACGCGCATCACCGTGCGCGGCATGGGCCCGGACTTCAACCTGGTGCTGCTCAACGGCCGCCAGATGCCCGGCTCCAGCGTGGACGGCGGCGCGCCCAGCTCGCGCTCCTTCGATTTCTCCAACCTCGCGGCCGACGGTGTCGCCGCGCTGGAGGTCTACAAGACCAGCCGCGCCAGCAGCCCCACGGGCGGCATGGGCGCCACCGTCAACGTGCGCACGCAGCGCCCGTTCGACATCAAGGAAACCGTGGCCCAGTTCGGCGTCAAGCTGGTCAGCGACCAGTCGGCCCGCCGCCTGCCCGGCGAGGAACAGGGCAAGAAACTGACGCCCGAACTCAGCGGCATCTACAGCACGCAGAGCAATGACGGCATGTTCGGCATCGCGCTGATGGGCACCTACCAGGTGCGCGACTCCGGCTACTCGCAGGCCAACGTCAGCAGCGGCTGGAAGACCTTCGACGGCATCAAGGACAACGACTGGAACGGCCCCAATGCCGTCTGGGGCGGCCTGCCGCCGGCCTCGGGGGGCACCATCAAGAACCGCCCGGCTGCCGGCTCCATCTACAGCGTGCCGCAGAACCTGAACTACTCGTTCACCGGCGTGCACCGCGAGCGCCTGAACGGCCAGTTGGTGCTGCAGTTCAAGCCCATGAAAGACCTGGTGGGCACGCTGGACTTCGTGATGTCCGAGCAGAAGTTCCGCCAGCGCCGCAACGACATCTCGGCCTGGTTCAACTACGGCGGCCAATTCGGCGAGTTCCAGACCGGCTCGCCGTCCTCGCCCGTCATCTACGGTGAGACCATCCCGGCCGCCAACGCCGACCTGGCCATGGGCGCCTCGCGCATCAGCACCAAGAACAAGAACCAGCAGATCGGCCTGAACCTGAAGTGGAAGGCGACCGATGCGCTGAACTTCGACATTGACGCCCACCACGCCACCGCCACCTCGGGCGCCAACGACCCGCTGGGCACGGCCGTCACGCTCGGCACCGCTTCGATGAACCGGGGCGACACCTTCGTCGACTTCAGCAACAAGTTCCCGGTGCTGGGCATCAAGGGCACGACGCTGGACCCCGCCAAGCAGGAGCTGCAGGGCTCGGTGTTCGGCAACAGCTACCAGAAGAACGAGGTCACGCAACTGCAGACCCGCGGCAACTGGCGTATCGACGACGCCAGCAGCCTGGACTTCGGCCTGACGCTGACCGAAGTGCAGAACCGCTCGGCCTTCGCCAACGTGCAGCGCGACACCTGGGGCGCGAACGCCGCCGGCGGCCCGGCCGCCCTGCCAGACAACATCTGGAAGGCTGACTCCATCAGCAAGTACTTCAGCCGCATCCCCGGTGCCAACGACTCGCGACTGTTCAACCAGTTCTTCTATTTCAACTTCGAGGATCTGCGCGCCGCCGCCATCAAGACGCTGGGCTCTGACACGCTGCTGAAGGCCTCGTTCGACTGGCAGGACGACTTCCGCACGACGGAAAAGTCGCAGGCCGTGTTCGGCCAGTACAACCTGAGCTGGGACTGGGGCGTGCCCATGGACGCTGCCATCGGCGCCCGCTACGAGCGCACCAAGGTCAGCTCGCCGTCGGTAGAGAAGATCCCGGTGTCGGTGGCCTGGACTGCACCCAACGAAGTGCCCATCGACTTCAGCGGCACGCGCTCCGCATCGCGCGACGGTAAGTACGGCTACTTTCTGCCGTCCATCGACTTCAGCGCCGACATGACCACCGACACCAAGCTCCGCGTCAGCTACGGCACGACCATCGGTCGCCCGGGGTGGAACGCCATCCAGGGTGGGCAGCGGCTGGATACCCTGGCTCGTGTCGGCGGCGGCGTGGGCTCCGTGGGCAACCCGGAGCTCAAGCCGCTGAAGTCGAACAACCTCGACTTCTCGGCCGAGCACTACTACGCCAAGAGCAGCTACGTCGCGGCCAGTTACTTCCGCAAGTCCCTCAAGGACTACAACGAAGCCGTCGTCACCCGAACCAACCTATTTAACCTGCACACGCCGATCGGGAGCGCGATGTACAAGCAGGCCCAGACTGCTGGAGGCTGCGGCGCCGATTCGGAGTGCATTCGCAAGTACATCTTCGCGAACTTCCCGACCGCCCCAGGTGTCAACCCCACCGGCGCAGCCGGAAGCGGCCTCGGCACCATCACCGCCCAGCCCACTGACCCCTTGCTGATGTTCGACCTGGGCACCTATGTCAACAACAAGCGCACCAGCAAGCTCAACGGCATCGAGCTGAACGCACAGCATGTGTTCGGCAACAGCGGCTTCGGCGTGTCGGCGAACTTCACCAAGGTCAAGTCCAACCTCGGCTACAACAACGCCAAGGCTGGGGCGCAGACCGACGTGCTGGTGGGCCTGGGGGATTCGGGCAACCTGGTCGGCTTCTTCGAGAACGAGACCTTCACGACGCGTCTGGCCTACAACTGGCGCGGCAAGTTCCTGGCCGCCAACTACGGCGGCTCGGAAGGCGCTCAGCCGCTGTACGTGGAGCCCTTCGGCCAGTTCGACCTCAGCGTGGGCTACAACTTCAACAAGAACCTGCGCCTGCAGCTCGAAGCCATCAACCTGACCGACGAGTACACACGCACCCACCTGCGCAACGAGAACCAGATCGGCGCCGTGACCCAGCTGGGCCGCCGCGTGATGATCGGCGCGCGCTACAAGTTCTGAGCGTGCTTCCCGGGGCCGGCCCTGCCGGCTCCGGGCAGACCTTCCCCCAGGCAAGTCGGGACATGCGGGCCCGCGCCTGTGGGGCACAGTCTGGTTCTGCGGCGCTTGCATCCTGAGGCGCCGCTCTTGTTCGCCATCTGGCGAAGCCGCGCGAGCGGCTTTTTTTGTTTGTCCCTCGTGTCCACGAGGCCCGGCGCCCGGCCTGCGGGAGTGAAAGCGTCCAATGCACGCCATGAACGAACCCCTTCGCAACATCGTCGTGCTGGGCGGCGGCTCGGCGGGCTGGCTGGTGGCCGGGCTGCTGGCTGCCGAACATGGCGACACACTGCGCATCACGCTGGTGGAATCCAGCGACGTGCCCACCATCGGCGTGGGTGAAGGCACCTGGCCGTCCATGCGCGACACCCTGCGCCGCATCGGCCTGGACGAGACCGAGTTCATCCGCCGCTGCCAGGTCAGCTTCAAGCAGGGCTCGCGCTTCGACGGCTGGGCCCGCGGCGGCGCCGGCGAGGCCGGTGACCGCTATTACCACCCCTTCATGCTGCCCGTGGGCCATGGGGACGCCGAGCTGGTGCAGGCCTGGCTTGCGCTGCAGCCGCAGCGCCCGTTCGCCGACATCGTCAGCCCCAGCGTGCAGGTGTGCGAGGCCGGCCGCGCGCCCAAGCAGGTGCAGACGCCACCCTTCGGCGCCGTCGCCAACTACGCCTACCACTTCGACGCCGGCCTGTTCGGCCAGCTGCTGCGCGAGCACGCCGTGCAGCAGCTGGGCGTGCGCCACGTGGTGGACCATGTGGACGCCGTGCTCTCGCACGACAGCGGGCCGCGCGCCGGCGACATCGCGGCGCTGCGCACGCGCGCCCACGGCGACCTCGGCGCCGATCTCTTCATCGACTGCTCTGGCCTGCAGGCCCGCCTGATCGGCCAGCACTTCGGCGTAGCGCTGAAAAGCGAGCGCGAGGTGCTGTTCAACGACGCCGCACTGGCCGTGCAGGTTCCCTATGCCTCGCCGGATGTGCCGCTGGCACCGGTCACCATCGCCACCGCCTGGGCCAAGGGCTGGCTCTGGGACATCGGCCTGCCGCACCGCCGCGGCGTGGGCTGCGTGTTCTCGCGCGCCCATGCCAGCGAGGACGAAGCGCGGGCCGCGCTGCAGGCCTACCTCGACGCCACCGGCGCCCCGGCCGAGCGCCCCGTGCCGCGCCCCATCCGCTACGACCCCGGCTACCGCCAGCAGTTCTGGGTGCGCAACTGCGTAGCCATCGGCCTGTCCAGCGGCTTCATCGAGCCGCTGGAGGCCTCGGCGCTGGCGCTGGTGGAGCTGTCCGTGCAGCGGCTTTGCGAGGAGCTGCCCATGACGCACGCCACGCTGCCCGCCGTCGCGCGGCGCTACAACGACGACTTCAGCTACCGCTGGGCCCGCGTCATCGACTTCCTGAAGCTGCACTACGCGCTCACGCAGCGCGACGACAGCGACTACTGGCGCGCCCACCGCGACACCGCCTCCTGGCCCGAGCGCCTGCGCGAACTGCTGCCGCAGTGGCGGCTGCGCGCGCCGGCCCGGCACGACTTCGGCCGCAACGACGAGGTCTTCCCGTCAGCCAGCTACCAGTACGTGCTGTACGGCATGGGTTTTCGCCCTGACACCCGCCCGCCGTCCGCCGACAAACTGCAGGCGGCGCAGGCCTGTTTTGACGAAGCGGCCCGCCTGGCCCGCCGCTTCATCCCCGCCCTGCCCGGCCACCGCAGCCTGATCGACCACCTCCACGCCCAGAGCCCCGCCCGATGACCCGCCCCGCCCTGCTCGACAACGTCACCCACCGCCACCTGCGCGTCCACACCGAGCGCTCCGCCGCCCTCGGCGACGCGCGCCAGTACTGCCTCGCCCTGCCGGCCGAGTTCCGCCAGCTGCAGGCCCACTTCCCCATCGTGTTCCAGCTCGTCGACGGTGATGCCGGCTTCCAGCCGGTGGCCCTGTTCGGCCTGCAGGAGGGCCAGAACCTGTTCCTCACCGACGCCGGCTGGGACGCGCCGGCCCTGCCCATGGCCCTGCAGCGCGACCCCTTCATGATCGGCCGCGCCAGCGATGGCTCGCTGAAGCTGCACATCGACCTGGACAGCCCGCGCCTCGTGCGCCCCGAGGAGGGCGAGGTCGGCATGGCGCTGTTCCTGCCGCACGGCGGCTTCAGCGACTATCTGGACAACGCCGTGCAGCTGATGGAGGCGCTGCACGCCCAGGCGCAGCAGCTGCCCGCCTTCATCGACGCGCTGACGCGCCACCAGCTGCTGGAACCCTTCGTCATGGACATCGAGACGGCCGACGGCGAGCAGGGCCGGCTCTCGGGCCTGTTCACCATCCACGAGGAGCGCCTGGCTGCGCTGCCCGGTGCCGCGCTGGAAGCGCTGGCTCGCGACGGTCACCTGCTGCCCGCCTACATGCAGATCGCGTCGCTCGCGCAGCTGCCCGTGCTGCTGGAGCGGGCGAGTCGATGAGCCCCCTTGCGGTGGGGCGGGTCATGACCCGCCGCTTGGTAGAGAGGTGCCTGTCCACCAAACGGCGGGTCGCGACCCGCCCTACGGTGAACCTCGGCGCCTGCGGGCTTGCACCTCCTCATTCGCCGCCCCATTGACATGCGCGACATCCCCGCCTGGACCGGCCCGTTCGACCCGGACAATCTGCCCGCCGAGCTGCTGACGGCAGACCGGCCCTACATCGTGCGCGGCGGCTTCACGCACTGGCCCGTGGTGCAGGCCGCGCGCCAGTCCGACGAAGCCCTGGGCCGCTACCTGATGGGCCTGTACAACGGCGTGCGCATCGGCCTGTTCCAGCTGGCGCCTGAAGCCCGGGGCCGGGTCTTCTATGCCGACGAGACGCTGAAAGCCTTCAACTTCAGCCGCTACGCCGCCACGCTGGACCAGGTGCTGACCGGCCTGCTGGGACTGGCCGAGACCCCCGAGCCGCCGGCCCTCTACGTCGGCTCGACCACGGTGGACGCCGTGCTGCCCGGCTTCCTGGACGCCAACGTCATGGGCCTGGGCGCACGCGACGCGCTGGTCAGCCTGTGGCTGGGCAACCGCACCCGCATCGCCGCCCATTACGACCTGCCCGACAACCTCGCCGTCGTCGCCGCCGGGCGGCGCCGCTTCACCGTCTTCCCGCCCGAGCAGATCCACAACCTCTACATGGGCCCGCTGGACCCGACGCCGGCCGGCCAGCCCATCAGCCTGGTTGACTTCCAGCAGCCCGACTTCGAGCGCTTCCCACGCTTCAGGCAAGCACTGGACGCCGGCGAGGTGGCCGAACTGGAACCCGGCGACGCCATCTTCATCCCCAGCATGTGGTTCCACCACATCGAAGGGCTGGCGCCCGTCAACCTGCTCATCAACGCCTGGTGGCGGCAGACGCCCGAGTACGTCGACTCGCCGCTGAGCACCCTGCACCTGGCGCTGATGACGCTGCGCGACCTGCCCGAGAAGGACCGTCGCATCTGGCAGCAGCACTTCCAGCATTTCGTCTTCGGCGCCGACGACACGACCTGGGCCCACATCCCCGAGGCCGCGCGTGGCCTGCTCGGCCCCATCGACGACACCCTCTCGCGCCAGGCCCGCGCGCAACTCCTGACCCTGCTCAAGCGATGAACACTTCCACCCCCTTCAACCGCGTCGTCATCGCCGGCGGCGGCACCGCCGGCTGGATGATGGCCGCGCTGATGAGCAAGCTGCTGGGCAAGCAGCTGGACATCAAGCTCGTCGAGTCCGAGGAGATCGGCACCGTCGGCGTCGGCGAGGCCACCATCCCCGCGCTGCACACCTTCCACAACCTGCTGGGCATCAACGAGGCCGAGTTCATGGCCGCGACCAACGCGACCTTCAAGCTCGGCATCAACTTCGAGGGCTGGAAGGCGCCCGGCCAGGACTACTTCCACTCCTTCGGCGCCACCGGCAACGACCACTGGAGTGCCGGCTTCCAGCACTTCTGGCTCAAGGGGATGGCCGAGGGCCTGTCCAAGACCTACACCGACTACAACCCCGAGACGGTGGCCGCCTTCGCCAACCGCTTCGCCCACCTGCCGCGCAACGGCCTGAACTACGCCTACCACCTGGACGCCAGCCGCTATGCCAAGTTCCTGCGCGCGATGAGCGAGGGCTACGGCGTGCAGCGAATCGAGGGCAAGATCGCCCGCGTGCTCAAGCACGAGACCGATGCCGGCGCCGCCCGCGCGGGCGACATCGCGGCGCTGCAGATGGAAGACGGCAACCGCATCGACGGCGACTTCTTCATCGACTGCACGGGCTTCCGCTCGCTACTGCTGGGCGAGGCGCTGGGCGTGGGCTACGAGGACTGGTCCTACTGGCTGCCCTGCGACCGCGCGGTGGCCGTGCAGACCGCGTCGGTGCGCGAGGCGTGGCCCTACACCCGCTCCATCGCCCACCCCTTCGGCTGGCAATGGCGCATCCCGCTGCAGCACCGCGTGGGCAATGGCTTGGTCTACAGCAGCAAGGAGCTCAGCGACGCCGATGCGCCCGAGGTGCTCAAGCGCAACGTCGAGGGCGAGCTGCTGACCACGCCGCGCGTCATCCGCTTCACACCCGGCCAGCGCGACAAGGTCTGGGAACGCAACTGCGTGGCCGTGGGACTGGCCAGCGGCTTCGTCGAGCCGCTGGAGTCCACCAGCATCCACCTGATCCAGCGCTCGGCCATCCGCCTCATGCAGCTGTTCCCGGCCGGCGGCATCCAGCAGTCGGACATGGACGAGTTCAACCGCCAGTCCAAACGCGAGCTAGAGCACATCCGCGACTTCATCGTGCTGCATTACCACGTCAACGAGCGCACCGACTCCGCGCTGTGGCAGCACGTGCGCGAGATGGACATCCTGCCCACGCTGCGCCACCGCATCGACCTGTTCCGCGAGACGGCGCGCGTGTTCCGCCCCAGCGACGAACTGTTCGCCGAGATCTCCTGGGTGCAGGTCATGATGGGCCAGGGCATCCTGCCGCAGCGCTACCACCCGGTGGCCGACCAGATGAACCGCGAGGAGCTGGCCCGCTTCCTTGGCGACATCCACCTCAAGGTCGCGCGCATCGTGGGCGCCCTGCCTCAGCACCAGGCCTACGTGGAGCAGCTCTGCGCGCCCTACCGCCAGGCCAGCGTGGCCCAGTTGGCCGCGACACCGCTGCAAGCCTGATCCGTCTGGCGCGAGGCCTTCAGCGCCTGGGGGACAGGGCCGCGCCGACAGCTTCTGCCAGCGGGCCGCGCGCCTTTGCCAGTGCCAGCCGAGCCCCCGCTGCGGCGCCCAGCTGCTCGCGCAGGAACTCCGCCAGCCGCGGCTGCTGGCTGAAGGCGACGTTGAAGCGCAGGTGCGGGTCGGCCGCGCCATCGGCCGCGAAGGTGGCGCCGCGCACCAGCAGGATGCCGCGCCGGAACGCCTCCTTGACGAGCCCGTCCACGTCCACGGCCGCCGGCAGCGCGCCCCACAGGAACAGGCCGCCCTCGCCCGCATGCTCCAGCGGCATGCCGGCCTCGCGCAGCTGGCGCGCGGCGCTGACGCGGGCGGCACCCAGCCGCTGTTGCAGCCGGTCCAGGTGCTTGCGCCAGCGGCCCGCGGCCAGGACTTCCAGCATGACGAACTCGTTGAGCGCCGCCGTCGTCAGCACCGACAGGATCTTCTCGCGCATCAGCGGCTTCAGCAGCGCGGGTTCGGCGGCCATGTAGCCCAGGCGCAGCGCCGGGCTCATGGCCTTGGCGAAGCTGGAGTAGTAGATGACGCCTTCCAACCCCGACAGCTGCGCCAGCCGCGTCGGCGTGCCCGGGTGAAAGTGGCCCTGCACATCGTCCTCGGCGATCAGCACGTGGTGGCGCTGCGCCAGCATCAGCACGCGGTGCAGGTTGGCGGCGCTGCTGCCCCAGCCGGTGGGGTTGTGCAGCACGCTCTGGATGAACAGCAGCCGCGGGCGGTGCTGCGTGCAGGCAGCGTCCAGCGCGTCGAGGGCTATGCCGTCGTGGCGGCGCGGCACCGGCACGATGGTTACGCCGGCCTGGCGCAGCCGGTCGAACAGCAGGAAGTAGCCGGGCGTCTCCACTGCCACCGTGTCGCCCGGGCGCAGGAAGGCGCGGCAGATCAGGTCGATGGCGTGGGTGCCGCCGTAGGTCGTCAGTACGCGGCCGGCGTCCACCGCCACGCCCTGGCCGCGCAGCAGCATTGCGATGCGCTCGCGCAGCTCCGGCAGGCCCTGCGGCGGGCAGCGCGAGGCCATGCCGGCCGTGGCCCGCGCCAGGCCGCGCTGCACGGCGGCGGCGGGCACGGCGTCTTCCAGCCACGTGGCGGGCAGCGCGCCGCTGCTGGCCAGCAGCACGCCGGCCTTCTGGTCGTTGGCCTGCTGGGCCAGCCACACGGCCTCCTGCTCCTCGCCGGCCTCCACGCGCGTGGCATCGGGCATCGCGTTGGCGGGGCTGTCGGCGACGAAGAAGCCGGCGGTGCCGCGCGAGTCGATGAGGCCGGCGGCGACGAGGCGGTCGTACGCGCTGACGACCGTGTTGGGGCTGACGCCCAGCTGCGCGGCGAGCTGGCGGATGGAGTTCAGCCGCGCGCCGGGCGGCAGCTGCGCGCTCTGGATGAGCGCGTGCAGGCGCTGCTCGATCTGGTCGGCCAGCGGGGTGGAGGAATCGCGGTCCAGCGAGAACATCAGCGCAGCAGCAGCAAGGCCAGTACAGCCAGGGAGACGGCCATGATGGCATTGAACACACGCCGCCGCCGCGGGCTCTTCAGGAAGCGGCCTATGCACGCACCGAACAGCGCCCACATCGAGATGCACGGAAAGCCGACGAGCGCACCGACCAGGCTGACGAGCACGGCGCCTTCGACGATGCCAAGGCCGACGGGCATGAAGACCGACGCGATGGTGATGGCCTTGATCCAGCTCTTGGGGTTGACGGCCTGGAACAGCGCGGCCTCCACGAAGCGCACCCGCGCGGGCGGCCGGTCCTGCGCGGCGGGCGCGCCGGCCAGCTTCCAGGCCAGCACCAGCATGTAGGCCGTGCCCGCCAGCTTGAGCGCCGCATGCAGCGCCGGCCAGGCCAGGAACAGCGCCCCCAGGCCCAGGCAGGTCACGAAGGTTTGCACCGCGCCGCCGGCGTTGATGCCCAGGATGGCCGGCAGCGTGCGCCGGTAGCCGTGGTGTGCCCCGCTGGCCACCAGCATCATGTTGTTGGGGCCCGGCGTACCGGACATCAGCGTGCAGTAGGTCAGCAGCGGCAGCAGTTCGTGCATGCCGCCATTGCAGCGGCTGCCGGGGCGGACGGGAAGGGACAGCGGTGCGGGGCGCGCGGCGTGCTGTATCAACGCCGGCACCCACACAGCGCTCAGGCGGGCCAGCCGATCTCCGCGCGCAGGCCGCCCAGCGGCGAGTCCGCCAGCCGCACCGTCGCCCCCTGCTGCCGCGCAGCGGCCTTCACGATGGCCAGGCCCAGGCCGCTGCCTTCCACCGACGCATCGTCGCCGCGCTGGAAGCGGTCGAACACGCGCTCGCGGGCAGCCGGCGGGATGCCCGGGCCGTCGTCGTCCACGCGCAGCAGCGGCGCGCCGCGCGGGCCGCGCAGCGCTGCGACCTGCACGGCGGTGGCGCCGTACTTCACCGCGTTGTCGATGAGGTTGCGGCAAGCGCCGCGCAGCGCCTGCGGATCGCCGGTCAACGGCAGCGGGTCAGGCGCATGCAGCGCCAGCGCCACGCCTGCCTTGTCGGCCAGCGGCTGCACGTCGGCCACGGCCTGGCGGGCCAGATCGGCCAGGTCCAGCGGCAGCGCGGCGGTGTCCGCGCCGGGCTCGGCGCGCGCCAGCGCCAGCAGCTGCTCCACCAGGCGCACGGCGCGGTCGATGCCGCTGCGCAGGCGGGCGATCGCCGCGTCCTGCTGCTCGCCCGGCGCCGAGTCGCGCAGCAGACCCAGCTGCAGCTTCAGTGCGGTCAGCGGCGAGCGCAGCTCGTGGGCGGCATCGGCGACGAAGCTGCGTTGCGCGTCGAAGGCATCGGCCAGCCGAGCCAGCAGGCCGTTGAAGGCGTCCACCAGCGGCGCCACCTCGCCGGGCAGGCCAGCGGTGGGCAGCGCATCCAGCGCCGTCGCACCGCGGGCCTTGGCGGCGTGCGTCACACGGGCCAGCGGCGCCAGCGACACGCCGATCAGCCACCACATGGCCGCGGCCACTAGCGGCAGCGCCACGGCCACCGGCACCACGCTGCGCAGCGCAGCCAGCGCGGCGAGCTTCTGGCGCACGGCCAGCGGCTGCGCCACCTGCACGACGCGCAGCGGCGTGGCGGCGCTGAACACGCGCCAATCCTGTCCGCCCAGGCGCAGATTGGAGTAGCCCAGCACGGCGCGCGCCGGCAGCGGCTCGGTCATGCCCTGCGGCCGGCTGGAATACAGCTCCAGCCCCTGCACCGACCAGATCTGCACGACATAGTCCAGCCCCGGGTCGGCCAGCGCGGCGGCCTCGTCGGGCGCGACGCGGCCCTGGTCGCGCAGCGACAGCGCCGTCTGGCGCAGCTGGTAGTCGAACAGCTGGTCGGCCTCGGCGCGCACGCTGACATAGGTGGCGCCGGCCACGGCCGCTGCCGTCACGGCGCCCAGCACGGCCAGCAGCGCGAACAGGCGGCCGCGCAGCGTGGAGAGCCACTTCATGATTTCTCGGGGCCGGCGTAGTACCCGAGGCCGCGGACCGTGTGCAGCAGGTCCGCGCCCAGCTTCTTGCGCAACTGGTGCATGTAGACGCTGATGGCGTTGCTCTCCAGCTCCTCGCCCCAGCCATAGAGCCGGTCTTCCAGCTGCGCGCGCGACACGATGGCGCCGGGCCGCTCTAGCAGCGCCTGCAGCAGCGCGAACTCGCGCGCCGACAGCAGGATGGGCCGGCCAGCGCGGGTCACCTCGCGGGTGGCCGGGTCCAGCCGCAGGTCGGCCACCGCGAGGGCGCTGTCGGTGCGGCCGTTCTGGCGGCGCGAGATGACGCGCAGCCGCGCCAGCAGCTCGTCCAGCTCGAAGGGTTTGACGAGGTAGTCGTCGGCGCCGGCGTCCAGCCCGGCCACCTTGTCGGACGTCGCGTCGCGTGCCGTCAGCACGATGACCGGCGTGGCGTCGCCGCGGGCTCGCAGCGCGCGCAGCACCTCCAGCCCGCCACGCTTGGGCAGGCCCAGGTCCAGCAGCACGACCTCGAAGCGCTCGCCGCTGGCCAGCACCGACTCGGCAGCCTGGCCGTCGCGCACCCAGTCGGCCGCGAAGCCCTGGCGGCGCAGCGCCTCGCGCAGGCTGTCGCCGATCATGGAGTCGTCTTCAACGAGGAGCAGGCGCATGGGGTGGCGGAGATGGCGTGCGCCACATTGTGCGGCGCTCAGAACATCGCCGAGCCCTGCGCGCCGAACCGGCGCTCAGCGCAGTGCCGCCTGGCCCCCGGCCACATGGTCGCGCAGCGCGATCAGCGCCGGCGCGTGCGCCAGGAAGGCGTCGACGACCTCGGGGTCGAACGCCGTGCCGGCCTGCTCGGCCAGCATGGCCAGCGCCACGTCGTCGGCCCGGGCCGGCCGGAAACTGCGCCGCATCGTCAGGGCATCGAAACAATCCACCACCGCCACGATGCGGGCCGACAGCGGAATCGCCCGGCCCTTGAGCCCCTGCGGGTAGCCGCTGCCATCCCAGCGCTCCCGGTGATGCAGCGCGATCTCGGCCGCCAACGCGAACAGCGGCAGCCGCGAGTGGCTCAGCAACGCGGCCCCTCGTTCGGGCTGGGCCTGGCGGCGGCGGCGCTCCTCGGCGGCCGTCAGCGGCCAGTCGGGCTCGAAGGCAGCCGCCGCGTCGGTCTCACCCACGTCGTGCAATGGCGCGGCCAGGCGCAGCAGCTGCGCCGCGTCGCCGTCCAGCCCCAGCCGGCAGGCCAGCGCCTCCGCCAGGCGCCCCAGGCGCACCCGGTGCGCGCCCATCTCAGCCGGCGTCGCGGCATGCCCCGTCATCAGAGCCGCAGCCCCACCGGGTGTGGCCGTGCAGTCGGTGTTGGCGAGGATCGGCATGGGTGATCTCCGAAATTTGACCGAATTGTCCATCACCGAGTTTTTTATCAAATGAGAAGCCAACGCACCAGCCCGCAAAAACGGCAAAATATGGCGCGTGAACGCCAGCCCTTCCGTGCCCGACACCTGCTCCACCACCGAGGCCGCTCAGCGCCTGGGCCTCGCGGTGCGCTCCGTGCAACTGATGGTGGACCGCGGCGAGCTGCAGGCCTGGAAGACGCCGGGCGGCCACCGCCGCATCCTGCTCAGCTCGCTGCAGGCCTGGCTGGCCTCGCGCGGCAGCGTGGCCGCAGCAGGTGCACCACAGGCCGCATCTGCGGCAGCGCGGCCGCTCACACTGCTGCTGATCGAGGACTCGGTGCACTTCCAGAACCTCATCAGCCTCATCGTCAAGCGCGAACTGCCCGACGCCGATCTGCACATCGCCTCGGACGGCATCGCCGGACTGGCGCTGGCCGGCCGGCTGGAGCCTGACGTGCTGCTGATCGACATCCTGCTGCCCGGCATCGACGGCGCCGCGCTGATCACCAGCCTGCGCTCGCATCCCCAGTTCGCCCGCAGCCGGCTCATCGTCGTCACCGCGCTGGACGAAGCCCAGCGCGAGCCCTACCGCTTCGCGCTGGACGGTGTGCCGCTGGTGCACAAGACCGGGCTGGTGACCGAGCTGCCGCGCCTGCTGGCCCAGGCCCAGGCGCCCGCAACAGCCTGAACCCCATGCCCGCCCGCCTGCTGCTCATCGAGGACGACGCCTCGATCGCCAGGTTCGTGGAGATGGCACTGGAAGACCTGCCCGGCGTGGAGCTGCAGGTCGTGACCCATCTGGCGCAGGCCCGCACGGCCCTGTCGGGCGGCGGCTGGCAGTTGGTCATCAGCGACCTGATGCTGCCCGATGGCTCCGCCGAGGCCTTGCTGGCCGAGGGCCGTGCCCAGGGCGCCGACGCGCCGCCCTGGGTGGTGTTCAGCGCCGGCCTGCAGCCCGAGCGGCTGCTCGCGCTGCAGGCACTGGGTGTCGCGCGAACACTGCGCAAGCCCGTGCCGCTGGCCCAGCTGCTGAGCACCGTCACGGAACTGCTGCCGCGCCGCGCCGCTGCGGCCGGCCCTGCCCCGGCGCCGGCACCGTCGGCGCCCGCCACCCTGCAAACCCATTTCGGCGGCGACCTGGATCTGTTCGAGCGCTTTCGCACCGGCTGCCTGGCGCGCTTCGCCGACGACATCGCCCAGGGAGATGCCGCCATCGCCGCCAGCGATACCGAGGCGCTGCGGCGCGTGGCCCACGGCCTGAAAGCGGTGCTGGAGCTGCTGGGCCATCCGGACCTCTCCCGCCAGGCCCTGGCGCTGGAGGACGCTGCCACCCACGGCTCGGCACTGCAGGCCGCCGGCTGGGCGGTGCTGCGTCGCGGCCTGCAGGCACTGCGGCAGGCCGCACACTGAGCGGTCGAGCGCCTGCCGCATCTGGCAAATATCCGGGTTTACACCGTATTTGCAGTGCATTCCTGTTCGACCCTATCAATGAATTTGATAATGCTGGCATCCAACGCCTGCAGCCACACGATGCCCGCCGACCAGCCCACTGCCCAGCGCCCGACCTCCCCGCCTACGCAGCCTCTGCGGTCCCGGGGGCGGTGATGACGGTGGTGCTGTACGTCGAGGACGACCCGGTCAACGCCCTGCTCATGCAGGGCATCGTGGAACTGCGGCCGGGCTGCCGCGTGCAGGTGGCCCGCAGTGGCGCCGAGGCGCGGCGCATCGTGGCCAGCCAGGGCGTGGACCTGCTGCTGTGCGACCTGCGCCTGCCTGACGTCAGCGGCGACGCGCTGCTGCCGCAGCTGCGCCAGGCCGGCCTCGCGACGGACGCGCCGGCGCTGCTGGTGACGGCCGAGCCCGAGTACGTGGCGGCCGACCTGGCCCGCCGGGGCGGGTTCGACGGCTACTGGTCCAAGCCGCTGGACGTGGCCGCTACGCTGCGCAGCCTGGAGCGCTGGCTGGGCTGACACAAAACTTTGCGCAGGGGCCACACCGGCTTGCGCAAAGCGCGGGATGCTGCGCCGTCACGACGACGGAGACCGCCGATGAACCCCCGACGCCGACTCATGCTGGGTACGGCCGCGCTGGCCGGCCTGCGCCTGCCGACTGCCCTGGCCGGCAGCGCCGCCCCGCTGAGCGCAGAAGAGCGTGCGCTGCATGCGCTGAACCGCCTGGGCTACGGCCCGCGGCCGGCCGATGCGGCCGCCATTGCCGACCAGGGCGCCGACGCCTGGCTGGAGCGCTTCCTGACCGAACAGCTGACGCCGCGCCTCCTGGCCGCGCCAGCGGCGCTGAGCGAGCGCCTGGCCGGCATGGAAGTGCTGCAACTGGGCCAGGCCGAGCTGCTGGGCCGCTACCGCGAGGCCGTGAAGGCCGCCCGCGAGGCGCGCCGCGAGCAGGCCCAGGGCGGCAAGCCTGACGCCGACGCACTGAACGCCGTGCGCGAGCAAGTGCGCCCGCTGCTGGCCCAGGCCGCCACCGCGCGACTGGCCCGCGCGCTGCACAGCCCGGCGCAGCTGGAGGAGGTGCTGACCGAGTTCTGGTTCAACCACTTCAATGTGTTCGCCGGCAAGAACGCCGTCGGCGTGCTGATCGCGAACTACGAGCACCAGGCCATCCGGCCGCATGTGCTGGGGCGCTTTCGCGACATGCTGGGCGCCACGGCCAAGCATCCGGCCATGCTCATCTACCTGGACAACGCGCAGAGCGTGGCGGCCGACCGACCTCCGCGCCGCACCGTCGCCAACCCGCAACGCGCCAATGGCCTGAACGAGAACTACGCCCGCGAGCTGATGGAGCTGCACACGCTGGGCGTGGACGGCGGCTACACGCAGCGCGACGTGACCGAGCTGGCCCGCATGCTGACCGGCTGGGGGCTGGAGCCACGCAAGCTGCTGGCCGGCGCCACGGGTGACGCCTTCGCGTTCGACCCGCGCCGCCACGACAACGGCACCAAGACCTGGCTGGGCCAGAGCATCGCGGGCGCCGGCCAGGCCGAGGGCGAGCGGGCGCTGGACATGCTGGCCGCCCACCCGGCCACCGCGCGTCGACTGGCCCACAAGTTCGCCCAGGCCTTTGTGGCCGACGAGCCGCCGGCCAGCCTGGTGCAGAAGCTGGCCGACAGCTTCCTGACCAGCGGCGGCGACCTGCGCGAGTTCACGCGCGTGTTGATGCGCGCCGACGAGTTCTGGCAGCGCGAGGCCTTCCAGGCCAAGTTCAAGACGCCCTACCAGTACCTGCTGTCCAGCCTGCGCGCGCTGGACCTGCCGCTGGCCAACCCGCAGCCGCTGCTGCAGGCGCTGTCCCAGGCCGGCCAGCCGCTGTATGGCGCGCAGACGCCGGACGGCTACAAGACCATCGCCGCCGCCTGGCGCAACCCCGAGGCGCTGACGCAGCGCGTGCAACTCGCCGCCACGCTGGGCCAGCGCAGCGGCGTGAGCGCCGAGCGGCTGGGCAGCACGCTGGGCGCCTCGGTCAGCGCGGCCACGCGCCGCACGCTGGCCAGCGAGCCGGCCGGCCAGCAAGTGGCCCTAATGCTCGCGTCGCCCGACTTCATGAAGCGCTGACGCCCATGTCCATGCACCCTCGTTACCAGGAGCTGTCCATGCACCGCCGCCAACTCCTGCAGGCCAGCGCACTCGCGCTGGGCGGCCTGCCCGTCTCGCTGCTGCGCGCGCAAACCGCCGCCCCGAAAAAGCTCGTCGTCGTCATGTTGCGCGGCGCGGTGGACGGCCTGTCCGTCGTCGCGCCCCACGGCGAGCGCGACTACGCAGCCGGCCGCCCGCAGATCGCGCTGCCCGTGCCCGGCGCCGAGGACGGCCTGCTCAAGCTGGACTCGCTGTTCGGCCTGCACCCGTCGCTGGCGATGCTCAAGCGCCACTGGGACGGCGGCCAGCTGGCCTTCGTGCACGCCAGCGGCTCGCCCGATGCGACGCGCTCGCACTTCGACGCGCAGGACTACTTCGAGTCCGGCACGCCGGGCCGCAAGTCCACGCCCGACGGCTGGATGAACCGCCTGCTGGCCGCGCTGCCAGGCGAGCCCGCACCCACGCGAGCCATCAGCCAGGGGAGCACGCCGCCGCGCATCTTTGCCGGCACGGCCAGCGTCGCCAACCTGGGCCTGGGACCCAACGCGCTGCAGCGCCGCAGCATCGACAACCCGCAGATGCAGGCCGGCCTCGCCAAGCTGTACGCGCAGGACCCGGCGCTCAGCGCCACGCTGCGGGACACCACCGAGGGCCGCGGCGAGATGGCGCGCAGCATGGCCTCGGGCATGGCGCCGGGCGAACGCAGCATGGACCCGACGGCCGATGCCGGCGCGCCGTCGGCCCGCAGCTTCGCTGCCGACGCGCTGCGGCTGGGCACGCTGATCCGCAAGGACCCGCACACCCAGCTCGCCTTCACGGCCGTGGGCGGCTGGGACACGCACGTCAACCAGGGCGCCGCGCGCGGCCAGTTGGCCAACCGCCTGGCCAGCCTGGGCCAGGGACTGGACGCGCTGGCCACCGGTCTGGGCGATGCCTACCGGGACACCGTCATCGTCGTGGCCAGCGAGTTCGGCCGCACCGTGCGCCAGAACGGCAACGGCGGCACGGACCACGGCCGCGGCAACGTCATGTGGCTGCTGGGCGGCCCGGTAGCGGGCGGGCGCGTGCTGGGCGAATGGCCTGGGCTGGACCGCGCCGCGCTGGCCGACGGCCGCGACCTGGCCGTGACCACCGACTTCCGCCAGGTGCTGGCTGCCGTGCTGCAGCGCCACCTGGGGCTGCCGGACAGCGCACTGGCCAGCGTGTTCCCGCAGCCTGGCGCCATGTGGCGCCAGGCTGGCGAGCTCATCCGCAGCTAGGAGGCCGGCATGCCCCGCACGACACCGCCCCTGTTCGGCCTGTGCCTGTGCGGCGCGGTGCTGGCCTACTTCGTCCTCGTCCTGGCCGCCTGAGCGGCGCCGCAGCTCACAGGCCGCGCTTGGCCTGGGTCAGCAGCGTCGACACCTCGGTGGAGCGGCCGGCAAACACCGAGCCGGCGCCGATCAGGCGTTCGGCCTGCTCGTACTGGCCGCCGTTGATGCGGCGCGCGACGTCACCGGCCGCCTCGTGGAACTGGGCATGCTTGTCCATCAACGCCACAAAGGTGGGGCGCGAGCCCCAGCGGCGCTGACCGTCGCCGTGCAGCCAGCGGCCCAGAGGGCACTGGTCGTCGCGGCAGATGGTGTCGGCGTCGAGCCGGGCGCGGTCGGCGATGGCCTGGCGCAAGCGCACCTTCCAGTCGCGGTGGGCGTTGATGGCGCTGTCGAAATCGAAGTCGGCACGCTCGATCGGCTCGTCCTCGATGTCCAGTGACAGGCCGGCCGGCATCGAGAAGCGCGCCACCTCGCCCACCAGGCTGCCAGCCTGCGACTTCATGGACGCGGCGGCGGCAGCCGTCTCCTCCACGAGCGCGGCGTTCTGCTGCGTGGCGCGGTCCAGCTCCTGCACAGCCTGGCCGATCTGGGCGATGCCCTGGCTCTGCTCGCGCGAGGCCTGGGCCACGTCGCCCAGCAGCTGGTCCACGCGCTGCGAGCCGTCGACGATCTGCACGATGGTCTCGCCCGCGCGGCCCACGATGGCCGTGCCGGACTCCACCTGCTCCACGCTGCGGCCGATCAGCGTCTTGATCTCCTTGGCCGCCTCGGCGCTGCGCTGCGCCAGCATGCGCACCTCGCTGGCCACCACGGCGAAGCCGCGGCCCTGCTCACCGGCGCGCGCGGCCTCGACCGCGGCGTTCAGCGCCAGGATGTTGGTCTGGAAGGCGATGCCGTCGATGGTGCCGATGATGTCGGCGATGCGCGTGGACGAGTCGCGGATGGCCTGCATGGTCTGCGCCACCTCCTCCATCACGCGGCCGCCGTCGCTGGCGATGCGGGCGTTCTGGCGTGCCAGCTGCGAGGCCTCGGCCGTGTGCTCGGCGCTGTGGCGCACGGTGGCCGAGATCTCCTCCATCGACGCGGCCGACTCCTCCAGGTTGGCGGCAGCCTGCTCGGTGCGGGCCGACAGATCCATCGCGCCGCTGGCGATCTCGTCGCTGGAGTGCAGGATCTGGTCGCTGGAGCGGCTCACACGCAGCACCATGTGGCGCAGCGAGTCCTGCATCGTGGCCAGCTCGCGCATCAGGTCGGCCGCCTCGTCGCGGCCCCACGGGGCGGGCGTGGTGGTCAGGTCGCCGGCCGTCATCGCGCGCAGGTGGCGCCGCGTCTCGTCCAGGCCGCCGTCCATGACCTTGAAGAAGCTCAGGAACAGGTAGCCCGCCACGCACAGCATGAAGACCAGCACGACGCCGGTCCGGTAGATGAGGCGCAGCTCGGCGTCGCGCAGGTCGTCCACGTACAGACCCGAGCCCACCACCCAGCCCCACGCGTCCAGGCCCTTGACGAAGGCGATCTTGTCGGCCGGCTCAGCCTGGCCCGGCTTGGGCCACTGGTAGCTCACGAAGCCCTGGCCGTTGCGTCGCACCTCGGCGACGAAGGCGTTGAACAGCGCGACGCCGTTGGGGTCCTTGATGCCGCTGCCGTCCTTGCCGTCGAGCTCGGGCTTGATCGGGTGCATGACGATGCGGGACTGCATGTCATTGATCCAGAAATACTCCTGGCCGCCGTAGCGCAGCTTGGCGATGGCCTGGCGCGCCTGGGCCTGGGCCTCCTCGCGCGACAGCCCGCCGGCCTCCAGCCCCTGGGCCCAGCTCAGCACGTTGTGCGCAATCTCGACATGCTGGCGCAGCGCGGCCTGGCGCTCCTGCAGCCGGGTCTCGGCCTCGTCATGGATGAGCCAGGCGATCAGCCCCAGCAGCGGCACCAGGAAGGCCGCCGAGATGACCAGCGCCTTGGCGCCGAAGCGCAGGCTGCGGAACAAGCGCACGCCGGGCGCCCAGAAACCGTGGTGGGAGAAGAAGCCACCAGCGGCGTGGGCGCTGGGCGAGCGGACAGAGACGGGCAACCCGATCGGGGCTGCAGCGAGATTCGGCATGGCGGGCTAGGAAACTGGAACGGATTCATCCTAGGGAGGCCGATTGCGGAGGCGATTGACCTGCGTCAAACGCAGCAGGGACTCGCTCCGGTAGCGAGACATATGCCGCATTTGGCGCGGGTAGGCCGGCGCTGACCGCGCCGGGGGCCGGACTGTCCGCACGCTGTCCGCGGACACCACCGCAGCGCCCAAGTGCTTGATGCCGCGTAGCGCCTGGCCGGGCACGGCGCTTGCGATGTTGGGCCCATGAACTCCCACTTCCGCGACACCTCCGAGCAGGACCGCCCGCTCGCCCCCCGCGCCCGCCGCTGGCCGTTGCTGCTGGGCGGCGGCGTGCTGATCATCACTGCCGTCGCGCTGGGGGCCGGTGGGCGCCTGCGCCAGGCGCTGTCCGCCGACGCTGCCGTCAGCGCCGCGCGGCTGGGCATCGCCACCGTCGGCATCGGGCCGCTGACGCGCGACGTGGCCGGCGAGGGCCGCGTCGTCGCCGCGCAAAGCCCCACGCTGTACGCGCAGGGCGGCGGCACGGCAACCCTGATGGTCAAGGCCGGCGACCCGGTGCGGCAGGGCCAGGTGCTGGCGCGCGTGGACTCGCCGGAACTCACCAACCGCCTCGCGCAGGAGCGCAGCCAGGTGGACGCGCTGCGCGCCGACCTGGCCCGCGCCGAGGTCGAGGCGCGCCAGCAGGCGGCGGCCTTGCACAGCGCGTTCGAGAACGCCCGCATCGACCACCAGACCGCGCAGAACGACCTGGCCCGCCAGACCCAGGCCTTCGAGGCCGGAGCGACGGCGCGCATGCAGGTCGAGCGCGCGCAGGACGCGCTGGCCAAGGCCCGGCTGGCGCTGGAGCAGGCCCAGTCCCTGCGAGGGCTGAAGACCGACAGCCTGAAGCTGGACGTGCAGGCCAAGCACAGCGCGCTGGCGCGCCAGCAGCTGCTGGTGGCCGACCTGGAGCGCCAGGTGGCCGAGCTGCAGGTGCGCTCGCCGGTGGACGGCCAGGTGGGCCAGCTCTTCATCGCCGACCGCACCAACGTCACGCGCGACGCGCGGCTGCTGTCGGTCGTCGACCTGTCGGCCCTCGAGGTGCAGATGCAGGTCGCCGAGAGCTTTGCGCGCGAGCTGCAGCCGGGCATGCCGGGCGAGATCTCCGGCGGCTCGGCCGCCGGTCAGCGCTGGGCGGGCCAGGTCAGCTCGGTGTCGCCGGAAGTCGTCAACGGCGAGGTGGCTGCGCGGCTGCGCTTTGCCGGTGCGCAGCCGGAGCAGCTGCGCCAGAACCAACGCCTGTCGGTGCGCGTGCTGCTGGACCGGCGCGACCAGGTGCTGGGCGTCGCGCGCGGCAGCTTCGTCGACGAAGGCGGTGGCAGCCACGCCTACGTGGTGCGCAACGGCGTGGCCGAGAAGGTGGCCATCCAGCTGGGCGCGCGCTCGCTGGAGCGGGTCGAGGTGGTGTCGGGCCTGAAGGTCGGCGACCGCGTCGTCGTCACCGGCGCCGACAACTTCAAGGGCGCGGACCGCGTCCTGATCGCCGATTGAGAAACAAGGACATCCCATGCTCCAGATGGAAAAACTGCAGAAGGTCTACCGCACCGAGATGGTCGAGACCTACGCGCTGCGCGACCTCAATCTCACCGTCCGCGAGGGCGAGTTCGTCGCCGTGACCGGGCCGTCCGGCTCCGGCAAGACCACCTTCCTCACCATCGCCGGGCTGCTGGAAGCCTTCAGTGCCGGCACCTACAAGCTGGACGGCATCGACGTCAGCCGCATGGGCGACGCGGAGCGCTCGCGCATCCGCAACCAGAAGATCGGCTTCATCTTCCAGGCCTTCAACCTCATCCCCGACCTGAACGTGCTCGACAACATCGAGGTGCCGCTGCGCTACCGCGGCATGGGCGGGGCCGAGCGCCGCAAGTGCGCCGCCGACGCGCTGGCCCGCGTGGGCCTGTCGGCGCGCGGCAAGCACTACCCGGCGGAGCTGTCCGGCGGCCAGCAGCAGCGCGTGGCCATCGCCCGCGCGCTGGCCGGCGAGCCACGCCTGCTGCTGGCCGACGAGCCCACCGGCAACCTGGACAGCGCGATGGCCCGCAGCGTCATGGAGTTGCTGGAGGAGCTGCACCGCGACGGCGCCACCATCGTCATGGTCACGCACGACCCGCAGCTCGCCGCGCGCGCGCAGCGCAACGTGCATGTCATCGACGGCCAGGTCGCGGACCTCGCCGCCACCGCATGAAGACGCCCCTGCGCCTCGCCGCACTGACGTGCACGCTCGCGCTGCTGGCCGCGGGCGCGGCCCGCGCCGACGACCTGCTGCAGGTCTGGGCCCAGGCCCGCGCGGCCGACCCGCTGCTACGCCAGGCAGCCGCGCTGAGCGGCGCGCAGGACGCCAGCGCCCGCGAGGCCCGCGCCGCGCTGCTGCCGCAGTGGCAGCTGGCCCGCAGCGAGCTGCGCGAGCACGGCGGCGCACGCTGGAACGTCACCACCAGCCACCTCAGCCAGGCCCTCGTCGACCTCGCCGCGCTGCGCGACTGGGATGCCAGCCGCAGCCTCGCGTCGGCGCAGGCAGCCCGCCTCGTCGCAGCCGAGCAGAGCGCGCGGGCCCGGGTGGCCGAGGCCTACTTCGGCCTGCTGTCGGCCCAGGCCCAACTGGCCACCGCGCGCGCCAACGAGGACGCCTTCGCCCGCCAAGTGAGCGACGCCCAGGCGCGTTTCCAGTCCGGCCTGTCGGCGCAGGTGGAGGCCGACCAGTCCCGCGCCTACCGCGAGCTGGCCCGCACCAGCACGCTGGCCGCCGAAGCGCAGCTGGCCGATGCCCGCGAGGCGCTGGCCCAGCTGACCGGCGCTGCGGCGCCGGCACTGCAGCCGCTGCACGCCACGCTGGCCGCACAACCGCTGCCTGACGGCGCCGACGCCTGGGCCGCGCGCGCGCTGCACGCCAACCCCGAGCTGCAGGCGCTGCGCCTGGCCATGCAGGCCAGCGAGCAGCGCCTGTCCTCGGCCCGCGCCGGCCACCTGCCCACGCTGAGCCTGGGGCTGGACACGCAGCGCCAGCGCGGCGACGGCGTGCCGCTGGCGGACGCCGGTCGCACGCCCACGCAGTTGGTCGTGCGGCTGACCGTGCCGCTGTTCGCCGGCGGCGCGACGGCCGCGGCGACCGACCGCGCCGGCTTCCAGCGCGAGGCGGCACGTGAGCAACTGGAGGCCGGCCAGCGGGCCGTGCTGCGCGAGGTGCGCGCCCGCCACCTGGCCGTCGGCCAGGGCGAGGCCCAGCTGCGCGCCACCCAGGCCGCCGTGGCCGCCGCTCAGCGCGCGCTGGACGCCACCCGCACCGGCCTCACGCTGGGCACGCGCTCCACGACCGACCTGCTGCTCGCCATCCAGACCCTGACCGCCGCGCAGAACGCGCAGACCCAGGCCCGTCACCACCACGTGCTCGCGCTGCTGGCGCTGCACCAGGCCGCCGGCTCGCTGGGCGACACCGAGCTGGCCGCCGTCAACGCCTTGCTGGAGGCACGCTGATGTTTCTTCACTACCTTGAACTCGCCTGGCGCAACGTGCTCGCCAGCAAGGGCCTGTCGGCGCTGATGGTGCTGGCGCTGGCTTTAGGCATCGGCGCCTGCATGACGACGCTGACCGTCTACCACGTGCTCTCCGGCGACCCCATTCCGCACAAGAGCGCGCGGCTGTTCAACGTGCAGCTGGACGCCGGCGACAAGGTCGGCTGGAAGGCCGGCGACGAGCCCACCTTCGACCTGACCCGCTTCGACGCCACCGCGCTGCTGCGCGACGCCAAGGCCAAGCGCCAGGCCATGTCCAGCGGCTTCAACACCGCAGTGGGCCTGCCCGATGCGGACACCAAGCCGGTGTTCTCGCCCACGCGCTACACCTCGGCAGACTTCTTCGCGATGTTCGACGCGCCGTGGCAGTTCGGCGCCGGCTGGAGCGCAGCCGACGACGCCGCCGAGGCGCGCGTGGCCGTCATCTCGGCCAACCTCAACGACAAGCTGTTCGGCGGCGCCAACAGCGTGGGCCGCGAGGTCATCGTGCGCGGCCAGCCGCTGCGCGTCATCGGCGTGCTCAAGCCCTGGCACGTCAAACCGCACTACTGGGACCTGACGCTGGGCAGCTACACCGACACGGAGGACCTGTTCCTGCCCTTCTCTACCGCCATGGCGCTGAAGATGGGCCACTGGGGCAACATGAATTGCTGGGCCCGCGGCGCCAACGGCGGCAGCTCACTGGACCTGAACGCCGCCTGCGCCTGGGTGCAGTACTGGGTGGAGTTCGAGAAGCCCTCGGACGCCGCCGCCTACCGTGACTACCTGGAGGCCTACTCCGAGGCGCAGCGCCAGGCCGGTCGCTTCGAGCGGCCCACCAACGTGCGGTTGCGCAACGTGATGGACTGGCTGGGCGCGCAGCAGGTGCTGCCGGCCGACGTGCGGCTGCAGACCTGGCTGGCCTTCGGTTTCCTGGCCGTGTGCATCGTCAACATGGTGGGCCTGCTGCTGGCCAAGACGCTGCGCCGCAGCGGCGAGATCGGCGTGCGCCGCGCCTTGGGCGCCACGCGCGGCGACATCTTCCGGCAGTTCCTCGTCGAGGCCGTCCTACTGGGCGGGGCCGGCGCGCTGCTGGGCTTGCTGTTCGCACAGGGCGGGCTGTGGCTGGTGCGCCAGAGCCCCAACGACTATGCCCGCCTGGCCGAGCTGGATGCCGCCATGCTGGCGCTGACGCTGAGCCTGGCCCTCACCGCCAGCCTCATCGCCGGCCTGCTGCCGGCCTGGCGCGCAGCGCTGGTGACGCCTGCGGTTCAGTTGAAAGTGCAGTGATCATGTTCAAAGACCTGATGCCCATCCTCTCCACGCTGCGCCGCCACAAGATTGCGGCCGGCCTCATCGTGCTGGAGGTGGCGCTGACCTGCGCCATCGTCACCAACGCGCTGCACCTGATCCAGACCCGTGTCGAGGCGCTGAGCACCGACAGCGGCCTGGCCGAGTCCGAGCTGGTGGTGCTGAACCTGCGCGGCAGCAAGCCAGTGCCACCCGAGCGCACGGCCGGCATCGTGGCCGGGGACCTGGCCCGGCTGCGCACGCTGCCGGGCGTGAAGGCGGCCACGGTGGCCAACCAGATCGTCTACGGCAACAACAGCAACAACAGCTATGTGACGCTGGAGCCCGACAACAAGGGCCTGCGCGTTGTGGCAGCGCAGTACACGGCCGACAACCACATGCTGCCCGCCTTCGGCCTCAAGCTGATGGCGGGGCGCAACTTCCAGCCCGACGAGGTGCAGGACAACTTCAAGGTCTTCGCGGTGCCCGAGCCGCGCGTCGGCCAGGTGATCGTGAACCAGATCATGGCTGACAAGCTGTTCCCGGGCCGTTCGGCGGTGGGGCGCAGCGTCTACGTCTTCGGAGCGCCGACGACCATCGTCGGCGTCGTCCAGACGCTGACCCACACCCAGCTGCACCGCGCCCGCGGCGGTGACAACGATGGTGCGGCCATGATCTTTCCCTTGCTGGGCGGCGGCAGCTATGTGCTGCGCACCGAGCCCGGCCAGCGCGATGCCGTCATCAAGGCGGCCACTGCCGCGCTGGAGTCCACCGACCGCGGTCGCGTCGTCACCCAGGCCCGGCCGCTGACGCAGATGCGCAACGAGTTCTACGCCCAGGATCGCGCGATGGCCTGGCTGATGGGCGGTGTCTGCGTTCTGCTGCTGCTGGTGACCGCCATGGGCATCGTGGGCCTGGCCAGCTTCTGGGTGCAGCAGCGCACGCGCATGATCGGCACGCGCCGCGCACTGGGCGCCACCGAGC
Organism: Pelomonas margarita; assembly: GCF_043555875.1. Lineage (NCBI taxonomy): Bacteria > Pseudomonadati > Pseudomonadota > Betaproteobacteria > Burkholderiales > Sphaerotilaceae > Roseateles > Pelomonas margarita. Next base: position 38,649 of record NZ_JBIGHW010000008.1, on the reverse strand, counting down.
GGCAGATCCGGCGCTATTTCCAGCTGGAGAACCTGTTGCTGACCAGCGCCGGCATCGTCATCGGCACGGCGGGTGCGGTGGCCTTGAGCCAGCTGCTGATGCAGAGCTATGCGCTGCCGCGGCTGCCCTGGGCCTACCTGCCAGCAGGCGCGCTGGCCTTGTGGCTGTTGGGGCAGTCTGCGGTCTGGGTGCCTGCGCGGCGCGCCGCTCGCCTGTCGCCCGTCGCCGCACTGCGGAGCTGAAACCCGGCGGCGCGCTCGGCCTGGCACAGGCTGGCACCATGACGGCATGACACGTCTTGCCTCGCTACGCCGGCTGACCGGCCTTGCCCTGCTCGCACTGATGCTCCTGGGCCTGCAGGCCGGCTGCGCCTCGCTGGACGAGCGCCAGCGCGGCTGGATCTTCCAGCCCAGCGACCGCACCTGGGCCGGCGGCCTGGCGGCGGCCGAGGGCATGGAGGATGTCTGGATAGGCTTCAAGAGCACGGCTGACGGCAGTGACGTGCGCCTGCACGGCCTGTGGCTGCCGCAGCTCGACGCCCGGGCACCCGTGCTGCTGTACCTGCACGGCGCCCGCTACGACGTGCGCGGCAGCGCGCCGCGCATGCGCCGCCTTCACGCACTGGGCTTCTCGGTCCTGGGCGTGGACTACCGCGGCTTCGGCAAGAGCACGCCCGGCCTGCCGTCCGAGGCCATGGCAGCCGAGGATGCGCGCGCCGCGTGGGACTGGGTCGCTCAGCGCCACCCGGGCGCGCGCCGCTTCATCTTTGGCCACTCGCTGGGCGGCGCCATCGGTGTCAACCTGGCCAGCCAGGTGGGCGACGAGGCCGGCCTCATCGTCGAGGGCAGCTTCACGTCCATCCCCGACGTCGTCAGCAGCTTCCGTTGGGGCTGGCTGCCGGTGTCGCCGCTGATCACGCAGCGCTTTGATGCCGCCTCGCGCGTGGCCGACATCGGCTCGCCGCTGCTGGTGGTGCACGGCAGCCGCGACAGCCTGATCCCGCCCCGCCTGGGCCAGCAGCTCTACGAACGCGCCCGCGAGCCCAAGCGCTTCGTGCTGGTGGAGGGCGGCTCGCACCACAACACCAACGCGGTGGGGCAGGCGCAGTACCGGGAAGCGCTTAGCACGCTGTTCGGGCTCTGAGCGGGCAACACGCCGGCCGGCGCGGTTATCGTTGACGCCCCGCGCCATCCCGATCGGCCCCGTGTCCCGCTCCGACCTGCCCCACACCTTCAAGCTGATCACCCTGTGGCTGCTGGTCACGCTGGTGGTCTTCCTGGGCTTCAAGTACTGGGAGCGCGAACGCGAGGCCAGCCGCTTCCAGCTGGCGGGCGGCGTCATCGTGCTGACGCGCGCGCCGGACGGCCACTTCCACTGGCCCGGCCGCGTGGGCGATGTCGAGGTGGATTTCCTCGTCGACACCGGTGCCACCACCACCGCGCTGCCCCAGGCCCTGGCCGAGCGCGCCGGCCTGCAGCCGCTGGGCACGCTGAGCACCCGCACGGCCGGCGGCCCCGCCCAGGGCTTCGCCGCCCGGGCCGACATCGCGCTGGACGGCGGCGTGCGCGCCCAGCGCCTTCCGGTGGCCGTGCTGCCGCAGCTGCATGCGCCGCTGCTGGGCATGGACGTGCTGGGCCGGCTGCACTTCACCCAGAAGCCCGGCGAGCTTCGCATCCAGCCGCAACCATGATCCGCACCACCCTGCTGCTGCTGGCCCTGTTCGTCGGCGGCGCCCGCGCCGACTGCCCGCCCACCCCGGCCCCGCCCAGCGCCGCCCAGGCAGCCGCCTGGGCCGCCCACGCGCCCGACCGCGGTCCGCTGTGGCGCATCACGCGCGACGGCCGCAGCAGCTGGCTGTACGGCACGCTGCACCTGGGCAAGGCGGACTGGCCCTACGCAGGCCCGGCGCTGCGCCGCGCCTGGGCCGAGACCGAGGTGCTGGCCGTCGAGCTGGACCCGGCGGACCTGATGCCCGTGCTGGCCGCCCGGCCGCCCGCGGCGACGCTGCCCGCGCCGCTGGCCCGCCGCATGGAGGCGCAGGCTGCCAAGGCCTGCCTGCCGCCGGGTGTGCTGGCGGCCTTCCCGCCCGTGCTGCAACTCAGCACGCTGACGCTGCTGGAGGCGCGCCGCGATGGCTTCGACGCCGGCTTCGGCCAGGACATGGCCTTGATGGCCCGCGCCCGCGCCGAAGGCCGGCCCGTGCGGGCGCTGGAAAGCGCGGCCGAGCAGCTGGCCGCGCTGGAGCCCGCAGAGGACGAGCTGACCGACATCGTCGACGGCGCCCTGACCCAGCTGCAGCGCGGCCAGGTGCGCGGCCCGCTGCGCCGGCTGGCCGACGCCTGGGCCCGCGGTGACATGCAGGCGCTGGCCGACTACCCCGCCTGGTGCCAGTGCGCCGACACGCCGGCCGAGCGCGCCTGGCTCACCCGCCTCAATGACGACCGCAACGGCCCTCTGGCCGAGCGCATCACCGCGCTGCACGCCCAGGGACAGCGCGTGCTGGTGGCCGTGGGCGCGCTGCACATGGGCGGGCCGCAGGCCCTGCCCCGGCTGCTGGCCGAACGCGGCTTTCACGTGCAAGCCATCGTGCCCGCCAAGTAGGATCAGGGCCCACGCCGAGGAGACCGCGATGACCGACAACAGCTTCACCAAGTTCGTGCCCGGATTCGATTTCCTGCAAGGCCTGGTCAAGAACGCCGGCTCCGCGCTGCCGGGCATCGGCCAATGGGTGGCGCCAACGCTCAACCCCGAGGAGCTGGGCAAACGCATCGAGGAGCTGCGCACCGTGCAGTTCTGGCTGGAGCAGAACGCGCGCATGCTGGCCGCCACCATCCAGGCCCTGGAGGTGCAGCGCATGACGCTGTCCACGCTGCAGACCATGAACGTGCCGCTGGCCCAGCTGCGCGACAGCCTCAAGCTGCCCACCGGCGCCGAGACGCCCGCCTGGCCGGGCGTGCCGCCCGAGATCGCTGCGGCGGCGGCGGCGATGCCGGTGGCCAAGACGGCGGCGAAGTCAGCGGCCAAGGGTGTGGCCAAAGGGGCGGCCCAGGGTGCTGCCAAATCGGCCCGCGTGGCGGCCAAGGCCGTCCAGGATGCCGCCGCCAACCCGGCCGCCGCCATCGACCCCACGCAGTGGTGGACGGCACTGAGCCAGCAGTTCACGCAGCTGGCCACGACGGCCATGAAGGACACCGCCACCGACGCGGCCAAGAGCCTCGCCGGCACGCTGGTCAAGCAGAGCTTCGACGCCGCCAGCGACACGCTGCGCCGCGCGGCTTCGGTGCCGGCCAGCGTGGTCGGCAGCGTGACCAAGGGCCTGTCCCCCGGCGCCGAGACGCCGGCCCCGCGCCCGCGCCGCGCACCGGCACGCCGCAAGGCCTGACTCCCGGCCGGCGACCTGTGCACGCCACATCGCCATGAAACGCCGCGCCCTGCTGCTCACCGCCCTGGCTGCACCGGCCGGTGTCGAGGCCGGCCGGCGCATCGTCTACCCACAGCCAGACGCCGGCCGCTCAGCGGTCTGGACCTACCTGCAGCAGGTGCTGCAGCTCGCCATCGAGCGCGGTGGTGGCGGCTATGAGCTGGTGGAGTCGCGCGAGTTCATGACCCAGGCGCGCGTAGTGCGCGAGCTGGCCGACGCCACCGGGCGGCTCGACCTGGGCTGGACCATGACCAGCATCGAACGCGAGGCGCAGCTGCTGCCGGTGCGCGTGCCGCTGGACCGTGGGCTGATCGGCTGGCGCATCGCCTTCGTCCGCGCGGCCGACGCCCAGCGCTGGAGCGGCCTGCGCAGCCTGGACGAGCTGCGCCGCCATGTCGCCGTGCAGGGACACGACTGGCCCGACACCGAGATCCTGCGCGCCAACGGCCTGCCGGTGCGCGAGGGCAACCGCTTCGAGGCGCTGCTGGAGATGGTGCGCCTGGGGCGCGCCGACTACTTCCCGCGCGCGCTGTTCGAGATCGACGACGAGGCCGCTTCCGAGCTGGCCCACGGCCTTGTCATCGAGCCCCATGTGCTGCTGCGCTACCCGGCGGCGTCCTACCTGTTCGTGCGGCCCGACCAGCCCACGCTGGCCGCCGACCTGCAGCGCGGCCTGGACGCTGCTGCAACCGACGGCAGCCTGAAGCGGCTGTTCGACAAACGCTTCGGCGACCTGCTGCAGCGCCACCAGGTGGCCAGGCGCGTGCAGCTGCGCCTGAACAACCCCTTGCTGCCCCCGGCAACACCGCTGGACAAACCCGCCTACTGGCTGGTGACGGGCGGCTAAAGTCGGCCCGCCATGAATGCCCCGCTGGACCTGCACGCCCGCCGCGCCGCCCTGATCGATGCCCTCGGGCCCCTGCTGCCGGCGCACGCGCTGCTGTGCCAGACCGAGCAGACCCGCCCCTACGAGTGCGACGGCCTGACCGCCTACCGCCAGCGCCCGCTGGCCGTGGCGTTGCCCGAGACCGAAGCGCAGGTCGGCGCCGTGCTCAAGGCCTGCCACCGTCTGGGCGTGCCCGTTGTCGCGCGCGGCGCGGGCACCGGGCTTTCCGGCGGTGCGATGCCGCATGAGGCCGGCGTGACGCTGGCGCTGGCCAAGTTCAACCAGATCCTGTCCATCGACAAGCTGGCCCGCACGGCGCGCGTGCAGTGCGGCGTGCGCAACCTCGCCATCAGCGAGGCCGCGGCCGCGCACGGCCTGTACTACGCGCCCGACCCCAGCAGCCAGATCGCCTGCACCATCGGCGGCAACATCGCCGAGAACTCCGGCGGCGTGCACTGCCTGAAGTACGGCCTGACGTTGCACAACGTGCTGCGCGTGCGCGGCTTCACGGCCGAGGGCGAGGCCATCGAGTTCGGCTCGGAGGCGCTGGACGCGCCGGGGCTGGACCTGCTGGCGCTCGTCGTCGGCAGCGAGGGCATGCTGGCCGTCGTCACCGAGGTCACCGTCAAGCTGGTGCCCAGGCCGCAGCTGGCGCGCTGCCTGATGGCCAGCTTCGACGACATGCGCAAGGCCGGCGACGCGGTGGCCGCCATCATTGCGGCCGGCATCATCCCGGCCGGGCTGGAGATGATGGACAAGCCGATGACGGCGGCCGTCGAGGACTTCGTGCACGCCGGCTACGACTTGGACGCAGAGGCCATCCTGCTGTGCGAGAGCGACGGCACGCCCGAGGAGGTGGCCGAGGAAGTCGCCCGCATGGAAGCGGTGCTGCGCGCCAGCGGCGCCACGGCCGTCCAGGTCAGCGCCGACGAAGCCCAGCGCCTGAAGTTCTGGAGCGGCCGCAAGAACGCCTTCCCGGCGAGCGGCCGCATCAGCCCCGACTACATGTGCATGGACTCCACCATCCCGCGCAAGCACCTGGCCACCATCCTGCTGGACATCCAGCAGATGGAGAAGAAGTACGGCCTGCGCTGCGCCAACGTCTTCCATGCGGGCGACGGCAACCTGCACCCGCTGATCCTGTTTGACGCCAACGACCCCGACCAGCTGCACCGCTGCGAGCTGTTCGGCGCCGAGATCCTGGAGCGCAGCGTCGCTTTAGGCGGCACGGTGACGGGCGAACACGGCGTGGGCGTCGAGAAGCTGAACTCCATGTGCGTGCAGTTCAGCGACGAGGAGCGCGAGCAGATGCTGGCCTTGAAGGCCGCCTTCGACCCGGCCGGCACCTTGAACCCGGGCAAGCAGATCCCGTCCTTGAGCCGCTGCGCCGAGTACGGCCGCATGCATGTGAAGCGCGGGCTGCTGGCGTTTCCCGAACTGGAGCGGTTTTGAACTTCGCCGACCTGCAAGCCCGCATCCGCGACGCCCGCGCGCCGCTGCGCATCACCGGCCACGGCAGCAAGGACTTCTACGGCGGCGCGCTGCAGGGCGAGCCGCTGTCCACATTGGCGCTGAATGGCGTGACGGCCTACGAGCCCAGCGAGCTCTACATCAGCGTGCTGGCCGGCACGCCGCTGTTCGATGTGGAGGCGCTGCTGGCGCAGCACCAGCAGCGCTTCGCCTTCGAGCCGCCGCGCTTTGACGGCAAGGGCAGCATCGGCGGCATGGTGGCTGCCGGCCTGTCCGGCCCGGCCCGCGCAGCGCTGGGCTCGGTGCGCGACCACCTGCTGGGCGCCGTGCTCATCAACGGTCGCGGCGAGCTGCTGAGCTTTGGCGGCACCGTCATGAAGAACGTGGCCGGCTTCGACGTCAGCCGCGTGTTAGCCGGGTCGCTGGGGCAACTCGGCCTGATCACCGAGGTCACGCTGAAGGTGATGCCGCTGCCGGCTGCCGTGACGACGCTGCGCTTCGAGTTCGACCAGGCCGCCGCGCTGATGGCCATGAACCGCTGGGGCGGCGAGCCGCTGCCCCTGGAGGCCAGCGCCTGGTGGGACGGCGCGCTGCTCGTGCGGCTGGCGGGCGCGGCGGCGGCCGTCGAGGCCGCATGCGCCAAGCTGGGCGGCGACGTGATCCCGCCCGAGCTGGCCGGCGCCTTCTGGCTGGGCCTGCGCGACCAACGCGACGAGTTCTTCATCGGCGCGCAGCGCGCGGTGGCCGGCGGTGCCCGGCTGTGGCGGCTCAGCCTGCCCAGCACGGCGCCCGAGCTCCGGCTGCACGGCGAACAGCTGGTGGACTGGGGCGGCGCTCAGCGCTGGGTGGTCACGCCCATGGAGCCTACGGCGCTGCGCGAGACCGTGGCAGCCGTGGGCGGCCACGCCACGCTGTTCCGCGCACTGGACAAGGCCTGCGGCGTGTTCGCGCCGCTAAGCGCGCCGCAGGCGGCCATCCATCAGCGCCTGAAGGCGAGCTTCGATCCGAACGGCGTCTTCAACTCCGGCCGCCTCTACCCAGACCTCTGATGCAGACCACGCTCGCCCCCGAATTCGCCGGCACGCCCGAAGGCGCCGAGGCCGAGGCCATCCTGCGCCGCTGCGTGCACTGCGGCTTCTGCACCGCCACCTGCCCGACCTACCAGTTGCTGGGCGACGAGTTGGACGGCCCGCGTGGCCGCATCTACCTGATCAAGCAGGTGCTGGAAGGCGAGACGCCGACGCGCGAAACGCAGACGCACCTGGACCGCTGCCTGACCTGCCGCAACTGCGAGACCACCTGCCCCTCGGGCGTCGAGTACGGCCACCTGCTGGACATCGGCCGGCGCGTGGTGGACGCCAAGGTCGAACGCCCCGCCGCCGAGCGGCGCACGCGCTGGCTGCTGAAGGAGGGACTGACATCACCGCTGTTCAAGCCGGCGCTGCGGCTGGGCCAGGCACTGCGGCCGCTGGTGCCGGCCGGGCTGAAGGACAAGGTGCCGGCCCGGCCGCCGGCAACGGCGCACGACTGGCCCACGCGCCAGCTGAACCGCAAGGTGGGGCTGCTGCTGGGCTGCGTGCAGCCGGCCATGGCGCCCAACATCAACAGCGCCACCGCGCGCGTGCTGGACGCCGCCGGCATCCAGACCGTGGTGGCCGACGATGCCGGCTGCTGCGGCGCCATCCGCGAGCACCTGGGCGACCACGCCAGCGCACTGGACGACATGCGCCGCAACATCGACGCCTGGTGGCCGCTGGTGGCCGGACCGGGCGAACGCGTCGAGGCGCTGGTGATGAACGCGTCGGGCTGCGGCGTCGCGGTCAAGGGCTATGCCCACGCGCTGCGCGATGACCCGGCCTACGCCGCCAAGGCCCGGCGCATCAGCGAGCTCACCCGGGACCTCAGCGAACTGCTGCCCGAGCTGGTGCCGGCGCTGAAGCTCCGGCTGCATCATGCGGGCGTTGGCCATCACCTGGCCTACCACCCGCCTTGCACGCTGCAGCATGGCCAGAAGCTCAAGGGCGGCGTGGAGACGGCGATGCGCGAGCTGGGCTTCCGGATCGACTGCGCGCCCAGCGACAGCCACCTGTGCTGCGGCTCGGCCGGCACCTACTCGGTGCTGCAGCCGGCGCTGTCCGAGCAGCTGCGCGACCGCAAGCTCGCGGCGCTGGCGCCGCTGCAGGCCCGGCAGATCGTGTCGGCCAATGTCGGCTGCATCCAGCACCTGCAGAGCGGCACCGACACGCCGGTGCGGCACTGGGTGGAAGTGCTGGACGACGCGCTGCGCGGCGTCTGACCCACACACACACCGGCCAGCGCGTCGGGATGTCAGGTCTTGAAGGTCGACACCAGCTTCACTAGCTCATCGGCCTGGTGACGCAGGCTCTCTGCCGCGGCAGCGCTTTCCTCGACGAGGGCCGCGTTCTGCTGCGTTGCCTGGTCCATCAGCGCGATGGCCTCGCCGACCTGGCTGACGCCGGAGCTCTGCTCCTGGCTGGCCGAGCTGATCTCGCGCACGATCTGCGCCACGCGGCCGATGGCACCGACCACCTGGCTCATGGTCTCGCCCGCGCGGTTGACGAGGGACGCACCCTGCTCCACACGCTCCACGCTGTCGCCGATCAGCACCTTGATCTCCTTGGCCGCCTCGGCCGAGCGCTGCGCCAGCGTGCGAACCTCGCCTGCCACGACCGCGAAGCCCCGGCCCTGCTCACCCGCCCGTGCCGCCTCGACGGCCGCGTTCAGGGCCAGGATATTGGTCTGAAAGGCAATGCCATCGATGGTGGTGATGATGTCGGCGATGCGGCGCGAGCTTTCCTCGATGCCACGCATGCGCTGCACGGCCTCGCCCACCACCTCGCCGCTCTGGCGGGCCACGTCGCTGGCGTTCTGCGCCAATTGGTCGGCCTCGCTGGCGTTGTCCGCGTTCAAGCGCACCGTGGCGGACAGCTGCTCCATGGAGGCGGCGGTCTGCTGGATGGCGCTGGCCTGCTGCTCGGTGCGCGCGGACAGGTCGTTGCTGCCCATCGCGATCTCGGCGCTGGCTGTCGAGACTTCGTTGGCGTTGGAGCGCACCGAGCCCACCAGGTTGCGCAGCGCCTGCTGCATCTGGCCCAGCGCCTGCGTGAGGTCGGCCGTTTCGTCCTGGCCCTCGGAATGGATGGGGCGCGACAGGTCGCCTTCGCCCACCAGCCGGGCCTCCTCGACAGCGGTAGCCAGCGGCCGCACCACCGAGCGCGTGATCAACCACGCGGCCGCGATGCCCATCGCCAGACAGCCCGCGGCCATGAACACCATGATCAGCTGCGTGCGCCGCGCCTCGGCGCGCACCACCTCGGTCTCCTGGTGGACGCGCTTGGACTGGTAGTCCGCCATGGCAGTCAGCTTGGCGATGTAGGCATCGGATGCCGGGCGCATCGTGCCGTCCAGCATCTTCACGGCCGACTCGGCATTGCCCTCCTTGAGCTGCGCAAAGACCTGGTTGCGGATGTCGATATAGGCCTTGCGAGCCTGGGCGATCTCTGTCATCAAGCCCTTGCCCTCTTCGCTGTCAATGGACTTGGAGAGCTGCTCCTGCAGTTCATTGATCTTGGCGCTGGTGGTCTTGATGACGGGGGAGAAGAACTCCGCCACGGGGCCCGAGCCGCCCGCGCGTGCCACGGCATCGGTGCGCGTCACGTTGAGCTGCGTCAGTGAACGCCAGTCCTGGGCAACCTGCTGCCGCTCTTCCAGCTCCAGCAGCAAATCCAGGTGCGGCCCGACCAAACCGACCTCCCGATAGCTCAGCGCCACGGAAAGCGCCAGCAGCAGCAAGACCACGCCAAACCCTGCGGCCAATCGAGTGCCGATGCGGAGTGAGACCAGTTTCATGTTGGGATCCTTGCTGCGGCGCTACCGCGAATAGTTGAGTTATCGGCCTGACACGACTGTAGGAAATTTCGGCAAATTTGGTCAATTTGATCGCGAAGACTTGCAGGCTTGTGGCGGCAGTTTTCAACATATCGCGCGGCTTCGGGCGTGGCAAGTCGTGTCACACCTCGATGGCGCGCAGCAGCCACGCGCGACAGCCTTGTGGTGCGCGCTCACGACACTGTGCCCCAGGCCACAGCGTCGCTGGCGCGAACGCCGGGCCGACAGCCCGGCCGCTACGCGGTGGGCTGACAACCCAGCAGCAGTGCAGCAGACTTTACAGGCCGGCTGCGGCCTTCAAGGCGGCTGCTTTATCGGTGCGTTCCCACGTGAACTCCGGCTCCTCGCGGCCGAAGTGGCCGTAGGCGGCGGTCTTGGCGTAGATGGGGCGCAGCAGGTCCAGCATCTGGATGATGCCCTTGGGCCGCAGGTCGAAGTGTTCGTTGACGAGCTTGGCGATCTGCTCGTCGGGGATGACACCCGTGCCCTCGGTGTAGACCGTCACGTTCATGGGGCGGGCCACGCCGATGGCGTAGGCCACTTGCACCTGGCACTGGCGGGCCAGGCCAGCGGCCACGACGTTCTTGGCAACGTAGCGCGCCGCGTAGGCGGCACTGCGGTCGACCTTAGAGGGATCCTTGCCCGAGAACGCGCCGCCGCCGTGCGGGCAGGCGCCGCCGTAGGTGTCGACGATGATCTTGCGGCCGGTCAGACCGCAGTCGCCCTGCGGGCCGCCGATGACAAAGCGGCCGGTCGGGTTGATCAGGTACTTGGTGTCGGCGGTCAGCCAGTCCTTGGGCAGCACAGGCTTAATGAGCTCTTCGCGGATGGCCTCGTAGAACTCGTCCGTCATGCGGTCGCCCAGGGAGTACTCCGGTGCGTGCTGGGTGGACAGCACGACGGTGTCGATGCTGTGTGGCTTGCCGTCCACATAGCGCATCGTGACCTGACTCTTGGCGTCCGGGCGCAGGAAGGGCAGGCGGCCGTCCTTGCGCAGCTGGGCCTGGCGCTCGACCAGCCGGTGGGCGTAGTAGATGGGCGCGGGCATCAGCTCGGGCGTCTCGTCGCAGGCGTAGCCGAACATCAGGCCCTGGTCGCCTGCGCCGAGGTTCAGGTAGTCGTCGCTGGCGCGGTCCACGCCCTGGGCAATATCGTTGCTCTGCTTGTCGTAGGCCACCAGCACCGCGCAGCCCTTGTAGTCGATGCCGTACTCGGTGTTGTCGTAGCCGATGCGCTTGATGGTGTCGCGCGCGACCTGGATGTAGTCGACATTGGCCTGCGTCGTGATCTCGCCTGCCAGCACCACCAGACCGGTGTTGCAAAGCGTCTCGGCCGCCACGCGGGACAGCGGGTCCTGCTCGAAGATGGCGTCGAGGATGGCGTCCGAGATCTGGTCGGCGACCTTGTCGGGGTGCCCTTCCGAGACGGATTCAGACGTGAAGAGGAAATCGTTGGTGGCCACTTTTAAACTCCTGTTTGCTGGTCGGTCGGCGTTGCCTGACCTCAGGAGGTGCGGCGAACGCTTTAGCAGGATTTGTGAATCGCCCCGCAAGTAGTTCATTAACTCGGCGATGCGCCAAGTATAGAAAACATGGGCTGGTTCTTTCGCAGCATGTCCCGGGCGCCTCTGGCGCTTTTGCACGCTTTGGGTGCCTGGCTGGGCTGGCTGGTCTATGCCGTCTCGCCCACCTACCGACGCCGCTTCCAGGCCAACGTGGCCCAGGCCGGCCTGCCCTGGGCGGCGGCGCGGCCGGCCATCGCGGCGGCGGGCCGCATGGCGGCCGAACTGCCCTGGCTGTGGATCGCCACCAAGCGCCAGCCGCTGGGTGAGCGCCTGCGCTGGCAGGGCGCCGAGCTTATCGAGGCTGCCCTGGCCGAGCGCCGCGGGCTCATCGTCATGACGCCGCACCTGGGCTGCTTCGAGATCTGCGCGCAGGCGATTGCCGAGCGTTTCACGACGCCGCAGGCGCCCATCACGGTGCTGTACCGCCCCGCCCGCCAGGCGGCGCTGCGCGAGGTGATGGCAGGCTCGCGCGAGCGCCCGGGCCTGGCCACGGCGCCGGCCTCGCTGGCCGGCGTTCGGCAGATGATTCGTGCCCTGCGCCGTGGCGAGGTCATTGGCCTGCTGCCCGACCAGGTGCCGCCCGACGGCCTGGGCGTGTGGGCGCCCTTCTTCGGCAAGCCGGCCTACACGATGACGCTGGCAGCGCGGCTGGTGCAGCAGACCGGCGCGGCCGTCGTGCTGCTGTGGGGCGAGCGGCTGCCGGCCGGCCAGGGCTATGTGGTGCACGTGCTGCCGGCGCCCGAGATCGCCGCGGATGCGCCTCCCGAGGCCGCGGCCACCACCATCAACCAGGCCATGGAAAGCCTGATCCGCCGCGCGCCTGGCCAGTACCTGTGGGGCTATCACCGCTACAAGGCGCCGCGCGGGCTGGACATCGGCGCCGCGCCGGAGTGATGGGCCCAACCTGTCCCCTGAACGGGGCGCCACTGGCAGCCCGGCAAAGCCGGTTCTGCGGTGGCCCCTTGATCAATTCATGCCACTCGGGCCAGGCCCATACGGCGCCGGATAATCGCCACCCATGAGATTGCGCTTCACCAAGATGCACGGCGCGGGCAACGACTTCGTCGTCATCGATGCGACGCAGCAGCCCTTCCGCCTGAGCCCCGAGCAGATGCGCCGGCTGGGCGACCGGCGCTTCGGCGTCGGATGCGACCAGATCCTCGTCATCGAGCCCGCCACGAGCGCCGACGCGGACTTCCGCTACCGCATCTTCAACAACACCGGCGACGAGGTGGAGCACTGCGGCAACGGCGCGCGCTGCTTCGTGCGCTTCGTCGTCGACGCCGGCCTGACGGCCAAGCGTGACATCCAGGTCGACACCATGAACCGCCGCCTGCGGCTGACGCTGCAGGACGACGGTCGCGTAACGGTCAACATGGGCGCGCCGGTGTTCGAGCCCGCTGCCCTGCCCTTCGACCCCCAGGGCCTGACGCCGCGGCTGGAGAACGGCTTCGCGCTGTGGCCTCTGGACGAGCTCCAGGGCGTCGAGCTGGGCCTGGTGTCCATGGGCAACCCGCATGCGGTGCAGCGTGTGGCCGATGTCGAGGCCGCGCCGGTGCTGACGCAGGGCCCGCTGATTGAGGGCCATGCGCGCTTCCCGCGCCGCGTGAACGCCGGCTTCATGCAGATCCTGGCCCGCGACCGCATCGCGCTGCGCGTCTACGAGCGCGATGCCGGCGAGACACTGGCCTGCGGCACCGGCGCCTGCGCGGCCGTCGTGGCCGGCATCCGCGCCGGCTGGCTGGACGCGGCCGTGGAAGTGCAGACCCGTGGCGGCCTGCTGAAGATTGAATGGGCGGGCGGCGACGCACCGGTGCTGATGACCGGGCCCGCGACCAAAGTTTTTGACGGAGAGATCACGCTGTGAGTTCCAACCCGGCCGCCGACGCGGTGCAAGGCATCACCGAAACCGACATCGCCAACTACCTGGCGACCACGCCCGGCTTCTTCGAGCGCCACGCGGCGCTGCTGGCCACGGTGCAGTTGCAGCACCCGCACGGCGCACGCGCCGTGTCGCTGCAGGAGCGCCAGGCCGAGATGCTGCGCGACAAGATCAAGGGCCTGGAGCAGCGCATCGTCGAGATGATCCGCAACGGCCAGGACAACGTGGCCATCGCCGACCGCCTGCACCGCTGGACGCTGGCCGTCATGCGCGCCGCCGGCACGCCGACCGAGCTGCCGGAGGTGCTGCTGTCTGAGCTGCGCCACCAGTTCATGATCCCGCAGGCCAGCCTGCGGCTGTGGGGCGTGGCCGCCGCGCATGAGTCGGCCGAGTTCGCGGCCACTGTCGGCGCCGACGTGAAGAGCTTTGCGGCCAGCCTGAGCCAGCCCTACTGCGGCGTGAACTCCGGCTTCGAGGCGGCACGCTGGCTGGGCCTCAGCGAGAGCGGCGGCACGGCGACCTCGCTGGCGCTGATCCCGCTGTCGCTGGCCAAGGTCAACGGGGGCAAGCCCTTCGGCCTGCTGGTGCTGGGCTCGCCCGACCCGACGCGCTACACGGCCGAGATGGGCACGGACTTCCTGACCCGCGTGGGCGAGATCGCCAGCGCAGGCCTGGCGGGGCTGCTGGCCTGATGGAGCCGGCCGAGCGCCGGGCCGCCCCAAGCCGGCCGGCCGGCCCCTCGGGGGACCGGCCGACGTACTCGGCGGCCGAGGGGCTTCATCTCTGCGCGGACTACCAGGAGTTCTTGCAGCACGCCCGCGTGCAGCAGCGCCTGAGTCCGCGCACGCTGCGCCTCTACACGGACGGCCTACAACGCCTGCAGCGCATGCTGGCGGATGCGGCCCTCGACGCGCGCGCGCTGACCCTTGCACAAGCCCGCCGACTGGCCGCGCAGCTGCACCGCGAGGGGCTGGCACCCAAGTCCATTGCGCTGCTGCTGTCGGTCTGGCGCAGCTGCTACCGCTGGCTGGGCCTGCAGGGCCGCGTGACGCTGAACCCCTTCGGCGGCCTCAAGGCGCCCAAGGCGCCCAAGCCGCTGCCCAAGGCGCTGGGCGTGGACGATGCCGTGCAACTGGCCAGCCATGTGCCCGACGAGATTGACGACTCCCGCCTGGAAGCGCGCGACCGCGCCATGGTGGAGCTGCTGTACGGCGCCGGCCTGCGCGCGGCCGAGCTGATCGGGCTTGACGCCCAAGCCAGCGCCCACGCCGCCGGCTGGGTGGACAGTCAGGCCGGCGAGGTGCATGTGCTGGGCAAGGGCGGCAAGCGCCGCAGCACGCCGCTGGGCCGCGCCGCCGCCGACGCGCTGGGCGACTGGCTGGCCGTGCGCGGGCAGCTGGCCGCGCCGGGCGAGCCGGCGCTGTTCGTAGGTGCGCGGGGCCATCGCATGGCGGGCTCGGTGCTACGCGCGATGCTGAAGACGCGCGCCGTCAGCGCCGGCATGCCGGCCCATGTGCACCCGCACATGCTGCGGCACAGCTTCGCGTCGCACCTGCTGCAATCCAGCGGCGACCTGCGCGCGGTGCAGGAGCTTCTGGGCCACGCCCACATCACGACGACCCAGGTCTACACGCAGCTGGACCACCAACACCTCGCGCGCATCTACGACGCCGCGCATCCCCGCGCAAAAAAATGACCTACCCCTTCCACGCTTCGCGACGGCCGGGCGGCCACACCAGCCCGGTGACGTTCGCGCGATCCGCGGTGGCACTTGCCGCGCTGACGGCGCTGGCGGCCTCAGCCACGCCCGACGACGCGCCCTTCGCGAACCCGGCGCGCATCGACACGGTGCGCCCCGCCGCCATCGAGGGCAACTGGACGGCCATGAAGATGCCCGACGGCGGCCGCACGGCGTTCGCGTCCCTCAGCTACCTGATGGCCTTCGACGACGACTGGGGCTTCGGCCCCGGCTTCTACGGCACGGCCAAGGGCAACTACGGCGGCATCTTCACGGTGGGCTTCACGGGCCAGCGGCGCTGGCGGCTGTCCAGCAACACGCACCTGGCGGCCAGCCTGTACGTGGGCGCGGGCGGCGGCCTATCCAGCCAGCGGATGAGCTTCGGCGGTGGGCTGATGCTGCGCCCCGAGATCTCGCTGCGCACCGAGCACGGCCCCTGGTACACGGGCGTGGGACTCTCGCAGATCCGCTTCCCCAGTGGCAACGTCAAGAGCGGCGTGGGCTTGGCCTTCACGGTGGGCCGGGCGATGGACTTCGTCAGCTTCTCGCCTGAGGACGCTGGCCGGCAAGGCCGAGCGGGGCGCAGGGCAGGTATAGGCTTCGATGAGATCGCGCTGACCGGCGGCGTCGAGAAGCCCTCGGCCGGCAGCCGCACGCGCGGCGGGCGCGCCTACACGGGCCGCGTCGGCAAGGCCGGCGCGGACATGCGGCAGTACATCGCCGACGGCAGCTGGTGGGGCTTCGAGGCGGCCGGCGCTGCCCAGGGGGGCGTGGACGGCTACATGGAGGTGCTGGGCCAGATCGGCCAGGACTGGCCGCTGCTGGGCAGCCCGCGGCTGCGCATGGGCGGCCAGTTGGCCGGTGGCCTGGGCGGCGGCGGCGACGTGGACACCGGCAACGGCTGGCTGCTGCGTGCCGGGCCGACGCTGCGCTGGATCACGCCCTGGGGCCCCACGCTGCGGCTGGACGGCGGCTACACCTACGCGCCCAGTGGCGCTTACCGCGCGCCCTTCCTGCGCGCCGTGCTGGCCATGCCGCTGGACCGCACACCCCGACTGATCGCCGACGACCCCGGCGGCACCGTGCGCGAGCAGCAGCTGGGCATCAGCGTGATGCGCCTGCCGCGCGTGCGCTTCAAGGACGGCCGCGAGGAGGCCGTCAGCCACCTGGCCGTCAACATGTCGCGCGAGTTCTCGCGGCACACCTACGGCGCGGCCCAGGCCGGCAGCGCGGCAGTGGGCAGCGCAGGCGCCTATTCCTTCGGCCTGTTCGGGCTGGGCGTGCAGAGCGACCCGCTGTGGGGCAACCTGCGCCTGGGCGCCGAGTGGCTGGTAGGCGCGGCAGGCGGCGGCGGCATCAAGGTTGGCGGCGGCGCCGTCACGCAGGCCGAGCTGTGGGCCCAGTGGCAACCCGCCGAGCGCCTGCGCCTTCGCGCCGGCCTGGGCCAGTTCCGCACACTGCGCAGCGATGACCAGTCAGCACCGCTGACCCACCTGCAACTCAACTACGCCTTCGGCGCACTGCAACGATGAGACCTGCTCCACCAGTGGCCACCGCCCCCCGAGGCGGCCCGCTTCATCTCGGGACGGCCCGGCGATGAAGAAGATCCAGCTGCGCCCCGGCAAGGAGCGCTCACTCGTCAAGCGCCACCCATGGGTGTTCGAGAGCTCCATCGCCCGCGGCGGCGGCGACTCGGGCGAGACCGTGCGCGTGGAGTCGGCCGACGGCCAGTTCCTCGCCTGGGCGGCGTTCAGCCCCCAATCGCTGATCCGGCTGCGCGCCTGGAGCTTCGACGAGGCCGAACGCATCGACGCGGCCTTCTTCCGCCGCCGCATCGCCAAGGCCGTGGCCATGCGCACGCGACTGGCTATCGCGTCCGACGCCTGGCGGCTGATCCACGGCGAGGCCGACGGCCTGCCGGGCCTGGTGGTGGACCGCTATGGCGACACGCTGGTGGCCCAGTTCGGCAGCGCCGGTGCCGAGCGCTGGAAGGCCGTGATCGCCGACGCGCTGCTGGCCGAGACTGGCCTCGCGCGGCTGTACGAGCGCTCCGACGCCCAGGCCCGCGAGTGGGAAGGCCTGCCCGCACAGACTGGCTGGCTGCGCGGTGAGGGCGCGACGGCGCTGACCATCCAGGAGCACGACTGGCAGCTGACGCTGGACGTGGCCGTAGGCCACAAGACCGGCTACTACCTCGACCAGCGCGACAGCCGCAAGCGCTTTGCCGATGCGGTGCGGCAGTACGGCTGTCAGACCGTGCTGAACTGCTTCAGCTACACGGGCGGCTTCTCGGTGGCGGCGCTGGCTGGCGGCGCGAGCCAGGTCGTCAGCGTGGATTCGTCCGGCCCGGCGCTGGCACGCGCCACCGCCCACGTGGCGCTCAACGGCTTCGACGCCGCCCGCCACGAGGCCTGGGACGCCGACGTGAATGCGACGTTGAGACGCTGCCTGCAGGAAGGCCGGCGCTTCGACGCCATCGTGCTGGACCCGCCCAAGTTCGCGCCGACCGCCGCGCATGCCGAGCGAGCCTCGCGCGCCTACAAGGACATCAACCGGCTGGCCTTCATGCTGCTGAACGAGGGCGGGCTGCTCTACACCTTCTCGTGCTCGGGCGGCATCGCGCCCGACCTATTCCACAAGATTGTCGCGGGCGCCGGCCTGGACGCGGGCGTGGACGGCTACATCGTCGAGCGCCTCGCCGCCGCGGCCGACCACCCGCAGACCGTGTGCTTCCCGGAAGGCGACTACCTCAAGGGCCTGGGCATCCTCAAGCGCTGAACTGGCCGAACTGAGGCCCGCCAAGCCCTCAACGGTCAAGCGTCGGCAGGGGCACCTGCGTGGTGAACTTGGCCCGCTTCACGCTGAAGAAAGCCTTGATGTTGCGCACGTTGGCATGCTGGGTCAGCAGCCGTTGCGTGAGGGCGTGATACGCCGGCATGTCGGCCACCTGCACGACGAGCACGAAGTCCGGACCCGGCGACACCCGCCAGCACTGCTGCACGGCGGGCTCGGCCACGGCCAGCGCCTCGAAAGCGTCCAGGTGCTCGGCGCCCTGGCGGTCCAGCGTGATCTCCAGCAGCGCCTGCAGCCCGGCGCCCAGCTTGGCCGGCGACAGCAGCGCCACGCGGCGCTCGATGACACCCTCGTCCACCAGCCGCTTCACGCGGCGCAGGCAGGTGGCCGGCGACACGGCCGCCCGCGCGGCCAGGTCCTGATTGCTGAGCGCGGTATCTTCTTGCAGCACGGCCAGCAGGCGCAGGTCGACGACATCAAATTCAGGCATGCTCAGCTTATTTTTGAACGAATATTTCACACCACCATGGCGGTGAAATATTCCATCGGAGATGGATGAATTTTGCACACATTCGCCATCACATAGTGCCTAGCATGCGCGCCATTCCTCAAGAACGGAGAACCCACCCATGTGCGGCATCGTCGGCGCGGTCAGTCAGCGCAACATCGTCCCCATCCTCGTCGAGGGCCTGAAGCGGCTGGAGTACCGCGGCTATGACTCATGTGGCGTGGCGGTGCACCAGGACGGCGCACTGCGCCGCGCCCGCAGCACCTCGCGCGTGGCCGAGCTGCAGCAGCAGGCCGACCAGGACGGCATCGCCGCCGGCACCGGCATCGCCCACACGCGCTGGGCCACGCACGGCGCGCCGGCCGTGCACAACGCCCACCCGCACTTCTCGACCGGCCCGGGCGCCGACACGCAGGCCGTGGGGCGCATCGCGCTGGTCCACAACGGCATCATCGAGAACCACGACGAACTGCGCGCCGAATTGAAGGCACGCGGCTACGTGTTCCACAGCCAGACCGACACCGAGGTCATCGCCCACCTTGTCGACCACCTGTACGACGGCGACCTGCTGGACGCCGTGCAGCAGGCTCTGCCGCGCCTGAAGGGCGCCTACGCGGTCGCGGTGTTCTGCCGCGACGAACCGCACCGCGTGGTGGCGGCCCGTGAAGGCTCGCCGCTGGTGCTGGGCGTGGGCCAGGCCGATGGCGAGAACTTCGTGGCCTCCGACGCGATGGCGCTGGCCGGCGTAACCGACCAGATCGTCTACCTGGAAGAAGGCGACGTGGTGGACCTGCAGCCGGGCCGCTACTGGATCAGCCGCCGCGACGCCGACACGGGCCGCTACGCCGCCGTGGCGCGCGAGGTCAAGACCGTGCACGCCCACAGCGGCGCCGCCGAGCTGGGCCCGTACCGGCACTACATGCAGAAGGAAATCTTCGAGCAGCCCACGTCCATCGCCAACACGCTCGAAGCCATCACCAGCATCAGCCCCGAGCTGTTCGGCGATGGCGCCTACCGCGTGTTCAGGGAGATCGACAACGTCCTCATCCTGGCCTGTGGCACCAGCTACTACTCCGGCTCCACGGCCAAGTACTGGCTGGAGAGCATCGCCAAGATCCCGACCTCGGTCGAGATCGCTAGCGAGTACCGCTACAGGGACAGCGTTCCCAATGAGCGCACGCTGGTCGTCACCATCAGCCAGAGCGGCGAGACGGCCGACACCATCGCCGCGCTCAAGCACGCGCGCAGCCTGGGCATGCCGCATACGCTGACCATCTGCAACGTGGCCACCAGCGCCATGGTGCGCGAGTGCGAGCTGGCCTACATCACGCGCGCCGGTGTGGAGATCGGCGTCGCGTCCACCAAGGCCTTCACGACGCAGCTGGTGGGCCTGTTCCTGCTGACGCTGGCGCTGGCCCAGACGCGCGGTCACCTGACCGAGGCGCAGGAAGCCGAGCACTTGAAGGACCTGCGCCACCTGCCCGTGGCCGTCCAGGCCGTGCTGGCGCTGGAGCCGCAGGTCATCGCGTGGAGCGAGGAGTTCGCGCGCAAGGAGAACGCGCTGTTCCTGGCCCGCGGCCTGCACTATCCCATCGCGATGGAGGGCGCGCTCAAGCTCAAGGAGATCACCTACATCCACGCCGAGGCCTATGCCGCGGGCGAGCTCAAGCACGGCCCGCTGGCGCTGGTCACGGCTGAGATGCCGGTCGTGACCGTGGCGCCCAACGACGCGCTGCTGGAGAAGCTCAAGAGCAACATGCAGGAAGTGCGCGCCCGCGGCGGCCAGCTCTACGTCTTCGCCGACGGCGACACCGCCATCGAGAGCGAGGCCGGCCTGCACGTCATCCGCATGCCCGAGCACTACGGCGCGCTGTCCCCCATCCTGCACGTGGTGCCGCTGCAACTGCTGGCGTATCACACGGCCTGCGCGCGCGGCACCGACGTCGACAAGCCACGCAACCTGGCGAAATCGGTGACTGTGGAGTGAGCGCTGGCCGCGCCTGACGAGTGCGTCAAGTCGGTGTGCAGAAGGGGCTGCCAGGCCCCTTTTTCTTGCCGCGCCGCACCGTCAGCCGGCGCCCTGGCGCGCAGGTCCGGCGGCGAGGAGCTTGACAGTCGTGCTAACCTATCGGCATAGATTCGCGCAAGACCGTTTTCTCAAGGTCTTTACTGCAGCCCCGCAGGCCACCTCCTGGCCCTTCTCGCGAGCGGCTCGCTTCAGCAACTCCCCGGTGATTGTTCTTGAGTGTTTCTGTCTCTGCCAGGCCTGGGAGCCTGCGGAGGGTTTTCTCCATCTCAACTTTTCCAAAGGAAACACCATGACAACCCAAACCGGCACCGTGAAGTGGTTCAACGACAGCAAGGGCTTCGGCTTCATCACGCCGGACACCGGCGGCAAGGACCTCTTCGCCCACCACAGCGAGATCAAGAACGGCGGCGGCTTCCGCACGCTGGCTGAAGGCGCCAAGGTGGAATTCGAAGCGACGCAAGGCGCCAAGGGCCCGCAGGCGTCCAACATCCGCACGCTTTGAGCGTGCCATGGGCACCCGCCAGGTGCCCCGTCTCACACAACAAGAACAACTTGCACAACAACAAGAACAACATCGAACTCGGGCGCTTTGTGATCTGCCCGATGTCCCGAGCACGGAAAGACGGCGCCTTCGATGCGCTCGTCTCTATCCGGTCCGGCCGAGGAATGGCCAGCGTAGACCGCGTCATGTGCTTTGTCCCGAAATTCAGCAGCACGCACGCGGCGCTTCGCTATGCGCGCGAGCACGGCCTGGCCTGGGCGCGTTGCCATTGAGCTGGCCCGCCCGCCTGGGCGAACGCTGATGCCCGTGGAACCTCCACGCGAACGTCCCGTTCGCACGCCTGCATCGCGACGATGCATCTTCATCACTTGAAAGCCAACATGAGCCGCAAGATCTACGTGGGCAACCTGCCCTACTCTGTCACCGACGCCAGCCTCAAGAGCAACTTCGCCGAGTTCGGCGACGTGTCATCGGCCCGGGTCATGATGGACCGCGACACCGGTCAGTCCAAGGGCTTCGGCTTTGTCGAGATGACCACGGCAGACGCCGCCCAAGCCGCGATCACTGCGCTGCACGGCGTGTCGGTCGATGGCCGCAGCATCGTCGTCACGCTGGCCAAGCCGCGCGAGGAGCGCGCCGCGCCCAGCACCCGCAGCGACACCGGCTACCGCGCCAGCAACCGCCGGGACGTGGGCTACGGCAACGGCGGCTTCGGCGGCGGCCGCTACTGATCGAGTCCCGCGCGCAGCACTGAAACGATCAGTGCTGCGCCTTCAGCGTGCGTCTGGCGCCAGCGTCCAGCGCATCTGGCGTGCCGACGCGCTGGCACGGTCTGCCCAGGCGAAGGCGCCCATGGCGATGCAAGCCACCAGGCCCGTGAACGCAAACACCAGGAAGTTGACCTGCAACGGCACGGCCATGCCCAGCAGTGCGCCACCGAGCACGGGGCCGAGGATGGCGCCGTTGCGGCCCACGCCCGACGCCCAGCCCAAGCCCGTCGAGCGGATGGCCAGCCCGTAGAACTGCGCGCCACAGGCGTAGAGCAGGATCTGCGAGCCGATAGTGGTGGCGCCCGCCACCGCGATCAGCGTGTACAGCAGCCAGCTCGGGCTGTTGAAGCCCAGCAGGCCGATGGACACAGCGGCCGTGGCGAAGAACAGCACCAGCACGCGAGGCAGGTTGAAGCGGTCACCCAGCCAGCCGCCGCCCACGGCGCCGAAGATCGCGCCGAAGTTCAACACCAGCAGAAAGCTCAGCGACGAGCCCAGGCCGTAGCCGGCCTGGTTCATCAGCTTGGGCAGCCAGGAGTTCAGCGCGTAGACCATCAGCAGGCAGCTGAAGAAGGCAATCCACAGCATCAGCGTGCGCAGCGCGCGGCCATCGCGGAACAGCTCCAGCAGCGGTGCGCCACCGGCCTTGAGCGCCGGCATGGTGAGGATCTGGCCTGGCTGCGAGCGGTGGCTGGGCTCCACGCGTTGCAGCATGCGCTGCGCCTCGTCGATGCGGCCCTGGCGAATCAGGAAGCCGACCGACTCGGGCAGGAACTTCATGATGATGGGCAGCAGCAGCAGCGGCACGCCGGCGACAAAGAACACCGACTGCCAGCCATGGCTCGGCAGCAGCACCATGCCCAAGCCCGCCGACAGCATGCCGCCCACCGAGTAGCCGCTGAACATGATGGCCACCAGCGTGCTGCGGATCTTGCGCGGCGCGTACTCACTCATCAGCGCCACCACGTTGGGCATCACGCCGCCGATGCCCAGGCCGGCGATGAAGCGGCACAGCCCGAACTCCGTCGGGTTACGCGCCAGGCCGTTGAGCACGGTGAAGCCGCTGAACAGCACGACGCAGATCGTGATGGCCTTCTTGCGGCCGATCTTGTCGGAGAGCGGCCCGAACAGCAGCGCGCCGGCCATCATGCCGAACAGCGCATAGCTGCCCAGTGCGCCGGCCTGCAGCGGCGTGAGCGCCCATTCCTTCATCAGCACTGGCAGCACGACACCGTAGATGACGAGGTCATAGCCGTCGAAGATGATGATGAGGGCGCACCAGAACAGCACCATCCAGTGAAAGCGGTTGAAGCGCGCGTCGTCGATCACGCGCGACACGTCGATGGTTTCTCGGCTCATGGCCTGTCTCCGTGGTTGTTAAAAAAGCAAAGCCCCGTCTTTGCGGGGCTTGTCAGGGGAACGCGCTCAGCCGAGATCGCCGCCGCCGACAGGCAGCGTGACGCCGGTGATATAGGCCGCCTCTTCGGAGGCCAGGAAGAGGATGGCGCCGACCTGCTCGTCGATGGTTCCGTAACGCTTCATCAGCGAGGACTCGACGGTCTGGTCCACGATCTGCTGGTACCAGGCCTTCTCCTGCTCGCTTTGCGGCGCGGCGTTGCGCGGGATGCGGCGCGGTGGTGCTTCGGTGCCGCCGGGGGCTGTGGCGTTCACGCGCACACCGCGTTGCGCGGTCTCGAAGGCCAGGCACGCGGTCAGCGCATTCACGCCGCCCTTGGCCGCCCCATAGGGCACCCGGTTCACGCCGCGCGTAGCGATGGATGACACATTGACGATGGCGCCGCGCCCCTGCTCCAGCATGGCCGGCAGCGCCGCGCGGCAGCACCAGAGCGTGGGAAAGAGCGAGCGCCGCACCTCGGCCTCGATCTCGCGCTCGCCGTAGTGCTCGAAGGGCTTGGCCCAGATCGTGCCGCCGACGTTGTTGACCAGCACGTCGATGCGGCCGAAGCGCTCCAGCGTGGCAGCCATGACGGCGCTGCAGTCAGCGAAATTCTCCAGATCGGCCGTCAGCGTCAGCACGCGGCCGGCCGCGCCGGGCAGCGCGCGCAGCTCGTGCACGAGCTCGGAGCGGTCGACGGCGGCCACTTGCGCGCCTTCGTCCAGCAGCCGCTCGACGACACGGCGGCCGATGCCTTGCGCGGCGCCGGTGACAACCGCCGTGCGGTCAGTGAATCGTTGTGAACTCATGGCGAACCTCAGGCGCTGGCGGCGAACTTTTCGTAGAAGAAGTTCGCGGGTTGCAGTCCTCGCTCGCGGATGTAGAGGCTCACGGCCTCCACCATCGGTGGCGGGCCGCACAGGTACACGTCCACCTCGCCGTCGTGCAGGTGGGCCGGCTCCAGGTGCTGCGTCACGTAGCCCTTCTTGGGCCAGGCGCTGTCTTCGCTCGCAACGCAGGCGGTGAAGGTGAACTGCGGAATGCGCGCGGCCAAGGCCTCGAGCTTGTTCATCTCCACCAGGTCGGCGTCGTGCGTCACGCCGTAGATGAGGTGCACCGGGTACGGCGTGCCCTGCTCGGCGATCTTCTCCAGCATGGCGGTGAAGGGCGCCAGGCCCGTGCCGCCGGCCAGCAGCAGCAGCGGGCGCGTGATGTCGCGCAGGTAGAAGCTGCCCAGCGGCCCGGTCAGCGTCATCGCGTCGCCAGTTTTGGCGAGCTGCGTCAGAAAGCTGCTCATCAGCCCTCCGGAGACGTTGCGGATCAGGAAGCTCACCTCGCCATCCCGCGGCAGCGAGCTGAAGGAGTAGGCGCGGGTCTGCGTGCTGCCCGGCACCTGCAGGTTCACGTACTGGCCCGGCAGGAAGGCCAGCTTGTTCAGCGCCTCGCCTCGCAGCGACAGCGAGATGGTGCTGGGCGACAGCTGCTCCACGCGGCTGATGGCCGCATCAAAGCGGGCCTGCTGCGTGCGGCACACGGCGGACGACGCCGGCACGCGCACCACACAGTTGCTTTGCGCGCGCATCTGGCAGGTCAGCACGAAGCCCTGCTTCGCTTCCAACTCGCTCAGCGCGTCGTCGATGTACTCGCCCATTTCATAACGGCCCGACTCGGCGAAGCATTTGCAGGTGCCGCAGGCGCCGTCACGGCAGTCCAGCGGCAGGTTCACGCCGTGGCGGTAGGCGGCGTCGGCGACGGTCTCGGTGGTTTTGGCGTCGATGAAGCGGGTCACCCCGTCCTCGAACTGCAGTGCGATCTGGTGAGTCATGGCAGCGTCCCGATCAGACGTGATAGACGTCGACGACGTGGTGGATGTAGTCGTTCTTCAGCACGATGTGCTTGCGCTTGATGAGGGGCGCGGGGCCCGTCGTGTCCAGCGTGTAGTGCGAGGTGCCGAAGTAGCTGTCCGTGGTCTTGTAGCGGTAGCTCAGCGTGTGCCAGTTGAAGCGCAGCTGCACCTCACCCTCGGTCTGCGACAGGATCTCGAGGTTGTGCAGGTTGTGGCCCGTGCGGGGTTCCGGCATGCTGGCCGCGGAGCGCTCGGTCTTGATGCGGAAGACGCGGTCCTCCAGCCCGGCGCGGCTCGGGTAGTAGATGAGCGAAATCTCGCGCTGCGGGTCGGTGGTGAGCTGGTCGTCGTCGTCCCACGACGGCATCCAGAACTCGGCATCGGGGTGGTAGCAAGCCAGCCAGTCGTCCCACTGGCGGTCGTCCAGCAGGCGGGCTTCGCGGTACAGGAAAGCCTGCGCCTGCTCATGGGTCAGGGTGCTCATGGAGGTCTCCTTCAGGCGCTGTGGTGGCAGCTGTCGCCGTGGGCGTGGTCGTGTCCGCAGCCCACGGGCGCGCCTTGCGCGCTCTTTTGAACGGCCTGCAGCAGGCTCTGCTGCCAGTAGCGGTGCTGCTCGGTGTAGAGGCCTTCGTCTTCGGTCTTCACGCCGCTGAGCACGGGCTTGAGGCCAATCTCCTGCGCGGCCGGGTCGGCGCCCTGCACCCAGTGCGTGGCGCCGCGGCACATGTCGTTCCAGGGCAGCGCGATGCCGGCATAGCCCTGCTGACAGGCGCGGAACTCCTCCAGGTCGTCCGGCGTGGCCATGCCGGTGGCGTTGAAGAAGTCCTCGTACTGGCGGATGCGCCGCGTGCGGGCTTCGGCCGGCTCACCCTTGGGTGCGATGCAGTAGATCGTCACCTCGGTCTTGTCGACCGCGATGGGGCGCAGCACGCGGATCTGCGAGCTGAACTGATCCATCAGGTAGACGTTGGGGTAGAGGCACAGGTTGCGCGAGTGGTTGATCATCCAGTCGGCCGTGGCCTGGCCGCAGCGCTCGACGAGCTCGGCGCGCTGCTTGAACGCGGGCCGGTCCTCGGGGTTGGCCCAACGCGTCCACAGCAGCATATGGCCGTGCTCGAAGCTGTAGAAGCCGCCGCCCTGCTTGGCCCAGCTGCCAGCGTCCATCGCCTTGATGTTGTCGCCGGCGGCGGACTGCTTGCGGTGGTTGGTGGTGGCCGCGTAGTTCCAGTGCACCGAGCTGACGTGGTAGCCGTCCGCGCCGTTCTCGGCCTGCAGCTTCCAGTTGCCGTCGAAGGTGTAGGTACTCGACCCGCGCAGCACTTCCAGCCCCTCGGGGGACTGATCCACGATCATGTCGATGATCTTGGTGGACTCACCCAGGAACTCGGTCAGCGGCAGCACATCCGGGTTGAGGCTGCCGAACAGGAAGCCGCGGTAGCTCTCGAAGCGCGCCACCTTCTTCAGGTCGTGGCAGCCGTCCTGGTTGAAGGACTCGGGGTAGCCCGCCTCGTTCGCGTCCTTCACCTTCAGCAGCTTGCCGCTGTTGTTGAAGGTCCAGCCGTGGAAGGTGCAGGTGAAGTTGGCCTTGTTGCCCTTCTTGTGCCGGCACAGCGTGGCGCCGCGGTGCGAGCAGGCATTGATGATGGCGTTGAGCTCGCCAGCCTTGTTGCGCGTAATGACGATGGGCTGGCGGCCGATCTGGGTCGTCAGGTAGTCGTTCACGTTGGCGATCTGGCTCTCGTGGGCGAGGTAGATCCAATTGCCTTCGAAGATGTGCTGCATCTCCAGGTCAAAGAGCTCCGCATCGGTGAAGGCGGCGCGGTGCAGCTTGTAGACATGGCGGGTCGTGTCCTCGACCAGCATGCCGGCCAGGCGCTGCTCGAGGTCCGCGGGGGCGGTGGCGTGGGTCATTGGCGTCTCCGTGGTGTGCGCGCAGCGCTCCGCGCGCCCCACCGGTCACGCCGGTGGGCGGGAGCTGCAGCGTTCGTGGGAGGTGTGGCGCGTCAGGCGGCGGCGCGCGGGCGGGCGAAGTCGGTGGCGGGGGCCTTGACTTCATCGCTCAGGAGGTCGAAGTCGAAGCTGATCTCGTGGAAGGGTTGGTCCACGCCCAGCGCCTGCATCGCGACCGGGTCGGCGTTGGTGCGCACCGGCGGCACCAGGCCCTCGCGGGTGCCGAATGCGAAGTCGTCCCACAGGTGCGGGTCGGACTCGATGTTGATCTGCGTGGTGAGCTTGCGGTGGCCAGGGGCGCTAACGAAGAAGTGGATGTGCGCCGGGCGGTGGCCGTGGCGGCCCAGCAGGTTCAGCAGCTGCTCGGTGGAGCCGCCCGGGGGCACGCTGTAGCCCAGCGGCATGATGCTTCGGAACTGGTAGCGGCCGTTCGCGTCGGTCACGATGGTGCGGCGCAGGTTGAACGCGCTTTGCGACGGATCGAAGTAGGAGTAATTGCCCAGGTGGTTGGCATGCCAGGCTTCCACCTTGGCGCCGGCCAGCGGCTTGCCATCGGCACCGCGCACCACGCCCGACATGAGCACCACCTCGCCCGGCAGCGTGCCGTCATCCATGCGCGCCTCGCCCTGACAGACCGGCGCGCCGGCCACGTACAGCGGGCCCTCGATGGTGCGCGGCGTGCCGCCCTTCAGGCCGGCGCGGGCTTCGGCCTCGTCCATGCGCAGGTCGATGAAATGCTCCAGGCCGATGCCCGGCACGATCAGGCCCAGCTCGCCGCGGGCGCCCGCCTGGCCGAGGTAGTTCAGGCCAGCCCAGAACTCCTCGGGCTGGATGTCCAGGTCTTCCATCGCGAGCATCAGGTCGCGCAGCAGGCGGCGCACCACGGTCTTCACGCGGGCGTTGCCCGGGCCGGTCACGCCGGTGGTTTCAAAGCGGTCGAGCAGGGTGTCGATCTGTTGGGCATTCATGGTTTGTCTCCTGGTGTCGGTATGGGGGTTGGAATCAGCGGTCGTCGTCACGGATGGACGACGGGTGGCGACACAGCGGCACCACCTCGACGTCCATGTACGGAAAGAGCGGCAGCCCCGACAGCAGCTGGTGCAGCTGCTCAACGCTGTCCACATCAAAAATGCTCACGTTGGCGTAGCGGCCCGCCACGCGCCACAGGTGGCGCCACGTGCCATCGCGCATCAGGCCCTGGGCGACCTCGCGCTCGGTTTTCTTCAGCGCATCGGCTTCGGCGGCGGGCATCGTGGCCGGCAGGCGCACAGTCATCTCGACTTTGAACAGCATGGCGGTGTCCTCGGGTGGGGGTTCAGGCGCGACGCAGGCGCTTGAGCTTGTCGGTGTCCAGCGTGATGCCCAGGCCCGGCGTGGTGGGCAGCTGCAGCGCGAAGTCGCGGTACTGCAGGGGCTCCTGCAGGATTTCCTCGGTCAGCAGCAGCGGACCAAAGAGTTCGGTGCTCCAGGCCAGCTCGCCGAAGGTGCTGAACAGCTGGGCCGAGGCCATGGTGCCCACGGCGCCTTCCAGCATCGTGCCGCCGTACAAAGCGATGTTGGCCGCCTCGGCAATGGCAGCCACACGGGCCGCGCCGCGCAGGCCGCCGGACTGGTTGATCTTCACCGCGAAGATGTCCGCCGCCTGCGCCGCAGCCACCTCGAAGGCATCGCGCGGGCCGTGCAGGGCCTCATCGGCCATGATGGGGATGATGTTCGCGTCGGTCAGGCGCTTCAGGCCCAGCTTGTCATGCGCGACGATGGGCTGCTCCACCATGTCCACGCCCGCATCGGCCAGGCCGCGCATGCCATCCAGCGCCTCCGTGACCGACCACGCCTGATTCGCATCCACCCGCACGCTGGCGCGGGCGCCCAGCGCGGCCTTGATGGCGGCCACGTGGGCCACGTCGTCGCGCACCGCGCGCAGGCCGATCTTGAGCTTGAAGATGTTGTGGCGGCGCAGGTCCAGCATCTTCTCGGCCTCGGCAATGTCGCGGGCGGTGTCGCCGCTGGCCAGCGTCCAGGCAATCGGCAGGCTGCTGCGCACGCGGCCGCCGAACAGTTCGCTCAAGGGCACCCCGAGGCGCCGCGCCTGCGCGTCGTACAGCGCCGTCTCGATCGCGCACTTGGCAAAGCGGTTGCCCTGCACCTGGCTCGCCACGCGGGCGAGTTGCTGAGCCACGGCACTGGCGTCCTGCCCTTCCAGCAGCGGCGCGATGTAGGTGTCGATGTTGGCCTTGATGCTTTCGGGGCTCTCTTCGCCATAGGCCAGGCCGCCGATGGTGGTAGCCTCGCCCCAGCCTTCAATGCCGTCGGAGCATTGAAGGCGCACCAGCACCAGCGTCTGGTGGTTCATCGTTGCCACCGACAGGCGGTGCGGGCGGATCGTCGGCACATCCACCAGCAAGGTCTCGACGGCGTGGATACGGGGGCTGGACGACATGGTGGGCGGTGTCATGAAGGGAAAGTGAAGTGATGGTAGGAAGCGCCTTGCCCGCCGTCCAAGACCGTCTTAGACTGCCTTGATACCCCTTAGGTATTGAATAGACGATGCCCCAGCTGGGGACCCCCATGGACTTCCGCCACCTCAAATACTTCGTCGCGGTTGCCGACGAGCAGAACTTCACCCGCGCTGCCGAGCGGCTGCACATCTCCCAACCGCCGCTGAGCCGCCAGATCCAGGACCTGGAGGAGGAGCTGGGCACGCCGCTGTTCGAGCGCGGCTCACGGCCGCTGAAGCTCACCGACGCCGGGCGCTTCTTCTACGGCCACGCCACGCGGCTGCTGGAGCAGGCGGCGCAGGCGGTGCGCTCCACCAAACGCATCGCACAGCTGGAGCGGCGGCTGGTGGTGGGTTTCGTGTCGTCGACGATGTATGGCGCGCTGCCGCTGCTGGTGCGCAAGTTCCGCGCGGCCAGCCCGCAGACCGAACTCGCGCTGACCGAGATGAGCACCGTCGAGCAGATCGAGGCGCTCAAGACCGGACGCATCGACGTGGGTTTCGGTCGCGTGCGGCTGGACGACCCGTCCATCAAGCGCGAGATCCTGCGCGAGGAGCGCCTCGTGGTGGCCATTCCCGGCGAGCATGAGCTCGCACGCGACGAGGGCCCACTGACGCTTCACGAGGTCGCTCCGCACCCGCTGCTCGTCTACCCGCGCACGCCACGCCCCAGCTATGCCGACCAGGTGCTGTCGCTGCTACGCGACCTGGCGCTGGAGCCGGCCAGCGTGCTGGAGGTGCAGGAGATGCAGACCGCGCTCGGCCTCGTGGCCTCCGGCATGGGCCTGTGCGTGGTGCCCGCCAGCGTGCATCGCCTGCGGCCCGACGAGGTCGTCTACCGCCCGCTGGCCGAGCCGCAGGCCGTGTCGCCCATCATCATGAGCACGCGGCTGCAGGATCAGTCAGCCGACATCACGCTGATGCGCCAGCTCATCGACGAGATCTACGCCGAGCAGCGCGCCGCACTCGCCGCGCGCCAGGCGGCCGAGGCTCAGGCGCGCGAGGGCCTCAGCAGCACATAGGCCGCGCCGCCGAACACCACGCCCCAGAAGGCCGAAGCCAGCCCCAGGAAGTTAAGCCCCGAGGCGGTCGCCAGGAAGGTGATGAGGCCGGCCTCGCGGTGGGCAGCGTCCTGCACCAGCGCGGTCAAGTTGGCGCCGATAGCGCCCAGCAGCGCCAGCCCTGCCAGCACCGCCACCAGCGCCGGCGGCAGCGCCAGGAAGAGCGCAATGAGGCTGCCCCCCAGGCTGCCCGCCAACAGGTAGAACACGCCATTGGCCACCCCGGCCACGTAGCGCCGTGACGGGTCGGCATGGGCCTCGCGGCCGGTGCACAGTGCCGCCGTGATGGCGGCCAGCACCGTCGTGACGCCGCCGAACGGCGCCGTCAGCAGCGCCCCGAGGCTGGTCACCGCAAGGATGGGCCGGGCTGGCGTGGTGTAGCCCGCCGAGCGCAGGATGGCCATACCGGGCAGGAACTGGCCCGACAGGCTGACGAGCACCAGCGGCAGCGCCAGGCTCAGCGCCGACGCCCAGGACCATGCGGGCGAGATGAACTTCGGCGCGGCCAACTGCCACGTCAGCGCGCGCTCGGGCCATTGCCCGAGGGCCGCCGTCAGCACAAGCCCCAGCACCAGCACCGCCACCACGTGATAGCGCGGCCACAGCCGCTTGAACACGAGGTAGCCGGCCAACATGCCAAGGCCCAGCAGGGGCGCGGCCTCCACGGCCTTGAACGCCCGCGCGCCGAACTGGAACAGGATGCCGGCCAACATGCCGCTGGCAATGGCCGGTGGCAGGTGGCGCATGAGGCGGTCGAGGCTGCCCGTGAAGCCAATGAGGCCGATGAGTACGGCCGCCGTCAGGTAGGCGCCCACGGCTTCGTTCAGCGACAACCCCGGGAAAAGCGTGATGAGTAGCGCCGTGCCGGGCGCCGACCACGCGGTGATGACCGGCGCCTTCAGCCACAGGCTCAGCACGATGCCGCTCAAGCCCGCGCCCACCGAGATGGCCCAGACCCACGACGCCGTCATCTCGGGCGACACCTGGGCGGCCTGCGCAGCCTGGAACACGATGACCAGCGGCCCGGCGTAGGAGATCAACACCGCCAGGAAGCCGGCGGCAATGGCCGACAGCGAGGCGTCGCGGCGGAGCGCGGCCAGCACACTCAGCCTCGTGGCAGCCCGGCGAGCCAGGTGTCCACCGCGGTGGCGAAGGCGGCCTGCTGCTCCAGCACGCTCAGGTGTGAAGCGCCCGGCAGCACGACGAGCAGCGCGCCCGGGATGGCATCGGCGATGCGCTCGGCCATGGCGGGCGGCGTGCCGGCGTCCAGCTCACCGGCGATGACGAGCGCCGGCACGCCGATGGCCGGCAGGCGCCGCGTGGTGTCGACCTGGCTGATCGCCTCGCAGCAGGCGATGTAGCCGGCGGCGTCGCACCGCAACACGCGTTCCCGCCACAGCGCGACGGTGCCCGGGTGCGCGGTACGGAAGCCCTGGTGGAGCCAGCGCTGCAAGGCACCATCCACCACCGCCTCCAGGCCGCCCTGGCGGATGCCCTCGATGCGCTGCGCCCAGCCGGCCTGGGCCTCGGGCGGATAGCCTGAGGTCGTGTTCGCGAACACCAGGGCGCGCACGGCGCGCGGGTGGCGCAGCGCGAGTTCCTGCCCCACCATGCCGCCCATGGAGAGGCCCACCCATACCACCGGGCCCACGCCCAGGCGTTCGATCAACGCAGCCGCGTCGTCGGCCAGCATCGCCATCGTGTACGGCCCGGGCGGCGCCGCGCTGCGGCCGTGGCCGCGCTGGTCGTAGCGCAGCACGCGGTGGCCCTGGGCGCTCAGGTGAGCGCTCAGGTCGTCCCACATGCGCAGGTCGCAGCCCAGCGCATGGCTGAGCATGAGCGTGAGGCCCGACGGCGTGCCGCCCGCGGGCAGCAGCAGATCGTGATGCAGGTCGGCCTTGCTCACACCCGCTCCACGATGACGGCAATGCCCTGCCCCACGCCGATGCACATCGTGCACAGCGCGTAGCGGCCGCTGCTGCGCTGCAGCTGGTTCACGGCCGTCATCACGAGCCGGGCGCCGCTGGCACCGAGCGGATGACCCAGCGCAATCGCGCCACCGTTGGGGTTCACACGCGGGTCGTCATCGCGCAGGCCGAGCTGGCGCAGCACGGCCAGGCCTTGCGCGGCGAAGGCCTCGTTGAGCTCGATGACGTCCATCTGGTCCAGCGTGAGGCCCGCCTGGGCCAGCACCTTCAGCGTGGCCGGCGCCGGGCCGATGCCCATGATGCGCGGCGCCACACCGGCCGTGGCCATGGCCACCACGCGGGCGCGCGGCGTGAGGCCGTGGCGCGCGGCGCTGGCCTCGTCGGCCAGCAGCAGCGCGCAGGCGCCGTCGTTCACGCCGGAGGCATTGCCAGCGGTGACGGTGCCGTCTGGCCGCACCACGGGTTTGAGCTTGGCCAGCGTGTCGAGAGACGTGTCGCGTGGATGCTCGTCCTTCGCCACCAACAGGGCGTCACCCTTCTTCTGCGGCACGCTGACGGGCGTGATCTCGCTGTCGAACACGCCGGCCTGCTGCGCCGCGACGGCCTTGCGTTGTGAGGCGAGCGCCATCAGGTCCTGGTCTTCACGGCCAATACGGAAGTCGGTGGCCACGTTCTCGGCCGTTTCGGGCATGGCGTCCACGCCGTACTGGGCTTTCATCAGCTTGTTGACGAAGCGCCAGCCGATGGTGGTGTCGTACACCGCGTTGGCGCGGCTGAAGGCGCTCTCGGCCTTGGGCATCACGAAGGGGGCGCGGCTCATGCTCTCCACGCCGCCGGCAATCATCAAGCCGGCCTCGCCGCTCTTGATGGCGCGGGCGGCGCTGCCCACGGCATCCATGCCCGAACCGCACAGCCGGTTGACCGTGGCGCCCGGCACAGCCATGGGCAGGCCGGCCAGCAGAGCCGACATGCGGGCCACGTTGCGGTTGTCTTCACCGGCCTGGTTGGCGCAGCCGTAGATCACATCGGTCACGACTTCCCAGTCCAGCTGCGGGTGGCGTGCCATCAGCGCGCGCAGCGGCACGGCGCCGAGGTCGTCGGCGCGCACACCGGAGAGGCTGCCGCCGTAGCGGCCGAAGGGCGTGCGCAGGGCGTCGCAAATGTAGGCGTGGCGGGTCATGCGGCTTCCGTCAGCGTGTGGGCGGCCAGCAGGTGAACGCCGGGGGTCAGGGCTTGCAACGCGCTCAGGCTGAGGCCCGGGGCGAGTTCCACGACGACCGGCCCCTGCGGCATGATTTCGATCAGCGCGAGGTCGCTGTAGAGGCGGCTCACACACGCCATGCCGGTAAGCGGGCAGGTGCAAGCAGGCACCAGCTTGGCCTCGCCGGCCTTGGTGAGGTAGTCCATCATCACGAAGGTCTTCTTGGCGCCGATGGCCAGGTCCATCGCGCCGCCCACGGCGGGAATAGCGTCGGGCGCACCGGTGTGCCAGTTGGCGAGGTCGCCGCCGGCTGACACCTGGAAGGCGCCGAGCACACAGTAGTCGAGGTGACCGCCGCGCATCATCGCGAAGCTGTCGGCATGGTGAAAGAAGCAGCCACCCGGCAACAGCGTGACGGGCTGCTTGCCGGCGTTGATGAGGTCGTAGTCCTCCTCGCCGGCTGCGGGCGCGGGGCCCATGCCGATGACGCCGTTCTCGGAGTGCAGCACCACCTCCTTGCCAGCGCCCAGGTGGTTGGCCACGGCCGTGGGCAGGCCGATGCCGAGATTGACGACGGCGCCGTCGGGGATGTCGGCGGCCACGCGGGCGGCCATCTCGTCGCGCGTCCATCGGCGCACGCCGTTCAGAAGTTCAGTCATGGGATCTCCTTCAGGCCGCCTGCTTGAAGCCGCCCGCGCGCGTGGCGGCGCGCGGCACGAGCACCAGGCGCTGCACGAAGAGGCCCGGCGTGACGATGGCCTCTGGGTCCAACGCGCCGAGTTCGACGATCTCGTGGACGCTGGCGATGGTGGTGGTGGCCGCCATGGCCATGATGGGGCCGAAGTTGCGGGCCGTCATGCGGTAGCTCAGGTTGCCCCAGCGGTCGCCGCGCTCGGCCTTAATGAGGGCGACGTCCGCCCTGATGGGTGACTCCAGCACGTACATGCGGCCGTCGATCTCGCGCGTCTCCTTGCCTGCGGCCAGCACCGTGCCGTAGCCGGTGGGCGTGAAGAAGCCGCCTATGCCGGCGCCCGCCGCGCGGATGCGCTCGGCCAGGTTGCCCTGGGGCACCAGTTCCAGCTCGATGCGGCCAGCGCGGTAGAGCGCGTCGAAATGATGGCTGTCGGCCTGTCGCGGGAAGGAGCAGATGATCTTGCGCACGCGGCCGGCGGCCAGTAGTGCCGCCAGACCGGTGTCACCGTTGCCCGCGTTGTTGTTGACGATGACGAGATCGCGCGCGCCGCCGTCGATGAGCGCCTCGGTCAGTTCATTGGGCAGGCCGGCGGTGCCGAAGCCGCCGATCATCACCGTGGCGCCATCGCGCACATCGGCCAGTGCCGCCGCTGCGGACGCCGTCCTTTTGTCGATCATGCTTGTGTCTCCTGGCGCTGCGCCGTGCCGGTGCAAGGCACCGCCCGTCCGGCGCAACATCGACAGGCATCCTAGGGAGCGGCCCTGCGGACGTCCAAGACTGCTTGGGACGGGTTCGATACCCGCCAGGCATCGAACCCGCGCGGATGCCGCCACGAGTCTCGCGCCTGCGCTGTCCGACCACGCGCACTTCATGAGCCTGCCCCGGCAGCCATGCTGCAGACGATGTGGATGTATCCGCGCAGCCGATGCAGCAAGCCATCGAACCCAAAGCCGCGACGACACGACCATCGGCTCAAAGCACAGAAACGACAAAGCCGGGGAGCCACGGACAGCAGTTACAAGGGGAACGGGGAGCATCGCGGCGTGCGCTTCATCGGCACGGCCGATAGCTACGACACCGAGACCAAAGGCCGCAAGGTCATGCGCATCGCGCGTGGCCTGGTGAACGCGCTGTATCTCGATGATCTCCGCGAGAGAACGCATCGCGGCCTGGCCGGGCAGTTCGAACGCGGCTTCCACGCTGGCGGCCGGGTCTACGGATGCACGAGCGCCGTCGCCGAGGACGGGCAGAGCCGGCGCATGGTCATCGACGAGACCGAAGCGGCGGTGGTGCGCTGGGTCTTCGAGCAGTTCGTCGATGGGCACAGCGTGCAGCACATCGTCCACCAGCTCAACAAGCGGGGCACGCCCAGCGCGCGCGGCAGCACCTGGGCGCTGAGCGCGGTGCAAGGCAGCAGCGCGACCTTCTGCCAGTACTCGTCGAGCTACTGCTTGAGTGCCTCGGCGACGGGCTGGGCTCTCTTGAGTCGTAGGGCGCGACGGTCACTTTTTTCAGGGCTGCGGCATCACGCGTTTGAGATTCAGAACGACTGCCTGCGGTGTGGCGGCATGGAGGGGTCAGGGCCTGTGATGGCGCAACAGCGGAGCATGGTCTGAGGTATTTTCGAAGTTCTTGTGCGCGACGCAAAAAGTGCGCTATACTGCCAGCTTCAGTCGCGGGGTGGAGCAGTCTGGTAGCTCGTTGGGCTCATAACCCAAAGGTCGTCGGTTCAAATCCGGCCCCCGCAACCAAGAAATACCAAGTCCGACAAGGACTTAGCAAAGCCCGCCAAGTGCGGGCTTTGTCGTTTCTGGCTCCATGGCCCATCTGTGGCCCAGACTTGGCCCATGCGTGGCCCTGGCCGTTTTGATGGTGCGGCGAAACGACCATTGGGACATGGCCCGCGTTTTTGACTGGCTATGACCAGCTCTCCCCCAACGCCTGCGCCTGCTGCAGCACCAACTCCACCGCCGCGTCCTGCATGTCCGGCGGGTACTTGTACTTGCGCAGGATGCGCTTGACCTGTTGGCGCCGACCGAACTTTGAGCCCAGTTTTCGGTCGGCGTGAGCGTCTGGTCAGACCATCTTGAAGATCGGTACTGAGCGGCTAGCTATCTCACCTTGGTGAAGTGGGCGTGGTGAATGGTAGGTCGTAGACCTCGTCAACAACCTCGCCGTTCTCGAAGAACTTGCCGACGGCGCGATCAAGACGACGCAGCAACGCGGTCAGCGCTTCACCTTTTTCGCGTACGAGCAGGGCGACGACATTTTCGGCGTCACGCGCAATCGCAACGAAGGGATAGCCATCCTCTGGGCCGATAGAGACGTCGCCACCGTCCTCGATCAAGATCTCGAGGTTGTTCATGTGACGACGCTCGATCGGAGTTGCCACCGATGCGGCAGCAGCTCTTCGAGACGGCCGTTGAGCTGCGTTGGCAGCCGCTCCAGCACGTCGCGCAGGTAGGCCCAGGGCTCATGCCCGTTCGGGCGCGCCGACTGCACCAGGCTCATGATGATGGCGGCGCGCTGGCCTGCGAGTTCACTGCCCACGAACTGCCATGCCTTGCGCCCCATGGCCCACGGTTTGATCTGCCGTTCCAAGTGGTTGTTATCAAGCGCCACGGCGCCGTCCTCGAGGTGGTGCGTGAGCGCGGTCCAGTGGCCCAGCGTGTAGTTGATGGCCTTGGCCGTCGCGCTGCCGTCTGCAACCACGCGCCGCTCGAGTTCCAGCCACTGGCGCAGCTCGTCCCATAACGGCTTGGCCAGGCGCTGTCGCTGAGCTCGGCGCTCGTCGTCGCTGAGGTCTTTGAGCTCCCCCTCGACTTGGTAGATGCGAGCGAACCTGCGCAGCGCGTCCAGCCCCACGGGGCTCGTGCCGTCTTTCGTCAGCTCTTCGAAGTTCCGGCGCGCGTGGGCAGCGCATGCCGCGCTGATGCGCCCGGGGAAATGCTGCGGGTCCACGACGGTGTCGTACGCGCCATAGCGGTCGGTGAGCAGCGTTCCCGACCATCGTCGCTCGCCGAGCCTCTCGTCGCCGTTCAGGAACGCGACCGGGTATTGAGCGCCGCGTCCTCGACAGAACTCGTAGATGACGCCTGGCGCCGCGTCGTGCCAACTTCGCGCGTAGGCCCACATGTAGGCCCGGCGCGTCTTGCCTGCTCCGGGGTCCAACAAGGCCACCGGCGTCTCGTCGGCGTGCACGACACGGCAATCGAGGATGAAGCGCTTGTGAAGTTCGTACAGCGGCTCCAGCGCCGCGCCCACCTGACCCGTCCCGGCCGCCAATGTCGAGCGCGGGGTGTGCACGCGAGAGCGCGCGTTGATGCTCTCCTGCCGGTAGTACGGCACGTGATCCACGAAGCGGCTGATGGCCGTGTGCGCCAGCAGCCCGCTGGCCGCAATGCCGCTCTCGACGATCTCCGGCACGCTCGGCGCCTGCCTGAGGACCTGGCAGTGCCGGCACGCCCACTTGCCGTAGATGTGACGGTGAACGAAGAACTCGGCGGGCACGATGTCCAGCCGCTCAGTGACGTCCTCACCGATGCGCTTCATGGGCCGTCCACAGTCCTGGTCTTGGCAGTCGGTGCTGTCGGGCTCATGGCGATGCTCGACGCGACGCAGGTGCTCCGGCAGAGCCTGGCGACGCGGTTTGCGCGGCGCCTTGGGCTTGGTGCCAGCCGCGGCGGCAGCAGCAGCCTCGGCTTCACGGCGCAGCTGCTCCAGCTGGGCCTGCAGCGCGGCTTCGTCCTCGGCCAAGGTTTCTTCGAAGAGACGCCGCTGGTCAGCGTTCATGGCCTCGGACTTCGCCCCGTAGGTCCAGCGCTTCAAGCGGGCCAGCTCGAAGTTGATCTTCTCGATCTTGGCCTCGCGCAGGGCGATCTCGCGGTCCTTGCGCTGCAGCAGCGCGTCGCGCTGGGCGAGTTCGATATCTCGCGCCGCGAGGGTCTCGTCATGCTCTGACAGCTGCTGCGCCTGGTCTTGCACCTGCTGCTGCAGCTGAGCGATGAGCGCGGCGACCTCGGGCGAGAGGCCCTGAGGACTGTTGGGAGGGAGACCACGCATGCCAAGCATGCGTGGCATCGTGCCAGAGCTCGCCGATGGGAGCGATCGGCACATGCACTGTCAACCGATTCACGGCCGACGTGCGCGCATTGCTCAGGCCCGCATGATGGCGCTCAGCTCGGGCAGGCGCTGCCAGGGCAGGCCCAACACCAGCGCGTCGAACTGCGCCGGTGTGAGCGCCAGCGAGGGCGTGACGTTGGCTGTCACCGGCCACACGAAGCGGCCGGCATTGAGTCGCCGGGCAGCGCACCAGATGCCGAAACCGTCGTGCACGAGCAGCTTGATGCGCGTGCCGCGCGCATTGGCGAAGAGGTAGCCGTGGTGGGCCTGAGCGACACCGAATACCTGTACGACGCGGGCGAGCAGTCGCTCGGTGCCAGCACGCATGTCGATGGGCTCGGCCGACAGCCACATGGTGAGCGTCCAGTCGCGCCACCTTGACCAGTTCGGGGCGCGAAGCTATCTGACTGCTGAGACCGATCCGACGAAGGCGATGCACTCCACGAGGTTGAGCGTGGCAAGCACCAGGTACTTCTCAGCCT
>NZ_JBIGHW010000088.1:0-255 GCF_043555875.1 Pelomonas margarita | reverse complement strand
TTCGTGACAGCCCCGACATCGCCAGGTACACGATGCCGGCCTACCACGCGCGCCCCAGCGCCCCCACCAACCTGACGCTGCACCAGGCCATCGCCCTCAACGAGCCCATCGGCTGCGGCGACGCGCCCGTGTTCCCGGGCGATGTCATCGTCGGTGATGCCGAAGGCGTCATCGTCATCCCGGCCCACCTGGCCGACGAGATCGCCGACGAGGCTGTCGAGATGACCGCTTTCGAGGACTTCGTGCAGGAACAAG
>NZ_JBIGHW010000087.1:0-255 GCF_043555875.1 Pelomonas margarita | reverse complement strand
CGGGCGCTGAGGCGGGGTCAGTGGCCGTCGCCTCGGGCGCAAGCGCCACAGGAATGAACTGCAGCGCCGCAGCTGTCGGCGGCGTCACGGCTGCAGGCATGGGAGCCACGGTCCTCGGTGCAGACAGTCCGGCACGCTTGATGCCACGGCCGACCAGCCACTTGCGCACGAGGTTGACGTTGAGGCCGTGCGCCAGCGCGATGGCCGCCACCGAAGCGCCAGGCGCTTGGCACTCGGCCAGAACTTGCGCCTTGA
>NZ_JBIGHW010000086.1:0-267 GCF_043555875.1 Pelomonas margarita | reverse complement strand
TGGCGTCACAGGGCAGCTTGCTCTGGTAGTACTCCATGCCGCTGAAGAGCTGCCAGACCACGTTCTCGCTCCATCGCTCGACGACGGATTCATCACTCTCGTTGAACGCGTGCTTGAGGTACAGCAGGGAGACCATCAGCCGGATCGGCAGGCGCGGGCGGCCCGCGCGGCTCACGCCGCCGGCGGCCACCACTAGCGTGGGGCCAAACATGTCTGCGTCCTCGCGGGACTTGCCCATGCGGGCCTTGCGGGCGAACAGCGG
Organism: Pelomonas margarita; assembly: GCF_043555875.1. Taxonomy (NCBI): domain Bacteria; kingdom Pseudomonadati; phylum Pseudomonadota; class Betaproteobacteria; order Burkholderiales; family Sphaerotilaceae; genus Roseateles; species Pelomonas margarita. Next base: position 5 of record NZ_JBIGHW010000086.1, on the reverse strand, counting down.
GGCCA
>NZ_JBIGHW010000085.1:0-267 GCF_043555875.1 Pelomonas margarita | reverse complement strand
CGATGTGGCGGCTGGCCGTGTCGAAGTCGTCCAGCGTGACGGCGAGATTCGCCCGGCGGCTGATGGCGACCAGGTGAATGATGGCGTTGGTGCTGCAGCCCATGGCCATCGCGACGGCGATGGCGTTGGCGAAGCTGCCCTTGCTGAGCAGCCGGGCCGGCGTCAGGTCGTCCCACACCATCTGCACGATGCGGCGGCCGCAGTCGGCGGACATGCGGATGTGGTTGGCGTCAGGCGCGGGAATGCTGGACGCACCCGGCAGCGTGA
>NZ_JBIGHW010000084.1:0-274 GCF_043555875.1 Pelomonas margarita | reverse complement strand
ATCGAACTGCCGCGGACATGATCCACGCGCTCCAGCACCGCGCTCTTGAGGTTGTCGTACAGGGCGACCCTCGGACAGCCGTTGAAGGCGATGAAGGCCTCGACATGGCCGCGCAGGAAGCTGTCCACGCGGGCGTCCAGGAAGAAGCGCAGGAAGATCATGCGCGAGTGGCTGAGCACCATGACGAAGGCCATCAGCGGGCGCCGTGCGCGGCCGATCTGCAGATGGCCGAGGTGAGCCCAATCGACCTGCGCCTGCTCACCCGGCAGCGTTC
>NZ_JBIGHW010000083.1:0-281 GCF_043555875.1 Pelomonas margarita | reverse complement strand
GCCCACCGTTGCCCAGATGCCGTCCACCACAGCCACCTTGGCATGCAAGAAGGCCGGCGTGTATTCGTAGATCTCCACGCCATGGCCGACCAGCTCGGCGTACAGCGCCTCGGCGGCCCAGCCGGCCAGCCGGTAGTCCAGCTTGCCCTGCAGCAGCAGGCGCACACGCACGCCCCGGTCGACCGCGCTGCGCAGCGCCTGGCGGATGCGCTGGCCGGGGTAGAAGTAGGGACAGAGGATGTCCACGCTGCCACGGGCGTTGGCGATCGCGTCGGCGTAGG
>NZ_JBIGHW010000082.1:0-283 GCF_043555875.1 Pelomonas margarita | reverse complement strand
CCGCCGCGCACCATCGCGTTCGACGGCGTGCGCGTCGGCGCGGAGGCGCTGCTGGGCGCCGAAGGCGAGGGCTTCAAGCTCGCGATGAAGGGCTGGACGGCGGGCGCATCAACATCGCCACCTGCTCGGTGGGCGCCGCGCAGGGCGCGCTGGATGCCGCGCGCCGCTACCTGCACGACCGCCGCCAATTCGGCCAGTCGCTGGCCAGCCTGCAGGCGCTGCAGTTCCGCATCGCCGACATGGCCACCGAGTTGGTGGCCGCACGCCAGATGGTGCGCCTGGC
>NZ_JBIGHW010000081.1:0-284 GCF_043555875.1 Pelomonas margarita | reverse complement strand
AGCCGTTCACACCCTGTTTAAGCAGGGTGTCAGTGCGGCCGTCGCGCGTCGCGCAGCCGCGTGGCCAGGTAGAACCACAGCGCGGCCCAGTCCGCGCCGAAGGCCCAGCCGGCCAGCACGTCGCTGGCCCAGTGCACGCCCAGCACCACGCGGCTGGCGCCGATCAGCCCCGCCAGCAGCGCCGCCGCGCCCAGCAGGAACAGCCGCTGCGGTCGCCGGCCGTGGCGCTGCGCGAGCAGCACGCCCAGTGTCAGGTAGAACACCCCCGACATGCTGGCGTGGCC
>NZ_JBIGHW010000080.1:0-285 GCF_043555875.1 Pelomonas margarita | reverse complement strand
TTGATGGCGGACAGTTGACCTACCATCCGGCCCGTCACTCAGGCACCCCACTCAGGGTGTCCGCGATCGCCTGGAACACTGTCCGCGATCAGCCTGGAATGGGTGTCCGCGATCAGTGGAATACGCAATCTTCCTGCGCTTCTTCCTGGACGCCCGCATGGACAGCTTCCTGCGCGGCCATGTCGAGGCCTTCATCGCCTTCAACGGCTGTCCGAGGGTCGCCCTGTACGACAACCTCAAGAGCGCGGTGCTGGAGCGCGTGGATCATGTCCGCGGCAGTTCGAT
>NZ_JBIGHW010000079.1:0-288 GCF_043555875.1 Pelomonas margarita | reverse complement strand
AAACATGTCGGGCAGCACCGACCAGCTGGCCGGCTCGCGCGGGGTGGCCGCGGCGCCAGCCTCGGACCCAGCCTTCAGCGGCTCGGTGGGTGGCCGCTGCAGCAGTCGTTCGGCGTCCTTCAGTCCGCCATCCAGCCAGAGCAGCAGCGCCGTGGCCGGCAGCATGACGGGCATGCGCGGCGCCTGGCCGGGCAGGGCCAGGTGGCGGAACAGCTCATGGCCGTCGGCGGTCTGTGTCAGCACGCTGAAGGACAGCACCGTTTCGCCCGCCGGGCCCGTCCATTCGTT